>NZ_CP049303.1:1600091-1920109 GCF_019443985.1 Liquorilactobacillus hordei DSM 19519
CACTCCAGGTTTAACATCCGCTTTTTTAATAAATTCTGCCCGTCCAATTGCAACAATCAAAATATCTGCCTGCTGTGTCAATTCACGTAAATTTGAAGTTTTACTATGAGTAATTGTAACAGTTGCATCTGCATTCAATAATAATGCTGCCATTGGTCGACCAACAATATTACTGCGACCAACAATAACAACATGTTTCCCTGCAACATTAATCTGGTGTTCAGCCAATAATCTCATAATACCATGTGGTGTACATGGTAACGATTGAGGATCATTAAGGAAGAGTTGCCCCACATTTAATGGATGAAATCCGTCAACATCCTTTATCGGATTAATTGCTGCAGTTATTTTCGCAGCATTAATTTGTGGAGGTAATGGCAATTGAACTAAAATTCCATGCACCTTTGGATCAACATTCAACTTAGTAATCAGTTCCAACAACTCTTCTTCGGTTGTTGTATCTGGAAATTTGAAATCTTGTGTAGCAAGTCCGATTTCTGCCGCTGCACGATGCTTGTTGCGTACATATATTTGGCTTGCGTTATCAGAACCTACCAAGATAACTGCCAGTGCAGGAATTATCCCCCGTGCCCGTAATAGAACTGTTCGTTGTTTTAATTGTTGCCTGATTTTATGTGAAAGCGCTCGTCCGTCTATAATCTCTGTCATTATTATTCATCCTACCTTATGTAAAAATTATTAAGCACCTTCATGCCTATATCTGCATTCCATTTTAGCATATCTCGCCAGTATTTTTTCAGATTGATTTAATTATTAATTAACTGAAATTTCCACTCTAATCGATACATAACAGAAAAACACCTAGACCTATAATAGTCCAGATGTTTTAAAATTTAACTATTGATACTGTCGCACGCAGTTACGTTTGACTATCTAAATAACTTGATTGAAAATGTATTATTGAATCAAGTTTGAAAGCACACCATTAACAAAGCGACGCGACTTCTCATCACTAAATTCCTTTGTTAACTCTAAGGCCTCATTTATCGCAACCCTATTCGGAATATCTTCGATGTTCTGAATCTCAAAAATTGCTAAACGTAAAACAATTATATCTATCTTATTGAGACGTGCAAGCGTCCAACCCTTACCCAAAAATCTTTGAATAGTTCCATCAAGATCCGATTTTTTCTCGTTAACACCAGTAACTAAAGTATGAACATAACCTGGAACTTGTTCGGTTTCTTTCTCTTCATCTTTAACCTGATAATATAACTCATCAATAGCAATATCTTGATTACTCTCCAACGCAAATAACATTTGAAAAGCTATCTTGCGCATCTCATGTCTACTCATAGTCACTTTTCGCCACCATTTTCCCCATCAAATAAATTGTTAGGATCAACGGTCGAAACTTGCTTCTCAGGAACAACACCTTGAACATAAACATCCACTGTTGCTAATTCTAATCCAGTCATAAATAATAATTGTTGCTTGACCTTTTCTTGAATTTCAGATGCAACTTTTGGAACCGAAACACCATAGTTCAAAAAAACATAAATCTCAACAGTCAGCGTTTCCATTGATTGACCAAGCTTGACTCCCTTACCACGGCTTTTACGACCAAAGAGTTCATTTACACTATTTGCAAGTGATCCTCGCATTGAATAAACACCATCAACTTGGCTCGCAGCAATCCCAACAATTACCTCGATTACCTCAGGTGCAATTCCAATTTGTCCTAATGTTGCTTCTTTACTTTCTATAAAAATGTTATTATTTTCTGCCATCATCGAGACCTCCTTTGATTTAGGCGCGAGAAATATAACTGCCATCTTGTGTGTTGATTGTTAGTACGTCTCCCTCATTAATGAAAAATGGAACTTGCACAACCAATCCAGTCTCAAGGGTAGCAGGTTTCGAACCACCAGAAGCAGTATCTCCCTTAATTCCTGGTTCTGTAGCAGTAACTTCAAGGTCAACCGTGTTTGGCAAATCCACCCCAAGTGTTTCAGAACCAAACATAATAATATTTATTACCATATTTTCTTTCAAATAATTTAATTCTTCTTTTACACGTTCTTCTGGCAACTCAAGTTGTTCATATGTCTCCATATCCATAAATACAAGACTTGCGCCATCAGCATAAAGGTACTGCATTTTCTTGTTATCAATTTGTGCTCTCTCTACTTTTTCACCCGCACGAAATGTTTTTTCTTGGACAGCACCACTACGCAAATTTTTAAGTTTTGAACGCACAAAAGCTGAACCTTTTCCAGGTTTAACATGTTGAAATTCAACAACACGCCAAATTTCCCCATCAACTAAAATTGTTAAACCATTCTTAAAATCATTTACTGAAATCATTGTAATCCTCCTACGAATTATATCTCTGGGCAGTTGCTTTTAAAATTATTTTACCATAATCATCACATAAAACTTCCCCAGAATAATAGAATACATTTTATAATAGCAACACTTAGTGTAAAAAAGCAAGTTTATCCTATAGTTCCTGATAATCTTTTGGAAAATCAGTTAAAATCTCAAAGCCTTTTTCTGTTACCAAAATATCATCTTCAATTCGAATACCAGCTATTCCAGGAATATATATTCCCGGTTCAATCGTTACAATATGACCTGACTCCATAATATCTGCAAAACGCGCACCTACATTTGGCAATTCATGAATATCTAGACCTATGCCATGACCCATCCCATGATTGAAGTACTTACCATATCCTTTTCTTTCAATAAAACCGCGACCAATTTCATCCAGTTCTCGCCCGCTTATTCCAGGTTTTATCGCTTCGATCGTTCTATGTTCAGCCTCTAAAACAATTTGATATATATCTTTGACCTCTTGTGACTGTTTGCCCAACGAAAATGTCCTAGTTACATCTGAAGTATAGTGATGATAATAATAACCAAAGTCGACTGTAATCAAATCACCATCCGCTAATAGCTTTCTAGTTGCAGTTCCATGTGGCCAAGTTGTCCGCCCACCGCTTGCAACAATAGTTTCAAAAGACTTTTCTTCTGTCCCATTTTTCTTCATAAAGTAATCAATTTCATTGGATAATTCTAATTCACTTTGGCCTGCACAAGCTGTTTGCAACATAAATTCATAACCTTTTCCCGCAATTTTGCAGGAATCGCGAATTTCATCAATCTCACTTTGATCTTTAACTGCACGTAATTTCTCAATAATGGCAGAAACAGGAACAATATCAGTAGTTGCATTCTCATCTATAAAATCATACTCTTGATATGCGATTGTATCCTCGAAAGCCATAACAGACAGCTTCTCTTTTTCAACAAGTTCACATGCTGTTTTTAAGTAATTACGGGTGTTACAAAATATCCAATCAGAATGATTCGCCTTGACTTGTTGTTCAAAACGTCCATCGGTAATCAAATAGTTATTGTTCTCCGTAACTAACAGTAATCCATCATCCCCGGTGAATCCACTCAAGTAAAAAATATTAAGTGGATTTGTCACCAAAAAACTGTCGATACTCATTTTTACCATCAATTTACGTAAATTCTCAACTCTTTTTGAACTCATTAAAAAATCCTCCCATCATTGAAAAAATAATAAAAAAAGACCAACACAAAACATAACGTTCCGTATTGATCTTATATCAAAAGCTTTATTTAATCTATTCAGCCTCAGGGTAAACAGATACTTGCTTCTTGTCGCGACCTTTACGCTCGAAACGAACAACACCTTCAACTTTAGCAAATAATGTGTTGTCGCCTCCCATACCAACATTAACACCTGGATAAATACGTGTGCCACGTTGACGATAAAGGATTGAACCGCCAGAAACAAATTGTCCATCAGCACGCTTAGCGCCTAAACGTTTTGATTCAGAGTCGCGTCCGTTAGAAGTCGAACCACCACCCTTTTTATGAGCAAAAAACTGTAAATTCATTAACATAATTAGTGCACCTCCCTAGCTTTTATCTTCTATAATCTCAATATAATCAGAATAATTTTTTGTTACATCGCCAATTCCTAACCTGAAATTGGCTAGCAACAACTGTGCAGCTTCATCATTAATAGCCGAATCTGCAAGGCGTGCTTGCAAAAAACCACCATTTTGCTCATTAGCATCAACATACAATTGAACTTTAGCTAGTTGCTCAAGTCCGTTTATTGTACTAATCGCTAAAGCAGAAACTGCCGCACACACAATATCTTGGCCATATTCTCCTGAATCAGCATGTCCTTTAAGTTCAAAACCATTTAACTGGCCTTCACTATAAAAAAAAGAAGCCTTTATCATTCAAATTCACCTCAATGATTATGCATTAATAGCATCAATAACAACCTTTGTATATGGTTGACGATGACCTTGTTTTGTATGTGAATGCTTCTTAGGCTTGTACTTGAAAGTAACGACTTTCTTAGCACGGCCTTGCTTTTCAACAGTACCTGTAACAGTTGCTCCATCAATAAATGGTTTACCAACAGTCGTGTTTTCTCCACCTACCAAAACAACTTGATCAAATGTGACTTTTTCACCTGCTTCTGCAGTCAACTTTTCAACATAGATTGCTTGTCCAACTTCTACTTTAAGTTGCTTGCCACCTGTTTTAATAATTGCGTACATATGTGCACCTCCTTAATATTTTACTTAGACTCGCCGTGACTGAGTGGTCGAATGACACTTGTGAACTGGTCACGCGCGGTTGCAGTTGTGACATGCACAAATACAACATTAGAATCATAGCAGATTTTCAATCTTGCGTCAAATATCTTGACAGATAAAAGGACCTGCACCATAAAATGTCCAAGTCCCTATCCTAACACACAAGAATGGCGCGGGAGAGATTCGAACTCTCGACCGTCCGCTTAGAAGGCGGATGCTCTATCCAGCTGAGCTACCGAGCCATAAACAACACCAATCATTATATGATAGTCTAAATAAACTGTCAATTACTTTTGCAATATAAATAGCAAAAAGGGATTGTTTTATTCCTAATTACTTCATCTTTAAAAAAGCATCCTCACTCAAAGAGCTTTTTCTTTGAAATATTTTTGTAACAATGTAATAATAGTGTTACATTTACGTGGGAAGGTGTGAAATGTATGACAACATTCATAGCTATTATCGGAATCCTTATTTTTGCAATCTTAATTCAGTACTTGGGAAACATCCAGCAAAAAAGAAATGACTATAAGCATTTCAAAAATGATAAAGTTCAACAAAATTCAAAAAGTTTCGAAAACTAAATAAATGTAACTCACCTGTACGAGTAGCACTACGTAAAATACTATTTTTTGAGAAGACACTAAACAAAATCACGAAAACTTTTCAAACTCATCTATTGATAGTCACCAAAATTCTGGCTATCAGTATTTTTCTGCAAAAAATTAGTCGCCAATATATTAAGTTCTATAATTCCAAAACCGCATTTCCATCTTTAATTGTGGCTATCATATTACTTGCCATATCTCCAAATTTACCGCCTGAATGAGTAACATTATATTGACTGATGTCAAGGGCACATAAAAATAATAAACAGCGCTGTAAATCATTACTAGGAATTTCAAATGGATGTTCTTTTTCATACCCTCTTAGAAATTCATTACGTAATTTGACATCCCGAACTTCGTTATAAAAGAACTTTATAAAATCTTGGTAACTTGTGCCAACATGGGAACGTTCAAAGTCGATCAAGATGTCTTTGCCTTCAAATTCCATGATATTACGCACGCTAAAATCACCATGTAATACAACTTTGGGCAACTGTTCATATTCAAGATTTGTTTTTACAAAATTAAAACTTAAAAGCTGGAGAACCTTCTGTGCATTCTCATAATAGATACTTCCTTGCAGTTGCTCTACTCTTTGTATTAAGATTTGCGATAAAAGTTGTTTATTTTCTTCAACCGAGACATTACCAGTAACTTTCTCATGAAAACTACCTAATAGTCTCCCGTAGTTATAAGCCATCTCAGATGTCACTTTATGTTGATCAACATCTTTTAGTTCACGATCACGTAAGGTTACAACATATTTATCTTCAAAAATAACACTGTCCAAATAAATATCTGGATAATAGAACTGATTAACATGTTGTTCAGCGTAAAACATCGCCTTTTCCCTAAATATCTTAACGAAAAGCGGTCCATGAAAAACCTTACTATTTCCGACAAGATGTTGATTGCCAGCCACATCGTGAATACTTTTTAAATTTGCTTGATAATAATCGTTTAAAAAATCAACGAGCATCCCTTCATCCTCCTGAATCAAAATAAAAAATCAGATATCCATCTTTAAAAATTTCTTTACTTTTATAATATTCAAAAACATACAATTAATTGTTAGCTCAACAAATTCAGTATATCATAGTATTATGCTTGAATTACTGACTTTTACTTTTCGGAGGAAATTATGCAAAAAATAAAAATATTAAGCTCTCTTTCTTACCTTTCTATTGTTTTTGCCCCATTTATCTTTCCACTTATTATTTGGTTTGTCTGCGCAGATGAACCAATTATTCGCAATCACGCAAAAAAAAGTTTTTTATTGCATCTTCTGCCTATTTTTCTCACCCTTGTAGGAATTATCTTCGTGGGAACAACAGGCATAATAACAGAACATGCACAGTTAACTAGTTGGACAGCGGTTTTAACTATTGGAATAATTTTACTAGTTGATTTAATTGTATTTATCTACAACATATACAAGGGAATTAAAATTCTTGTGCAAGATTAAAAAATAAAAATTTAATTTTCCTTGACATTTTATGTGAGCATTACTAAAATACGGTTAATAAGTTTATACGAATATTAAACGTTGATTAGAAAAAGTAACTTTTTTGAATAATTTAGAGAGTCGTCGGTTGGTGTAAGATGATTAAGTCAAAATTAGTGAAAATCCTCTATGAGTTGTAGGTCGAACTTTAATTAGATTCTACTGGGTACTCCCATTACAGAGACAATAAATTGTTTTAACAGTTTATTTAAGATATCTGTATCAAGTTTCAGATATAAAAAAAGGTGGTACCACGTTTTTGACGTCCTTTAGCAGAGTTTCTCTGTTAAGGGACTTTTTTATTAGTATAAATTGCCAAAGGAGGTGAGAAATCATGGATGATCCAAGCGGTATTATTAAAAATGATGAAAAAGCACAGATTAAGTCAATCGCGATTTCTCATTTAATCATGATGAGAAATCCTTAAATAAAGGAGATTATCAAAATGGAAAAACAACAAAATAAAGTAGCTACTTTAACAGAAACCGAAGAAAAACTAGCAAATACCCTATATCAAGCCTATACAACGAATAAACCACTCGATGTTAAAGATTGGTCCAAGCAAATATTCGATGAAGAAAGTGCCTATCGTGTACAAAATCAATTAATGAAACTAAAAAATGAAGCCGTTGGTGGCTACAAGATCTCACTTACCAGTGAAGAAACCCAGAAAATGTTTGCTTCTGACTCGCCTCTTTATGGAGCACAAGTCAAAAGCCGATTTCTACATGCGCCCGCTAACTTTGCGCTTAGTGACATGCTAGAACCTCTAGTTGAAGTTGAATTGGTATTTCGTGTTGACAAAACTCTCAGTCCAGATGACAGTTTTGCACAATTGATGCAAAAAACAAGTGTTGCAGGTGCACTCGAAGTTCCCGATTGTAGATTCAAAGACTGGTTTCCAAGCCTTGAAAAAAATCTAGTCGTTTCAGATGCAGCTGTTGGAGGACTAGTTGTTGTAGGCGATTTATTCTCAACAGCCGTTGCTTTTGAAAACGTCAAAGATTTAGCAGACGTTCATTGCAATCTTAAGTTCAATAATGAATCACTAAAAAAAGGAACCTCTTCCGAAGTACTTGGCAATCCATTAAAATCATTACGCTGGTTAGTTGCTAAATTACAGCAACACGGTAAAAACCTAAGTGTTGGTCAATATGTTTCAACAGGAACCTTTGTATTACCTCCTAAGTTGCAGGAAGGCACTTGGTCAGCTCATTTTGATAACGGTTTAGGTAATATCAGTCTAACTGTAACCAAATGAGTTAAATATTTTTGACTTAAACACGCTCACTTGAAATAAGTTTGTCTTCAAGTCATAAGGATAAAATACAGAGAGGACGTTACTTCTTATGACTAACAAAAAAATTATATGTAGCTACTTGTTATTAGCTGTGTTAGTAATTACTGTTTTTATATATTTCTATTCCGGATCTTACATTCCACAAAGACTTGACAGTCAAATAAATGAAATTATTAAAAACCATGACGTCAAAACAATGAAAAAAATTGCTTCAAATAACGAAACTTTTCATCTCCTTGAAAATACAACTCGTAATGAACGCGTTAAAAATACTTCTGATTCGGAAGGTGGAAATTCAAGCTCTCTTTACTACACAACTCGATTGGGTAATCATAATATTAACGTTGTCATGTCTAAGATCGGCGTCCCAACTTGGCAAGTTGTCGAGATTTCAAAATAAAAGTTAATTAAGGTATTGACAAAATATCAGATTACATGTAATGTCATCTTCAAACTTAAAAAGGTTTTGGATAAGTAGGAAATAAACTAGGTGCTCAGAAAGTCGATGGTTGCTGTGAATCGATCAGGTTTATTGTCTGAATTACACCAAGATGTAGAATATCAATTCAATAATTAAGAGAAAAACAATTTGTTTTTAATTAAGGTGGTACCGCGGAGAAATTCGTCCTTAGCAAAATATAGCTATGGACGAATTTTTTTTGAGTTCAGAAAGGATAAGACTATGAACTGTGGGGGAATAATTCGATATTAATTCAACAATCACTGACACCGAAAAAAATTGATTGTGAGGAAATCGAAAATGAAAAAAGAAAATAAACCTAGTTTAATCGAAGCTAGCATTATGCTAGTAATTATTATTGCTACTATTGCTATTGGGGTAATTGCTCTTAAAATCGCACCTGCGATTGCAATTTTGTCTGCAATTGGAATAGTGATGATCTACACTGCTGTTAAACGCCTTTCATTTGAAACGATCCATGAGAGAATTGTTTCAGGTATTACACCTGGAATTGTGCCAATTTTCATCTTTATTCTAGTTGGATCACTGATTGCAGTCTGGATTCAGGCAGGAATTATCCCAACGTTAATGGTAGTTGGTTTCAAAATAATTAGTGTTAAATGGTTTGTTCCATCAGTTTTTGTAGTCTGTGCTCTTGTAGGAAGTGCCGTAAAGTGCATTCACTGTAATGTCAACCATTGGGATTGCATTCTTTGGAATTGGAACAACGATTGGACTCAATCCAGCCTTAGTAGTTGGTGCAATTGTATCAGGTGCGGTTTTCGGTGATAAGATGTCTCCATTGTCTGAATCAACGAATCTCACAGCTGCAGTTGTTGACGCTGACTTATTTAAACACATTAAGAACTTAATGCTTTCAACTGTGCCTGCATTTATTATCTCCTTCATATTGTTTGCAATTCTTGGAAACAATCACGCAGGTACAAGTTTAAACAAAATTACAAAGGTTGAATCCATCCTACAACAAAATTTTTCAATAAGCTTTTGGGCAATTATTCCTATTGCGTTAATGTTCATTTGTGCATGGCGCAAAATTCCAGCGATTGTCACAATCTTGCTTAATATTGGTGTTGCTATTGTTATGATATTTATTCAAGACCCAAGTACAAAAGCTGTTACGGTTGGTAATGTAATCAATTCTGGCTTTGTATCACATACTGGTAATCGTGAAATCGATCAATTGTTATCACGAGGTGGGATTGAAAGTATGATGCCTACAGTTGCATTAATTATTCTTGCACTTTCACTTGGTGGTCTATTATTAAAAACTGGTTTAATTTCAACTGTGATGACTGCTTTGACTTCAAAAATCAATTCTAACGGTTCCCTGATTTTAAGTACCTTATTATCTTGTATTGGGGTTAACATTTTCATTGGTGAGCAATTCCTATCAGTCATTCTTCCAGCTAATGCATTTAAAGATGTCTTTAGAAAAGCCAAACTTGATCCCGTTGTGTTAGGTCGAACTTTGGAAGATGGAGGAACTGTTATTAATTACCTCATTCCATGGGGAGTTGCAGGAAGTTTTGTTACTAGTACATTTGGTATTCCGACAATTACTTACCTACCATTCGTCTTTTTCAGTTTATTCTCCCCTGTGTTCTCAATAATTAGTGGTTTCACAGGAATTGGTATAAAACACTTAGATACCTCATTTGATAAAAAAAGTAAGCATATCTAACTTTCTAAGACACTACAAAATCGCGAAAGCTTGAATAATTCGAAGCTGGACGAAGAATTCTAATGTATGAAACGCATTTATTCTTGACAACCAAATAGAGGGACCGAATCAAAAGTTAAATTTTGATTCGGCCCTTTTTGCACTTACAAATATTTATTCCATAAATCAGAATTCTTTATTTAATAACTTTACATTTTCTTCGAATAGCTAATTCTTCATCTCAAAATTATTATTGCTAGGTTGGCTTGAACAAATACTATTCTTATCATCCCTCTCACTAGATTATTCCTTTTAAGTTAGATAAATTATGTAACAGATAATAAAAATATTTCTAACATTTACATTACTTTTAAGTTAGATTAATAGACTTCTTTATTTAGCAATATTTTTGTCGCTATATTTCTTTTTTGAAAATAAAAAAATTCTGTCCAATGTTTAAATTCTAAGCTACTTTAATGAATATTATTTACTATTGTTTAGTGTGTATATTAAATAAATTCAACTTACCTAATTCAAACAGGAAAAACAATATCCCCTTGCGAATCCATTAGATATCTTCTATTTTTTAAAAATGTAAAATTAGTATACAATACTTCATGTTTTTCCCATTCACGTACAATTTTCCCTCTACCTTGATTATTCAAAGTATACACTTTATTAATTTTATATCTCGTTCCAGTCTTGGGGGAAGCTTGTTGTTTATCATCGCAAAAGGTGTTTTTAATGGGTACATATGCTGCCCAATTTTTACCAACTGATGTTTCTTTTGAGATTATAACATTTCCAATTTGACCATTTTTTTCAAGTGTATTAATGCCCAACTCAACAATTTCAACACTTTCAAATACTGCTAAATCTTCGCGCCTTCCCAAATTAGGAAATTCTCTTGGGAACTTTAAAGCATTGTAGATAATTTCTATCTCATCTTGGTTTTCAGGAACTATATGCAAAACCAGATTCACATCTATCAGTAACTGGATATTTGCCACTCCATAACTTATCCCCATACCTTCAGCGTTAAGTTGATGTCTCCTTGTATCAAATTTTGTACCATTATTAAATTCATAACGAGTATACAAATCATTTGTTGTTGAAATGTGGGAACCCTGCACACTAACTTTCATTGGATGGTAGCTATCAAAGTCGCATAAATAATGAATCATACCTATCACCGTCGAAAATGGCGGTAACGGGTAACTTTCTCTAAATTCGTAACTAATTGGAATTCTGTAATTAGCAGTTTGTTGATAAACTTTCAACTTAATTGCTTTCATAGTAATCAACAACTTTCGTTTTTAAACTTTCTATTACTTGTTCAACAGATTGTGCCTTCAATTTTTCTTTAATCTCATCACCATTCGAAAAATAATCTTCAACATACCCAACAAGTGTTCCTCTTGTTAGTTCAGAAGTCAATAATCTTATAAGAGCATCAACTTTAACAGTGTTATTTTCAACTCTAACAATATTCTCAAACAATGGATTTTTAACACTGTACACTCCACCAACTATAAAGAGTGGTTGTAAGTTCTCACGGCGACCACGAATGTCCCTGTACAAATAAGCAATTGTGTCAAGTAGTTTGGAGACACGCCGACTTCTTTCATCATTTTCAAGTCTCGTTCCATCATTCACATCAATTCCAATTTGATCTAAATCAATAGTAATTGTGTAACAGTAATATGATAAATGAATTTCAGAAGTTACCAAACTATTTTTAACACTATCATCCCATGTCGTCTGTCGCATTCGACTAGCAAGCCCCGTATTTGTCAAAAAATCAACATCTCCTGCAAATGGTTCCTGACTAATTGCATTAGACAAACGAACTTTTGCAGAACGCACATTAGTATTATTTCCTTTTTCTGTCTTCATATAACCAAAAAAGTCAATTTCAGGATAATCTTTTATGGATACAGTTTTGCTAAATTGGATTACCTTTCTATTACCAGAACCCTCTACACTTAAATCTGTTTCTGGTTCCCCGAGTTGTTGCACAATATTATATCTAAGAGCTTGACGTGAAATATAAGTGTACTGATAACCAGTATCTCGCGTTATTTTTTTTAAAGAAGCTATATTTCCTAGACTTTCGCCATAATTAGCACTACTTGCTTCAAAAATAATTGTTGCTGTTAGACCTTTACTTTTCATCTACTTTCCCCTCTTTTTTTCCAGAAATCAAACCTGTTATGAATGCATAAACTAACTGCTTGAATTCTTCTTTATTTTCCATTTTTTGCATAAATTCATTAGGTATACTTTCCTGCTGTCTTAAGTAGCAACTTAACAATAGATTCATAGTTTTTTTCTGATTTTGTATTTTCAATGCTTGCAAGAGTTGATAAATCAAAATTTTCTCCTTATCTGGATTTAACTTGTATTTTTGTGCAAACTTCTTACCATCACCATAAACTTTCGACAATATTTTGATATCTAACTTCGTTACATCCATTTCGTTAAATAGTATTGTATTTAGTTCAACAATATCCAAAATTTGCATTGGTGTAATATAGACTCCTCGTCTATTTAAGATTTTTAAAAACAATAACTTATTAACTAGGTTATTCATATTAGTTTGGTTCAAAATTCGCATAATAACCTCATCGAAAATCATGAAAGATTCTACGCCCTGATATTCAAAAATAAATGCATTGTTAAGCACATCCAAAATAGTTATCTTTTCTTGTCCATCACTTCTTTGTTTTTCTGCTTTTCTTAAAACATTTGCAGCAACCTCAGAAATAATGTTGAAATGATACTGTTCATTTTTGCGATTAACTATTTGTACATTTACAAACATATTTTGTTTAGATTTATTAAATTCTTTCTTAAACACCTCATAAAATCCATACCATGGTGAAACCTTATTTGCTCCCTCAAATGATTCAGTAAGAACTTCTAAAAAATTGTTATTTGCATTATACAAATTATTTAAATTATATCCTGTTTGATTTACAAAAAAACCATGGTTCCCCTTCAAATTGTATGTAAAACCAGCTGGAACTGCGGAATACATTAGACGACAAATAGGACACAAAAATTGATCAGAATTAAACTTATAACCATTACTATTTCTTTTCCTATAATCATACCCCATCCCGTTTAAAAATGAGTATCCTATTTTCTCATTTGATCTCATTTTTCTTCCACAAGTTGTACATTTAATTTTTGCTTTTTCATGATTCTCCGATAAAAAATCAATTACAGGCTGTACAAAATATTCTTGATAGTCTTGATAAAGATTAACAATTTTACTTTGATTATTTAGAAAGGAAATACCATTCCAACCCTTATTGATGTATCGATATCCCAAACTTTTAGCTAGAAAGTATCTCTTATTAGTATCATTAGCAAAATATTGGACAATTTTCTTTAATTCACCAAAAAGAACAGTAAGTTCTTTCTTTAGGTTAACGTTCTTATCTTGCCACTTGTTTTTGCTTAGTTTCTTGAATAAATTTGTCGCATTTTCTAGATATTCTTCAATTGGAATTTCTGAATGTGCAAGTGGTCGCATTTGCTTATAGCTACTTGTTTTTATAAAATATCTGACATTATTATTAAACCATTTAACACATGCTTGATAGTCTTGAAAAGTATATTTGTCAAACCCCAATTTTTCTATTGCAATAATTTTAGGTAACCAACTAATTATTTTGTAATAATGTGTATATTGTCCATACGTATTAATAAAATATTGAAAGAAACTATTATTAATCGTTTTGAATACCGTTGTTTTTACAATTAATTGATCATCGTTAATCTCATAATCTTCTACATCCAAAATTCTTGTTAAACCAATTATTCCAGCGTTTTCCAGCCAACTATCCATGTAAAAATTAATTGTTTTGGGTAAAACTGCCATATCATTAAATACTCCTTTCTCTTCATCAATTAGCAATCATCCCAAAACCAGATCCGCACTTAACACCTAGTCCTATTTGATTTATTAGATTTAGTAATACAGGATTTCCCTTAAGCACAAACGATCCTTTAGTAGCCTCAACAAATAAACCAAAATTTCGGGAAACTACTTTCTTAACTTTAATTGGCTGAAATTCTAATGTATCAACCATTTGTAAAAATTCAGCACTATACTCTTCTTGTAAACGACTTTTCATATTTATTCGTAACGTTTCATTAAAAAGTTTCGCGTTATTTTCACTATAAGATAAAAATATTTTTTGATCTTGGCGAACAACAATAGGTGATAATGTTCTGAAAATAACCATATCAGCTACAATAAGCGTCTCCCTAACCAATTCAACTTTTCCAAATTTTACAGTATTTTCCCTATCAAATCGCAAATTGTTTTGTTGCTGCAACCATATGAAGGAATTATAGAAATAAAGTGCTCTTGCACCATCATCAATACTAAAATTCAGTACGCATATTTTGCTTGATCCTAATTCAATGTATTCCTTTTTGAAAAGTACATTATCTTTAAAATAAATGCTAAAGGTAAAGTTTTTGGCTGTGTTTTTATTGTAAAGTTCTTCAAAAAGTTTTACATTCACATTTGACAATCCTAGTTTAATTAATGAGAGAATTCCAGGAGCGTAATCCATTGCAATTGTTGGATGCTCACTTTCTGAATTAAATTTCAATTCTATACTTAATCTCAAACATTTCGTCCCCATTCATACCACTATATTTCGAATAGTTTTTTACTTCCATATGTAACTATATCGACTAATCTTCCAATTATATTTACTTCATTAATTTTACACAACATTTTTTAGAAAAAAAAGAAACCTTAATCAAGAATGACTAAAGTTCTTATAAAAACAATACCTTTATGAATATATTAAATAAATTAATATATTTATTATTTTTAAACTCTTTTCCAATAATAATTAAATAAGTCAAGCATCGTTTTACCTGTAAATTCGGTTACTTCTTGACCAGCTACCGTTACTTTATAAACTTCATAACCATCTTGCAATTCAGGATCGTCTACTAAAAGACTCCCTACAAAATCGCTAGGTTTTTCAAATTCAACTTCTTTTTTGTCATAATCCGCTTTGTAGTAGATTTTCATCATTATGTTTTAGCTCCCTTTCACTATCATATTTATATATTATATAACATTTAGCTTACTCCATAAAATATTCATTTTTTCATACTTTATTTACGAAAAAAGCAAAGTATCTTCCCCTAAAAGAAAACTTCTTGCTATATCATCATTGCTATAAGTTATCAAGGAGGAATAATCTATGTATGCTAAAGATCGTGGTACCAAAAAAATATTAATTATCGGAATAATTATACTATTGATTGCAAGTGCTAGTGGTGGAATCGGTTATTACTTTGGTACTCAAAAAGCACAATCTAATACTCAAATTGGTAGTACACCCAATGGGAAGAAAATGAAAGGTATGCCAAACGGGAAGAAACCTTCTGCGAAGAGTTTCAAAAATTAGTATAATATGCATTTAACAATAAATTTGTGATAAATAAAATAAGAGAAGCAAGGGCAAAAATAATTTTGTCACTGCTTCTCTTATTTATTTTTGATAGATGTATCTACAAATTAAAACTTTGTAAGTTTTATATCAACTTTTGGCATACCTGCACCCATGTAATCACTACTTATTAATCAACAATTGACTTTGTATCTTCTCTTATAACCTTGGTTTTTTCATTAACTGTCTTATTCTTCCAATTAACGGCCAAGACAGAACCTGATATATTATGCCAGATACTAAAGACAGTAGAAGGAATTGCTGCAGCTGGAACAAAATACTTCATGGCTAATGTTGCTCCCAAACTTGAATCTTGCATCCCAACTTCAAAAGTAATTGCTTTTCTCTGCGGTGTCCTTAATCTGATTAGTTTAGAGAAGACATATCCAAGTCCATAACCTGACAAATTATGCAACATTACAACTGGAATAACAAGTAATGTTTGTGTCGTCATTAAATCAGCATGATTAGCAGAAATTACTGCTCCAATTATCAAAAGAATTGCTAATTGTGATACTAATGGCAAAAACCTTGTTACCCATTCAATCCTATTCTTAAATAAATGATGTACCAATAAACCTAACAAAATTGGAACTAAAACAATTTTTACTGTACTTAAAAATAATGAAAATGTTGGAATATCAACGTATTTTCCCGCAAAAAGTAATAACAAACCGGGAAGTGCGATTGGTGCAAGTAACGTGGATAAGGTTTCAATTGACACATCAAGAGCGACATCTCCACCAGCAAGATATGCCATTACACTTGACGATGTTCCACTTGGACATGAACCAACTAAAATCACACCAGCTGCAGTAGCACCTTTTAATTGAAAAATAAGACATAAAATCCAAGCAATTGTTGGCATAATTAAATAATGTGCAAAAGTTCCTGCAATAACGGGGAAAGGTTTCTTGGCAATCCTTTCAAAATCTTGTAATTTCAAGGTTAGCCCCATTCCAAAAAAAATTATTCCCAACAAATATGAGACATTTGGAACTACCCATTCGCTCGTTTTTGGCAAAAAATAATTAAAAACTACCCAAAAAATAATTGCCGCTGTAAAGTATTTACCTACCAATTTACTTATCTTTTCGACTTTATTCATATTCAAAAACCTCCTAATTTATTTAAATGCTTTCCTTCTCTCTTTGCAGGCATGATTAAAATATATAAATTTTTAATTTTCCTCATTCGTGCAAATAAAAAACCACCATGCTTTTTAACTCGCACGGTGGTTTACTGATCTTAGAAATCTTAGCCAAACCAAAACTTTCTAGTCATAAGATCACGCGTACGCCTGATAATAATAACTAGAATAATGACAACAACATTTACATTTTGATTATTCGTGTAAGACATAAGATTTCCTCTTTCTAAAATTAACATATAATAAAATGATTAAAAAAAATTATTTTTGACATCAAAAATTAATTATCGATATCCCTATACTAAATCTCACTAACAATACAGTCAAGATTTATTTTAAAAAAGCATTAAATTTTTTTACAGTCTTTTCTCATTGTTTTTTGCATAACTTATAAAAAAGGCCAAATCAAATTTTTTATGATCTAGCCTCTTCTATATATTTACTTTTAATTAAAATGGTCGACCTCCAGCTAAAATAAAGCCTAATAAGCCAACAAGTATAGTTGTCACTAGTAACAAAGCTTTGGTCCTGCTCCTCCAATTATGTCCTTGACTAAAATATATCTCACAAAAACCAATTAATCCTATTGCTAACAATATCTTAACCACTGCCAAAACTGGAGATGCTTCCCAAGCATAACCGAGAAGCATTATACCACTGACAAGTGCAACCACGTAACAAATTCTCGCAATCATTTTTGCTGCTACACTTACATCTTTTTTACTGAAAACTACTGAAAAAACAACAATCAGCAACACAATCCATGTAACTAAGTGCATCCATAGCCAAATCATTTACTCACTTCCTACTTCGAATTATTTACAATTCTATTGTAGTTTATAAAATTTAAAAATTCATCCTTAAATTGCTTTTTCTACACCAAAAAATTGTACATTTTTCTATTTCCAATAAGATCTTGTGTAATCAGCAAAACCAGCTGTATGATAAATTACACCTGTTAAACCATCCTGAACTAAATGATCTTCTTTGACATAGTAAAGTGGAATAATTCCCGTTGTCGCTTGCAATCGCTTCTCTGCTTTGCGTAGATTCGACCAATAAACAGTTCTTGTCTTTGCAACTTGAGCATTTGCAATATATGAATCAAACACACTATCTGAATATTTTCCTGTGTTCATTGAGTTCCCTGTTGTCAAAATTCCTAGATAGTTAATAGGATCCGCATAATCAGCCAACCAGTACCATAAACTTAAATCAAATTCTCCTGCAGTTTTTTTATTTGATAATCCTTTCGCAGGTAAGTTTTGAACTTTGACAGAAACGTTATTTAATTTACTCTGCACTGCACTTTGAATATATTCAGCAACCTTTTTTTGAGTTTCAGTATCTTCAGCAATCAAATTAAGTGTTATCGAAGTCTTACCACTCTCTGCCAATCCCTCTTGCCATAATTTCTTTGCTTTCTTAACATTAGACTGTGTGGTGTTTGCTGTTTCTGTACTAAAGTCCTTACCTGTGGTTGGATCTGTAGCAGTTTCAGGACTGACAAAACTGCTTGCAGCAGTCGAACCGTCTCCTAAGACTTTTTTTGTTAGTTCATTACGATTTACTACTAATGAGATTGCCTTTCGTAACTTAGCATTAGCTAGTGGTGAGCCTGCACTCTGATTTACCTGCAAATAATATGTCCAGGCTCGATTTACTTTTTTCAAGTTTTTATTATTTTGTAATCCCTGTGCAACTACACCTGAAACCGTCGCATCATCTAATTTATTAGTCTTAAAAAGATTGTATGCAGTATTATCATCTTTTACAGTTGCATAGTTAATTTTATTTAATTTAACCTGCTTTTTGGCATAGTAATACTTATTTTTAACCAACGAATAAGAATCATTGATACCTGTCCACTTAGTAATTTTAAACGCACCATTAGACACAGTATATTTTGCATTTGTACCGTATTTCTTAGTTCCAATCTTTTGTACAAAAGACTTATCTTGTGGTAAAAAAACTGGCATTGTTACCAACTTATTAAATGATTGCATTGGATGTTCCAATGTAATTTTCAATTTATACTTACCAACTGCTTCAATTCCCAATTGACTTGAAGGAAGTTTACCTGCAACAACTGCATCCGCATTTTTAATACCACTAAAAACATAAGTATAAACTGGCTTATTTGCAGGATCGACTGATCGACGCCACGAATAAACAAAATCTTGTGCTGTAACCTTGTCTCCGTTAGACCAGCGTGCATCCTGGCGTAATTGAATTGTATATGTCTTTCCACCATTTGTTGGCTTAACAACTGACTTCGCAATTGCAGGTACGACTTTATTTTTCGAATTAAGCTTGTACAATCCTTCATCTATATTCGTTAAGGTTGAAAATTCTGACATTGTAGCCTGATTAGTGTTATCCAATGTTGTTAATTCCGATGTCTGCATTAAATTCAACGTTGTTTTTTGCTTTGAAGCATCTTTTTTTGCTGCGCAAGCACTTAAAAAAGACATTCCAATTATTAGCGGAACTACAATCTTAATTATCTTTCTCTTTTCCATAACTATCCCCATTTTCCATTATTCTTGTTCGAAATTAAAGGTGAATTTAACACCTGGTTCTAATGTTTTATGGACTGTACATTTGGCAAGGGTTTCTTCAAGAAAACTATTTTTATCTGCGCCTTCTATATCAGCCTTAAATATAATATTAACTACTATTTCATCAACTTTTGACGTTCCATCTGTATACTTAACAACGTTCCCTACTGAACGAACATCAAATCTTTCAAGCTTAATCTTATATTTTCTCGCAACAGATTGAGCAGTAATTGTTAGACATCCATTCACGGCCCCAATTAAATACTGTACAGGATTAGGACCAGCATCTGTTCCGCGAACAGTTGTTGGTTCATCCATCAAATAACGATGTACCCCTGCCTGTGTTCCGACTTGATAACCTATATTTCTGATACTTGAATTAACTACATATTTTCCCATGAGAATCCTCCTTTGTTTGATTAAATAAAAAAAACCCTTGAAAATATTATTTTCAAGGACGAATTATCTTCGCGGTACCACCTAGATTCACATCTTAACTTGCACTAAGATGCCTCAAGAGATATTCATTCAGAACGAATACCTGGATTTTTAATGGAATCCATCCAATATTACTTTACATAAATTGCTCAGCAATATATTACTCCAAGACCATTTTCTTGATATTCATAACACCTGTTTTCAGCATATACAAGTTCTCTTTAGATAATTCTATCAATACTCATCTCATCATTGTAATTACAAATTGTAAGTATGTTAATACTATATTTTTTTAAAACCAATGTCAACTAAAGTTGTTCGTAAATCATCTACATTCGGATCTCTAATCGTTTGTAATAATTTACTTTTACCAGACTAAATTACTTTTGAAAAAATTTGAGATTTTCCATGACACATTAATAAAAAAATAAAGCTAGATCAAAAATCAAAATTTGACCTAGCCTTTCAATTTATTACAAACAGTCAAGCTTCATAAGTTAAACCTTTTCGTCTAACATTATCAGTTTTAAACTGTTTATAAAAATTTTGCTGTTTTTACAGTTAATTAAGAGCTTTTACTTGTGCTATTCTTTAGTAATTCGCGAACTATACTGCCCTTTGTCTTCCTGACAGAAACTCTTGAATTTGAGCTTTTTCAATATTAGTTAATTTTGCTTGAAATGAGTCACTCATTAATTTTGCTTGAAAATCTGTTGTTATTTCCCAAAAACCATTAATTCGTTCAAATTCAACTTGATCACACTTTTTAAAAATTGGATACATATCAAGAAATTCATCCCACTCAAGGTTAGGCTCTTCTGTGATACTCTCAACATACCCTTGACTCAAGGCGTATGCTGTTGGAAATCCAAACTCATCAATAATTTTGTCTTTGATCAATGCTTGATAAACCTGTACTTTGTAATCTAATGTAATTTTTTCACCTTCAGCGAGTTCTTCAACTGCCTGCTCAACGAGAATTGGATAAATCACTCTCATGACAAACACCTCATTTTTTACGGTTTTTTATTTCCTCTATTGAATAATGATGACTACGATGATATTCACCTGTAGAAGTATTTAAGGAGAATGATGGTACAGTTAATTTTTTATTTCCTCTGCGTTTATTTTTCTTACTTTTGGATGTTTTTCTTGCTGGAACAGCCATAATTATTCCTCCTTTTTCTATTTACCAACTAGCTTTTCTGACGCCAGGTATCTGACCTTTCAGTGCTAGTTCTCTAAACCTAATTCTCGACATCCCAAATTTCCGCATATAAGCATGTGGTCTTCCATCTAGAAAGTCTCGATTATGTAAACGTGTAGGAGAGGCATTCCTTGGTAATTTGCTCAAACTCTCGTAATCATGTTTAGCAATTAGTTCTTTTCTATTTTCTGCATATTTAGCAACTTGAAATTCTAACTTCTTTTGTTTCGCTATTTTAGATTTCTTAGCCAAAATAATTCCTTCTTTCTTTTTAAATAGTAACAATTACTATTTAAATAATAATACACCTTTTATCATTTTTTGTAAATGTTATTAATACTCAAATCCTTCAATACAAATACGAATTCTCAAGTTTATAAATTAAGTTGCACATTCTAAAATGGCTTTATTTTAAAAAAAGTGAACGAAGTCCAAAATATAGAAATTTTAAAAGCTGACTTTATTTTGCAGAAAAATTCGCAAAATTTATGGATAAATAAACCAAATGTAGCATGTTGTCGTTAATTTTGTCGTTAATTTTCTAAAAATAAAAAAATAAAAAGCCACAAACGTTAATATAACAACGTTTGTGGCTAGTCATACTTATTTAACCAACAGACCCTTCCATTTGATACTCAATTAACCTGTTAAGTTCAACTGCATATTCCATTGGTAATTCCTTCGTAAATGGTTCTACAAATCCCATAATAATCATTTCTGTTGCTTTCTCTTCAGTAATTCCACGACTCATTAAATAATAGAGTTGCTCTTCTGAAATTTTAGAAACTTTTGCCTCATGCTCCATTGAAACATTTCCATTTTTGATCTCATTAAATGGAATCGTATCACTTGCACTCTTGTCATCAAGAATAATAGTATCACATTCAACATGTGAAAATGATCCATCACTCGTGCGACCAAAGCGAACCTTCCCACGGTAGTCAACTCGTCCACCATCTTTACACAGAGACTTAGAAACAATTGAACTAGATGTATTTTTGGCATTGTGAATCATTCGTGCACCTGTATCGGAAACTATATCTTTGCCTGCAAAAGCAATTGAAAGCATTGTCCCTCTTGCACCTTCACCGTTTAAATAAACGCTAGGGTATTTCATTGTAACTTTAGAACCTAAATTACCATCGACCCATTCCATTGTCCCATTTTCAAGCGCCTGAGCACGTTTGGTTTCCAAACTGTATACATTATCCGACCAATTTTGAATTGTGGTATACCGACAGTAAGCATCCTTCAACACATTGACTTCAACAACAGCTGCATGCAGACTATCTTCAGAATAATTAGGTGCTGTACAGCCCTCAACATAGTTAACACTTGCACCTTCATCAACAATAATCAGTGTTCGCTCAAACTGACCACTATTTCCCGCATTAATACGGAAATAACTCTGAATAGGCACTTCTGTTCTGACACCTTTTGGTACATAAATGAATGTTCCGCCTGACCAAACTGCAGAATTTAGTGCTGCAAATTTGTTATCAGAAGGAGGAATCAACTTACCAAAATATTTCTTTACTAATTCTGGATATTGCTGTACGGCTGAATCCGTGTCCATAAAAACAATTCCTAATTTTTCAAAATCCTCACGCATATTATGATAAACAACTTCAGACTCATACTGAGCAGAAGAACCAGCTAAATACTTACGCTCAGCTTCAGGTACACCCAAACGATCAAACGTCTTCTTGATATCTTCAGGAACATCCTCCCAATTACGAGCAATTCCTTCACTATCACGCCTGAAATAATTAATATGATTCAAATCAAGAGTTGATAAATCTGGACCAAAATCAGGCATTTCCATTTGTTCATAACGTTTGAATGATTTTAAACGAAAATCAAGCATCCAATCTGGCTCATTTTTTGCTGCTGAAATCTGTCTTACAATCTCTTCATTAAGGCCTTCGCCAGTTGTTAAAATGGGTTGAATATCATCTTTAAACCCATATTTATACTCTCCGCCTAGACCGAGCATACTTGCATCTGCCATATAAACTCCCTCCTATAACTCATCGTGTCGCATCAGTCCAACAGTCGATTCCTTATCGTTATTCTCAATGGCTTGATAGATTGCCTTCCAAGCTAATGTTGCACACTTAATCCTTGCAGGAAATTGTGCAACTCCTTCAAGAATCGCAGCATCACCTAAAATATCATCAACATCATCCGTTGAATCTCCAGTAACCATTTTTGAAAATGTCACTACCATCTGTTCAACTTGTGTAGGTGTCTTCCCGATTACCTCATCAGTCATCATGCTTGCGGAGGCTTGGCTTATTGTACACCCAGATCCCGAAAATGCCACGTCATAAACCTTATCTGCTTTCATTACAACCTGTACAGTCAAAACATCTCCACAAGTTGGATTACGCAACTCAAGTTGATGATCTGCATTTTTTATTGTTCCATGATGATGAGGATGTGCTGCATGTTCTAAAATCATCTGACGATACAAATTATCCAATCTAGACAATCCCATTTCTAAAGAACTCCTTCGTTGCCTTTATTGCTTCTACCAACCGATGTCCATCTTCAATCGTATTATAGAGATAAAAGCTGGCACGAGCTGTTGCAGCAACATTCAAATATTCCATCAGTGGCTGCGCGCAATGATGTCCTGCTCTAACTGCAATTCCCTCCATATCTAAGGCGGTTGCAACATCATGTGGATGCAAACCCTTAAGGTTGAAAGAAATAATTCCTGTACGTTTTGCTGGATCCAATGGTCCATATATCTCTAATCCGTCAATTTTAACTAACTCTGGTAAAACACTTGCTATCAGTGATTTCTCATAACTTTCAATTTGTTTCATCCCAATATTTTCAAGATAATCGATTGCAGCTCCTAGTCCAACAACACCAGCAATATTTTGAGTACCACCTTCAAATTTCCATGGTGACTGTTTAAAAGTTGTCTCTTGCAACTGTACCCAATCAATCATTTCACCACCAAATTCAAGTGGTGGCATCTGCTCTAACAATTCGCTCTTACCCCAAAGAATCCCTATTCCTGTCGGGGCCATGAGTTTATGCCCAGAGAAAGCAAAGAAATCAATTCCTAATGCTTGTACATCAATTTTCATATGCGGCGTAGATTGGGCACCATCAACAACCATGATTGCTCCATGCTTATGTGCAATTTCTGCTATTTTTGCAATAGGATTAACAACTCCAAGTACATTGGAAGCATGAGCAAGTGAGACAATTGCAGTTTTATCTGTAATCTTCTTCTCAGCACTTGCAACATCTAGTTGTCCATCAGGAAGTAAGTCAATATATTTAAGAGTTGCTCCATTCTTCTTAGCGAGGACTTGCCATGGCACTAAATTACTATGATGTTCCATATAAGAAATCACAATTTCATCGCCAGGTTTCACAAAGCTTCTGCCATAACTTGCAGCTACCCAATTTAACGCTTCTGTCGTTCCTTTTGTGTAAATAATTTCTTGCTCACTAGGGGCATTAATAAAGTGTGCAACTTTTTTTCGAACACCTTCAAACTTTGCTGTTGCGCGTTCTGCAAGTGTATGCACACCACGATGAACATTAGCATTATCATGATAATAATAGTTGGTTACTGCATCAACTACAGCTCGTGGTTTTTGCGTAGTCGCCGCATTGTCAAGATACACTAACTGTTCATCATTTACTTTCTGATTAAGTATTGGAAAATCCTTAATAAGATCATTCATCTGTTTGACCATCGACAAGCTTCCTTTCGATAGTTGCCTTTAATTGTTCTTCAATCATTTTTGATGGAATAGCCGCTAATACGGGTCCTAAAAAGCCTCTAATAACAAGACGTTCTGCAACCTTTTTAGGAAGGCCACGACTCATTAAGTAATATAATTGCTCTTGGTTAACTCGTCCCACACTAGCCGCATGCCCAGCAGTTACATCATTATCATCAATCAATAGAATTGGATTTGCATCACCTTTTGCTTTGGTAGATAACATCAAAACTCTGCTTTCTTGTTGTGCATCTGAACCCTTAGCACCCTTGATAATATGTCCAATGCCATTAAATGTTAATGTTGAACGCGATAAAATCACGCCGTGCTGCAAAATATGTCCAATTGTATGGCGTCCCATATTAGTAACTCGGGTATCAATTCCTTGTACCTGCTTACCAGTTGAAATTGCAACGACTTTAACCTCTGAATGAGATCCATTTCCGACAAGATCTGAATCGAAATCGCCAACTATATTTCCATCATTCATCATTCCCATCGACCAATCAATCTTGGCATTATCTTCAAGATGACCTCTACGATTAAGATAAGTAGTTGTATTAGCACCTAAACGGTCAACGCTTGCAAACTTCACATGACTATCTGCTTCAGCAATAACTTCAACAATAATATTTGCAGTAGTTTTTTCACTCCCAATAGTTGTTAAGTTCTCAAGATACGAAAATTCGCTGTTTTTGTCAGTAACAATTATTACATGATGTACATAGTCACTTTTTATGGTTGCGTCTTGCACAAAATATGTGGTCAATGGCTCCTTTATAGTTGTATTCTTAGGAACATAGATAAATAACCCACTTGTCAGATTCGCAACATGTTGCGCGGTTAATAAATCTTCATCGTATTTTACAGCTTTTCGCATAAAATACTTCTGAACTAAATCACTGTGTTGTTCTAACGCAGTCTGCCAATCACAAATAATTACTCCTTGTTCTACCAATTCAGATAGACCATCAGCTCGAACAGTGTCTTGCCCAAGCTGTACAACTAAATGTTTTGCTTCTTCAATTTCCAATTCTTCCAATGACTTTCTATCTGAAGAATATTTTTTTAATGGCCTTTTCAACTGAATTGGCCAACGTTGATATCTTATTTTTTCAAAATTCGGTAATTTCAACTCTGGTTGTGCTTTAAGTGCTTTTATTCTCATTTCAGTAAACCATTTTGGTTCAGCTACACTCTCAGCATAACTTTTGATTTCAGGATAACTCTCAAATTCAACCGTCATAATTCACCTCATTCTACGCATCTTCATCAACAAGCTTAATATCTAAACCAAGCTCGTCTCTTATTCCCGCGTACCCTTCGTCTTCCAATCTCTTAGCAAGTTCTGGACCACCTTGCATTACAATTTTGCCCCCCATCATTACATGAACAACATCAGGAACAATATAATTCAAGAGGCGTTGATAATGCGTAATAATCAATGATCCAAATTCAGGGCCTCTCATTTCGTTAACACCACGTGAAACAACTTTTAATGCATCAATATCTAAACCGGAATCAATTTCATCTAGAATTGCAAATTTTGGTTTAATCATCATCAATTGTAGAATTTCATTACGTTTTTTTTCACCGCCTGAAAACCCCTCATTAAGATAGCGATCCGCCATTTCTTCTGTCATGTCTAGTACCGACATTGTCTCATCCAATTGTTTCAAAAATTTTCTGATTGAAATTGCATCATTTTCAGGCCTTCTAGCATTAATTGCACCACGAATAAATTCTGCGTTTGTCACACCAGGAATCTCAGCGGGATACTGCATTGCCAGAAATAGACCAGCACGTGCACGTTCATCAACAGGCAAATCAAGAATATTTTCCCCATTGAGCAATACTTCTCCTTGCGTTACCTTGTAGGCAGGATGACCCATAATTGCTTCTGACAAAGTTGATTTACCAGTTCCATTCGGTCCCATGATTGCATGAATTTCACCGGTTTTCATTGTTAAATTAACACCTTTTAATATATTTTTACCTTCAATTGACACATGTAAATCTTTTATTTCAAGTGTTGACATCATCAATTCCTCCAATTTAGAACACGCTCTAATTTTAGCTTAGTTGCGAATCGTTTTCAATTAGAAAATTCATTAATTTTTAATTTTTACTAATAACTAAAGATAGTAAACCAGTTATCCATTTACTTGTTTAGAGCCATTCCGTTTCATACACATCGGGTTTAAAACCACAAGTAAAATGATTACCTTCAATCATCAAAGGTCGCTTGATCAATTTACCATCACTAGCTAAAAGTTCACTTGCTTCTTCGTCACTCATTGAAGGAACTTTATCCTTCAACTTCAGTTCACGATACTTAATACCACTGGTATTAAAGAAATATCTGATTGGATGATTACCTTGTTTAATCAATGTTAATAATTCTTCCTTGGTTGGAGGTGTCTTGACAATGTCAACTTCGTTATAAGATACATTTTTTTCATCTAACCATTTTCGTGCCTTAGCACAAGTACTACAACGATTGTAACAATACATTTTTTTCAATTAAGTCCACTCCTTTTTATACTTAGATTAATTATAGTACAGGTCCCAATTTGTGACAAAGAAGTGTGTTGTAATACAGTTACTATAACACTGACTATTAATCATTAAATTTGAGTACAGTTTTAGGCATATCTTATATATTTTTTAGCTAAACTAAAAAGGTCAAATCAAAAATTAATTTGACCTGACCTCTTAAAAACAAAAGATATTAATGGAAATCTTTACTATTGCTGAACATATAACTCTTATTATGATACCTCATCGACATTATCAGCCCAATACCGATCATATTACCAATTAATGAGGACCCACCTTGACTTATAAATGGTAATGGAATACCGGTTAATGGTAACAATCCAATACTCATCCCAATATTTTCAAACACATGGAAAAGTACCATCATAATTACGCCAGTAGATATATATGCATAAAATTCATTTTTAGTGTCAAAAGTAACCTGAATCATCTGAAAAATTAATAACAGATATAAAAATATTAAGACACAACCACCAATAAAACCATAATTTTCCCCGATAACTGAGAAAATCATATCAGATTCGCGTACAGGTACATATACATTCGAAACATTAAAACCTTTACCAAGCAATTTACCAGAACCAATTGCTTTCATACTTTGCCACAATTGATAACTAGTTGATGATGTATTAGCCGAGGGATTCAACCAAGCCTCAATCCGATTGAACTGATAGGTTTTGAACCCAATTTGTTCAAGAATACTTCTTCCGTATATTACCAAACTAATTGCAGTTGTACCCAAGACACCACCGGCAACCACAATTGGAGCGATAATTTTCCAAGTTATTCCTGATACAATTACAACCCCTCCAAAGATTGCAAAGAAAACAAGCATCGTTCCAAAATCATTTTGTAGCTTAAGTAAAACAGCTATTGGTAAGGTCCAACCAAACATCCTAAACAGAAGTTTCCAATCATCACTTACCGTATGCACAATATGCTCACTATTATGCTGTGCAACAACACGCCCCAGCATCATAATATACGCAGGTTTCATAACTTCGGACGGTTGAAAAGTTAAACTTCCAATTGCAAACCAGCTTTTAGCACCCGTCTTAGCAAAGTAATATCTACTATACAAAAACAAAACCATTACTAAAAGAAATATTCCAACACCATACGCAATTGGAGCCAACTTCCACAGCTGTTCTGCATCAAACTGCATAATAATTACGATTGCAACAGTTCCGATTGCATACCATGCTGCTTGCGTCAATATCATCTTAGTAATACTTGAAGTACTTGTATCATGGTTAGCAGCGACATAAATTGATGCTATTCCAATCACGGCTAGTAC
Source organism: Liquorilactobacillus hordei DSM 19519 (assembly GCF_019443985.1). Classification (NCBI taxonomy): domain Bacteria; kingdom Bacillati; phylum Bacillota; class Bacilli; order Lactobacillales; family Lactobacillaceae; genus Liquorilactobacillus; species Liquorilactobacillus hordei. The sequence continues at coordinate 1,628,714 of NZ_CP049303.1, forward strand.
AAGAACTGAAAAGATAATACCATAATCAATCCGAACATCCTTATTATCCGCCCTCGTCAATTGTTTTTCAGCCAATATAGCTCCTCCTTATAATACCTGCGAACTTAAACAGATATCCTCAAATAATAAAACCGCTAGTATGAGTATCCATATCTACCGGATTTACAAAAAATATCTAATTCGCATGATGAAGATGGTAGTCACGTATCAACAAGTTAATAGCCTCATCATGGGAACTAGTCTTAAAAGTTTCACCATTTGGAAGCAACGCTACAAAACCCCTTGTTGAAACTCTGACACTGCCTAAAGCTACTGATCCAATCGTCAACACGATTTCAGTCTCACCATTTACAACCTTTTCTTCTTCTTTAATCTCAATGTTTTTCTCTTTACGTGACACTATTTTCCTCCCATATGAGAATCCTCTGATACCCTATTAATTCATAAAGATTTAATTTAGCTTATTTTGGATTACTATTTCGCCTTAAATTAAATTTTGACGGTACTGGATCATATCCGCCCTTCACGAGGGGATGACACCTTAAAATCCTAGAGATACCCATCAAACTTCCCTTAATAGCACCATGTTTCTCTATAGCCTGAATCATATAATTAGAACAAGTTGGATAATATCGACAACTTGGTGGAAAAAAGGGGGAAATTCCTTTTTGATATCCACGTACAAATAAAATCAATAGTCGTTTCATCGAAAATTATCCCCCTTATTGTATAATTATTTCTTATTTTTTTCTATATGTTCTAATAAGAATCCCGTTCCCAATGCAACATCATCCAAAGGTGAATCAGCAATCATTACAGGAACCTTTAAATGCTCTGAAAATAACTGATCAATTCCGTTAAGCAGTGCACCTCCGCCCGTCAAAACAATTCCTCGATCAATAATGTCAGCAGCTAATTCTGGCGGTGTCTGCTCTAAGACATCCTTTGCTGCATCAATAACTGACATCATTGTTTCATGCAAAGCACTTTCGATTTGATTAGAAGATAATGTAATTGTTCGTGGTAATCCGTTCACAATATCACGTCCGCGGACTTCCATCTGTTCGTTACGATAATCTGCCAAAACTGTCCCAATTTCAATCTTAATCTTTTCGGCAGTTCGTTCTCCGATTTGTAATCCTTGAGTTTTACGTGTGTACGTCATGATATCAGAATTCAAACGATCTCCTGCTATTCTTAACGAACGGCTAACAACAATATCACCCAGTGAGAGAACTGCAACATCACTAGTACCACCACCAATATCAATTACCATACTACCGTGAGGCTGAAAAATATCTAATCCTGCTCCAATAGCAGCTACTTTAGGTTCCTCTTCAAGAAAGACCTCGCCACCACCTGATTTTTCAGCAGCCTGCCTAATTGCTTTTCGTTCTATGGAAGTCGTATTGGTTGGACAACAGATTAAAATATTGGGTTTAGACATGAACCCCTTAACATTAAGCTTCTTAATAAAATATGAAAGCATCTGCTCTGTTATATCAAAATCAGCGATTACCCCATCCTTTAGTGGACGAATTGCCCTAATATTATTAGGAGTCCTTCCAACCATCTTATAGGCTTCCGAACCAACGGCTAACACTCTTCCTGTGCGAGTATCGATTGCAACTACTGATGGCTCATTTAAGACAATACCCTTGCCTTTTAAATTAATTAAAACATTAGCAGTTCCCAAATCAATACCAATATCTTTAGCCATAGCCATTCTCCTTTAATAAATTTATATGTAGTCTTTCTAAAAGTAAATTCACTTTTAATTAATCCACAAAAAACCTATTATATTATACCACAAACATTCTTTTACAAAAATACAGAATTATAATAAATATCAAAATAAGCTATGGGTTTAAAAGATATTTAATTATTGAGCTTAGAAGCTATTATGCTTTTAGTCTCACTCAAACTTTCATCGTCAACACGTGTAATCTCCGCACCCAAAGATGCAAGCTTTTGATGAAAATGATAGTATCCACGATCGAGGTACTTAAGATGTGTAACTTGTGTATATCCCTCTGCTACAAGTCCAGCCAAAACTAATGCTGCAGCTGCTCTCAAGTCAGTTGCTGCAACCTCGGCACCATGTAATTTTGTTGGACCATGAAGAATTGCAGAACGACCCTCAATTCTAACATTAGCGTTCATTCTTCTTAGTTCATCAAAATGCATAAAACGATTTTCAAAGACTGTTTCCGTTACAATGCTCTCCCCATCTGCTAACAGTTGCAAAACGGACAACTGTGGCTGCATGTCTGTTGGAAAACCTGGATGAGGTAACGTCTTAACTGTTGCAGGTTTCAATTTTTTTGTACCAACTACCCTAATACCTTCATCTTCTTCAGTTACAGATGCTCCCATTTCTTCTAACTTAGAAATTAATGGGCGATTATGTTCAGCAATTGCATTTTTCACTAAGATATTTCCATTAGTAACCGCGGCCGCAACGATAAATGTGCCGGCTTCTATTCTATCTTGGACAATTACATGCTCAGTACCATGCAATTCATCTACACCAATAATTCTCAATCTTTCAGTTCCTGCACCACTAACATTGGCTCCCATTTTGTTTAAAACATTCGCTAAATCCACAATTTCAGGTTCGCGTGCAACATTTTCAATAATAGTTGTACCTTTTGCTAGAGTAGCCGCCATCATAATATTTTCTGTAGCCCCAACACTTGGAAAATCCAAGTAAATATCTGCGCCTATTAAACCATCGGTTGTGGCTTCAATGTAACCGTCATGATGTTCGACTACTGCTCCCATCGCTTCAAGCCCTTTCAAGTGTAGGTCAATCGGTCTTGAACCAATTGCACATCCACCTGGCATAGCCACTTTTGCATGTCCTAAACGCGCCAATAATGGCCCAAAAACAACTATTGATGCACGCATTTTAGAAACATACTTAAAAGGTGCTTCGTATGACAACTTAGAGGTAGCGTCTAGTGACACAGTTTTATCAGTTTCATTCATTTCGACTTTGACGTTTAGAAAGCGTAATACATTATTCATCATGTAAACGTCAGATAAAACTGGCACACTCTCTAACTTCATTGTTCCCTCTTTGGCTAGCAGACTAGCTGCTAAAATTGGCAATACTGCATTTTTTGCGCCTTCAATTTCAACACTACCGGCGAGTCGATTCCCACCATGAACAATTATTTTTTCCAAAATGATTCCTCCAAGTTATCATAATAAGTTTTTTATTTTTGAAATAAATAAGACAAATTGCGTACATTATTGATGAAGTCCAAAAAAAATGAACTACACAAATATCCAACTGCAATCGATACCAATATAATCAGTATTTTAAACATACCTTGTTTTTGTGCGGATATGTACCGGTCCAAACGTAAAGCTTGTACACAATAAAAAGCAAGAAAAACAAATATAAAGTTACATACAATGTTAAGTAATGCAGTTATCCCATAGTAATTCATTATCCACACTCCTCTTAGCGATACAGCCTAATATTATCATAAAAAAAAATACAAGTCTTTAAATATGTAATAAGTTTGTAATAATTTAATTATTTTTTTTAATAATTTACCAAAAAAGCACCTTCAAAACTTGATTTACATGTCCATGTTTTGTAAGGCACTTCACTTATATCACACCCCATACTATTTAAATCACTTTAGCAATTGAAGAACAAAAAAAATCATTCGTTTCATAAAAAGAAACGAATGATTCAAATACTTTATTAATGCCCTGAAACATTTATTCGATTAACTGCTTTTCTCAATGAGATCTCAGCACGTTTGGCAGTATCAACATCATTATTTTGCTTTGCAGTTTCTAAACGGCGTTCAGCACGCTCACGAGCTTTAGTAGCTCGACTCGTATCGATGTTCTCTTTCTTCTCTGCACTATTTGCAACAACCGTTGCAACATTATTAGAGAATTCAACAAAACCACCACTAACTGCAATTTCATCAAATTTATCATCTGTACCCTGTACTTTGACTCTCACTTCATCTATTTCCAGAGATGCAATCAATGGAATGTGATTTGGTAAAATACCAATTTCACCTACAGTAGTTTTAAAAACTGCTAATCTTGTCTGACTCTCATAAACATTACCATCAGGAGTAACTACACTAACTGTCAATAAATCCTGTTCAGCCATCTAAGTTACCTCCTTTATTTACTAGTCATTTTCTTAGCTTTTTCAACTACCTCTTCGATACGTCCAACTGAGCGGAATGCATCTTCAGGAAGATCGTCATATTTACCTTCCAAAATATCCTTGAAGCCAGCAACAGTTTCCTTAACTGGAACATACGAACCTGGGACACCTGTAAACTGCTCCGCAACGTGGAAGTTTTGTGATAAGAAAAATTGAATACGACGAGCACGAGCAACAATTACCTTTTCATCATCAGAAAGTTCATCCATCCCAAGAATTGAAATGATATCTTGTAACTCACGATAACGTTGCAAAACATGCTGAACTTCAGTAGCAACAGCATAATGTTCTTCACCAACTATCTCGGGTGCTAATGCACTAGAAGTAGAAGCTAGTGGATCAACAGCTGGATAGATACCTTGTTGTGTCAAACTACGTTCAAGGTTAGTTGTAGCATCCAAGTGAGCAAAAGTTGTTGCTGGTGCAGGATCAGTATAATCATCAGCTGGGACATAAACAGCTTGGATAGATGTTACAGAACCTTTCTTTGTAGACGTGATACGTTCTTGCAATTGACCCATTTCTGTAGCAAGTGTTGGCTGATATCCAACCGCTGACGGAATACGTCCAAGCAAAGCTGAAACTTCTGACCCAGCCTGTGTGAAACGAAAAATATTATCGATGAACAATAACACGTCTTGTCCTTCTGTATCACGGAAATATTCCGCAATTGTTAGTCCTGTCAGGGCAACACGCATACGTGCTCCAGGTGGCTCATTCATCTGACCAAACACCATGGCTGTTTTTTCCAAAACACCTGATTCTTTCATTTCAAAATAAAGGTCATTACCTTCACGAGTTCGTTCACCAACACCTGTAAATACAGAAATACCATTGTGTTCTTGTGCAATATTGTGAATAAGTTCCTGAATCAAAACAGTTTTCCCAACACCGGCACCACCGAACAATCCGATTTTTCCACCTTTGATATAAGGTGCAAGTAAATCAATAACCTTAATACCTGTTTCTAAGATTTCAATTTTTGTATTCAATTGATCATATGCTGGTACGTCACGATGGATTGGATGACGTTCAGCATCATCTGCGAACTTCTCTCCACCATCAATAGACTCACCAAGAACATTGAATACACGTCCTAACGTTTCCTTACCAACTGGTACACTAATTGACGCACCAGTATCTTCAACTTTTGCACTTCTTTGAACACCATCTGTTGAATCCATTGCTATTGTGCGCATTACTCCATCACCCAGTTCAAGAGCAACCTCAACAACGAGGTTTGAGCCATCTGCGCGCTCAACATTAAGTGCGTTGTTAATATCAGGTAATTTTTCGCTAAGAGGAAATTGAACATCAATAACAGGTCCGATAACTTGAACTACTTTACCAGAACTCATTTAAACATTCCTCCAATCATCTTATTAATCAAGAGCAGCTTGTGCACCTGTAATTTCCGTAATTTCAGTGGTAATCGCACTTTGACGAGCACGATTATACTGTAATTCCAATGAAGAAATAATATCTTTTGCATTATCAGTTGCAGATTTCATTGCCATTGAACTAGAACCATGTTCAGAAGTCTTTGCATCAAGAATTGCTCCATAAATCAAGCTCTCAGCATACTGAGGCAAAACTACCTCTAAAATTGCATCTTCTGAAGGTTCCATTTCATACTCAGCCGAAATATTTTGCTCATCATCATCTGCTAAATCATCCTCACCCACATTGCCTACATTCATTGCAGAAATTGGCAACATTGGTTCTGCACGAAACTCTGAAGTTAGCGAATTGACGAAATGATTATAGCAAACAAATAATTCATCAAAGGTTTCATCATCATACATGTCAATAATCTTTTTTACTAATTGATGAGTTTCTCTGAATTTTGGAATATCCTTAACTCCACGAAATTCGAAAGGAACTTTATAGCCTCTCTTCTTAAAGAAGTCAGCCCCAGTACCACCGATTGCAATAATTACTACATCTTCTGTAGAATGGTTGCCACCACTGATTAACTCCAGCGTTTGCTTAATAACATTGCTGTTATAACTTCCTACCAATCCACGATCAGAAGTGATTACGATAATCCCTGTACGTTTTACTGGTCTTTTAATGAGCATACTCAACCCATCAATTTGATCATCATTTTTCTTATTAGATTCCTTTGAGCGTGGTGTAATAGATGCACCACCATCAAGAAAATGTGATTTGGCAAGATGCGTGATAACACTACGGATTTTCTTAGCATAAACTTGATAGCTGGTCGTATGACGTTGAATCTGACTCAATTTAGCAGTCGAAACCATCTGCATCGCACCAGTGATTTGCTCTGTCTTCTTAGTTGAAGAGATTCTTCGCTTAATTTCTTGTAGAGAAGCCCCCACTAGCCTTCACCGACCTTTCTATTTTGCAGTAGTTGCTTGAAAACCGTTAGCAAAATCCTTAATTGCTTCATCAAGTTTATCTGTCTCTGGAAGTACACCAGTTTCTTTGATGACATCCAATAAGTCCTTATGATTATTATCAAAGAAAGCAAATAGTTCACCTTGAAAACGCATAATATCATCAACTGGAACAGCATCTAAGAACCCATGTGTTAAAGCATACAAAATCAAAACTTGCTTCTCAACTACTAAGGGCTCATGTAATGGTTGTTTCAAAACTTCAACAGTTCTGCGACCACGACTCAACTTAGCTTGTGTAGCAGCATCTAGATCAGAACCAAATTGAGCAAATGATTCCAATTCACGATAAGATGCTAGGTCAAGACGCAAAGTACCAGATACTTTCTTCATAGCCTTAATCTGTGCAGCACCACCAACACGAGAAACAGAAGTCCCAGCATCAATAGCTGGACGAATACCTGAATAGAAATTATTACTATCCAAGAATATTTGACCATCAGTAATAGAGATAACATTTGTAGGAATATATGCGGAAACATCTCCAGCTTTTGTTTCAATGAATGGTAAAGCAGTCATTGAACCGCCACCTAATTCATCACTCAACTTAGCCGCACGTTCAAGCAAACGTGAATGCAAATAGAAGACATCCCCAGGGTATGCTTCACGACCAGGTGGCCGTCTCAAAATCAAAGAAAGTTCACGATAAGCATCTGCTTGTTTTGTTAAATCATCATAAATGATTAAAACATGTTTGCTATTATACATAAATTCTTCACCCATAGCAGCGCCTGCATATGGAGCAAGCCACAATAAAGGTGCTGGAGATGAAGGCCCTGCAGAAACAACAATTGTATATTCCATAGCACCATAGCTACGAAGTGTCTCTACCTGACTTCTAACTGTCGATTCTTTTTGACCAATCGCAACATAGACACAAATCATGTTTTGATCTTTCTGATTAATAATCGTATCAATCGCAACAGATGTTTTACCTGTCTTACGATCCCCGATTACTAACTCACGTTGACCACGTCCAATCGGTACTAACGCATCAATCGCTTTAATACCGGTTTGCAGTGGTTCACTAACTGATTTACGCTGCATAACACCTGGAGCTTTTTTCTCAACTGGACGAGTCTTATCAACTTTAATCTCTCCTAAACCGTCAATTGCTTGACCCAAAGGATTAACTACACGTCCAATTAGTTGTTCTCCCACTGGAACTTCCATAATTCTTCCAGTTCTTTTAACACTGTCACCTTCACGAATTCCTTGATAAGAACCAAGAATAACGATACCAACATCATTTGACTCTAGGTTTTGAGCCATTCCCAAAGTTCCATCGTCAAATTCAAGCAATTCACCTGCTAAGGCATTATCAAGTCCAGTTGCACGGGCAATCCCATCACCGACATATGTAACTGTTCCGACTTCATCAACTTTGAGTTCGTCGTGATAATTTGCTAGCTGCTGTTTAATCAGAGCACTTATTTCCTCAGCCTTAATGCTCATAGAAGTTTCACCTCTTTATATAATCATTTCAAAAGCATTCTTTTGATTTGTGCAAACCTTAATTTTAAAGAACCATCATAGATATAATTATTTGATCTAAGAATGACTCCTCCAATAATGTCAGAATCAACTTTTTCTTCAAGTAAAACTTTGTTTGCACCGACTATCCTAGCAAAAGAATTTGCCAATTTTGATTTTTGATCACTATCTAAAGGAATAGCCGTTGTAACCGTTGCTTTAACTGTTTTCTCGTACTCATCATTCAATCTAATATATTCATCAATAATGACATCTAAATCGACAATACGATCATAGTCAAACAACATATCCAATAAGTTTTTTAAAGTTTCAGAAGCTGAATCACCCAAAATTTTGATAAATTTTTGTTTGTCAGCTTTAGTAATTTGCTTACTAGTCAAAAGTAACATCATGTTAGGTTCATTAACTAGCACTTGCTTCAATTCTACCAATTCTTTTTTTAAATCTTGGCGTTCACTTTTTTCAAGTGCCAATTCAAACAGTGCACTCCCATATCGATGAGCTATCATTGTTTTATTTAACTTCATTTTGCTTCCCCAACCCTTCGATATAAGAATCAATTAAGGCCTTTTGATCATCAAACTGCAAGTTCTTAGAGATAACCTTTGAAGCAATTTCAAGTGACAATTCAGCTACATCATTCTTGACACCCTCTAAAGCATCTTGGCGTTCACGTGCAATATCTTGCTTTGCAGTTTCTTTGAATGATTGAGCTTCACTATGAGCATTTTCAACAATTATATTTTTTTGCTGTTCACCATTTTTCTTTGCACGCTCGATAATTTGCGATGCCTCGACATGGGAAGCCTTTAAAGCATCTTGCCTCTTTACAGCAAGTTCTTCAGCTTTTTGTCGAGCATCTTCTGCAGAATCAATATCATTTGCAATTTTATTTGCACGCTTATCCATCATCTCATTGACAGGGCCCCATGCAAAATGTTTCAACAGTGCAAGTAACACGATAAACAAGACTAGATAAAATAACATATCTCCCCATTTAACAGATGTTGCAACAGCACCAAGTATAAAATCTGTACCCATTTAATTGACACCTCCTCTGTTTTGACAGTTTAAACAGTTAATTTGTTTAAGCTTTTGCCAACAAAAGAAATGAGATAACAATTGCAATAATTGGAACAGCTTCAACCAAACCAACACCAATGAACATATTAGTACGCAACTTACCTTCTAATTCAGGTTGGCGTGCCATACCTTCAATCATTTTAGAAATTACAAGACCGTTACCAATCGCACCACCAATCGCAGCACCTGCAGCAGCTAACCCTGCACCTATTAAAGATAATGAAATCATAGTTAAATCCTCCTTGTTTACTCTTTTTCAATTTTTTGAGATATATAAACCACCGTCAAAGTTACAAACACATAGGCTTGAATACTCCCAATAAATACAGAAAAGCCTTGCCAGATAAGTTCTAGCGGGATAGCTGCAATAAATGATGCTGCCCCAAACGATTTACCAAACTCATAAATCAATTTTAATAGAACCTCTCCAGAATAGATATTACCGTATAATCGAAGAGCCAGTGTAAGAAAGTTTGTAAATTCTTCAATTATGCTTATGGGAAGCAAAAAAGGAACTGGACTTAAATAGGTGTTTTTGATGTAACCCTTCAAGCCAAATTTTTTTACTCCCAAGAAATGTGCAAAAAGCAAAACCATAAAAGCAAGTGTCATTGTTGTCATAGCATCAGCTGTTGGGCTTCTAATGTAATCTATATTATTTACATTAACCTGCAGCATCAACCCTAACTGGTTCGACACAAATATGAAAGAAAACAATGTAAAAATCAGGAGTCCAAATTGGCTTCCTTCTTTGCTTGGCATTGTACTCTTAATAATCCCATTGGTAAAATCGATTATCCATTCAAGAACATTTTGTCTTCCCGTGGGCTTCAGTTGGATCTTTCGTGACAACCAAAACATAGTAAAAAACACGATTATTGCCGCAAGCAAACCTGGCAGATCATTGCTAATATTGAAAGGAATTCCAAAGATTTCTTGAACATATGCTCCCTCATTCACCAAGTCTCACCTCTCTTCCTCTTGATGGTATGACTCATCAAATTTAGAAAAACATGTGCAAAAGCCTAATAACAAGCACTTTTTAATACACAAGAAATGATACCACCATTTGGATAAAAAAACAAAATATTTTTAAACGGTTGGAAAGCGTTTTCCTATGTGATATAATATTCTTTTATATCTAAATAAGTATTAAACTTGATCTTTTCTTTGTTAATTCTCAATATATTTATGTACCATTTGGCAATTAATTTTTTGTGTTCTAAGGTCTTTAAAAAGCATAATACATTGATCAAGTTCATACAATTTCATGCATCTTTCTTTGTACACAATATAAATATATTTTTTATTGCCTTAAATTTACTAATATTGAGATTTCTCTTATTCAGCAAAAAAAGAGAAGAGCTCAGGGAAAATTATTTCTTGTTTCTTGCTAATCTCCTTTTTTATAGAACAGTTATCATCGATCTACTGCATCACAATCTTCTAATATTAATTGCTATTAAAGTAATTAATATCTTCCTTTTTTAGCTTCTCAAGATCCTCAAACTAAAATCTTTTATCATTTACATAAGCAATCCACCAAATAAAATTAATTTTAACAGCACACGCAGATCATATGTATATTCAGATACTCAAAGATATAGAGTTTAATTTTAAGACTTTCAACTATTTTGTTAATCATTTTCCTAGGCTGATTTTATTTTTCAATCAGTTTTGATACTAAATCTGGTCTGATTTACGCTATAAATATTATATATTTTGAATATTCTTTCTATGAATATAGGGTATTTTTTTGAAGATAATAGCTGCAATCAGTGCTTTATTTTTAATTATCCAAAAAGAACTACACCAGAAAAATCGTTAATTTTTCTGATATAGTTCTTTTTTTACTTAGGTACTTTTGATCCAGTACTTTTATTTCGAGTAAAAGTACTCCATTTTATCGCAGAATCAATTTACTATTACTTCGTACCAAATAAACGATCTCCTGCATCACCTAACCCTGGAACAATGTATCCATTTTCATTCAACTTGTCATCTAGAGCAGCGGCAAAAATATCGATATCAGGATGTGCTGCACGTAGAGCTTTAACTCCTTCGGGTGCCGCAACAAGACAGACAAACTTAATCGCGACCGCTCCTCGTTTCTTTAGTGCATCAACAGCCATAATTGCAGATCCACCAGTTGCCAACATTGGATCTACCACAAAAATTTCGCGACTCTCCATGTTTTCAGGCATTTTGACAAAATACTCAACAGGCTTTAATGTCTCCTCATCACGATACATTCCCACATGACCAACTTTTGCAGCTGGAATTAGCTCCAAAATACCGTCAACCATTCCTAAGCCTGCACGCAAAATGGGCACGATCACAACTTTCTTGCCCGCAAGACTTTTTTTAGTTGTAACTGTTATTGGTGTTTCAACCTGCACATCTTCAAGTGGCATGTCTCTTGATACTTCATAAGCCATCAATTCGGCAATTTCGTTAACGACTTCACGAAATTCACGTGTTCCACAATTTTTATCGCGAATAATCGTCAATTTATGTTGGATCAGCGGATGATCAAGTACTTCAAATTTTCCCAAACTAGACACTCCTTTTTTATTCTTAATTATTTTAGCGGAAAAAACGAATTTTGGCTAGCTTCTTTCATCTTAAATTAATCTATAAAAAATTGGTCTCCTGCTGATTTTTTCAGACGATTCATATAAGCAATTCCTAAGCCCTGTTCTGCAAAACCCGCAGCCAAAATCCATTTAACATCTTTTTTATCATCAAAATATCTTAAACCTGCAAAAAGGTTATGACTTGCTTGCTCAACATTATTACCTAAATCAAAAAAAACAAAATTTTTTGACAACGTTTTTTCTTCTATCCCTGGAGCCATTATACCAACTAAGTAAGGTTGTTTTTTAGCCCAATTCAAAGCAGCCTCCCACTTACCCTCTTCAACTATTAACACTTGTGCATCAGGTGCATAATGCTTGTATTTCATTCCTGGAGCTTTGGGGGTTTCATCTTTACCTACCTCATGATGGTCTGTATCTAACTTTTTTTGCAAAACCTCTTCTATTTCTTCACGGGTTACTGCACCTGGGCGCAAAATAACTAATTTGTTAGTTGACATATCAATAATTGTCGATTCAACTCCAACTTGAGTCGGACCATCATCAACAATTCCCGCAATTCTACCTTCAAGATCATGATAAACATGTGCTGCCGTAGTTGGACTTGGTTTCCCAGAAGAATTAGCAGAGGGTCCCACTATTGGAACTTGCGCTAATTCTATTAACTTTCTAGTAACTTCATTTTCAGGCATTCTAAAAGCGGCTGTTTTTAACCCGCCAGTCACTGTTTTCGAAAGAGTTCCGGGTTTAATCTTGAATACAAATGTTAACGATCCAGGCCAGAAATGTTTGATTAACTTCCTAGCATCATCACTAATATCTGTTGCAAATTTTTCCATCATTTCAATAGAAGAAACTGTAACTATCAAAGGGTTATCTGATGGACGACCCTTTGCTAAATAAACTCGTTTAACTGCTAATTCATTCGTAGCATCAGCACCAAGCCCATAAACTGTCTCAGTAGGAAATGCAATCAATTCACCTTTGCGTAATTCATCTGCAGCTTTTTCTACTTCGGCTGGCTTATAGATTTTTGTAATCAGCATTTTTTCTTCTCCTTATTTATTGTTACTCTTATCATTCGATCATTTCCATAAAAGTCCTGTCTGATTTCAACTTTACCCACATTCTCAAATAGCTTTTCAATTTTTTTCCCTTGCTTAAATCCAATTTCTAAATAAAGTTTTCCACCTGGTTTAAGGTAATCTGATATTTCTTCAGCAAATTTTCGATAAAAAAACAAACCATTTTCTTGTGCGAATAATGCATTCTCAGGTTCATGCTTCAACACCGATTTATCCATCAAATCTACCTCAGAAATTGCAATATAGGGTGGATTAGAGACTATCAAATCATATTTACCTCTTAAAACCGATAATAAATCCCCAGTTTCAAAATTAACACTTGCTCCCAGACTAGATGCGTTTTTCTCAGCCACCGCGATTGCTTTTTTCGAAATATCTGACAAAGTTACATCCCAGTTAGGTCGTTCTAATTGCAAAGATATTCCAATTGCACCTGTTCCAGTCCCAATATCTGCTATTTCTCTCATAGATTCAACTACTGGATTATCTGCTAATATCCATTCAACTAGTTCCTCTGTCTCAGGTCGAGGAATCAGCGTGTCTTTTGTTACCTGAAAAGTATGTCCAAAAAATCTCGTATATCCCAAAATATATTGCACTGGCCAATCTACCTGATACATATGGATTCTTTTTTTAAATTGTTCAAATTCACTATCAGTTAAATTTGACCGCAAATTCTGCAATAATTGTAACTCATTCCATCCTCTAATATCCATTAAAAGTAACTTGATTGCATTTTTTGTTTCTTCATCCTTTTTATCCATAAAAGAAAAAGCCCACTTCTGGGCCTCTAAAAAATTCACACTAATCATTTTGCAGATTCTCCAGTGCTTTAGTTTGATCAAATAAAATCAATGCATCAATCACGTCTTCTAGTTCACCATTCATAATGCGATCTAACTTGTTAAGCGTCAAACCAATGCGATGATCCGTAACACGATTTTGTGGATAATTGTAAGTCCTGATTCGTTCGGAGCGATCACCTGTTCCGATAGCTGACTTTCGATTTTGATCATATTCACTTTGCTCTTTTGAAGAATAATAATCGTATACACGTGCCTTTAAGATTTTCATTGCTTTTTCACGATTTTGCTGTTGTGACCGTTGATCTTGCATTGCCACAACAATTCCAGTGGGTAAATGCGTCATTCGAACAGCAGAAGAAGTTTTATTAATATGCTGTCCACCAGCACCGGAAGAACGATAAACGTCCACACGAATGTCTTTGGGATCCAAATCAATCTCAACATCTTCTTCTTCAGGCATAACGACTACTGTTGCAGTAGAAGTATGTACACGTCCTGCAGATTCAGTTACAGGAACTCGTTGAACACGATGTGCCCCACTTTCATACTTTAGCTTTGAATAGACACTATCACCATTAATTAACAAAGCAATTTCCTTGAATCCACCAACTTCTGTAACATTCTTATCAAGTACTTCAATTGTCCAGCCTTCTTTTTCTACAAATTTGGAATACATTCCAAACAAATCAGCAGCAAAAAGACTGGCTTCATCTCCACCAGCAGCACCACGAATTTCCATAATAATATTTTTATCATCATTAGGATCTTTAGGAAGCAACAGAATTTTAATCTCGGCTTCCAATGATTCTTTGTCATTTTTTGCAGTTGCGAGCTCTTCTTTAACCATTGAAGCCATTTCATCATCGAGCTTTTCACCTAACATCTCTTCATCATCTTTAATTGTTTGAACAGCTTCTTTGTACTGATTGTACTTTTCTACAGTCTCTCTTAAGTCAGCCATTTCTTTTGAAAGGCTAGTAAACTTTCTAGTATCGCTAATAATATCCGGATCAGACAATAACTCACCTAGCTCTTCATAGCGATCCTCAAGAGATTGTAAACGATCAAATAGGTCATTCATTTAAAAATATTCCTCCATCTTTTGTTCTAGTTAAATTATATATTTTAGAAATTCAAAGGCGGTTTTAAATAATGTTTACGACATACGGGATAATATGCCTCATTCCCACCAATTAAAATTTGTTTACCGTCATATACTGGTTGCCCTTCGTGAACTCTAAGATTCATAATTGCTTTCTTGGCACAAAACCAGCAAATCGTCTTCATTTCTTCAATTTTATCAGCGTATAATAACAAATATTTTGAGCCCACAAATAACTCATTACGAAAATCATTTTTTAATCCAAAGGCCATAACTGGAATATTCATTTCATCAACAATCTTTGCAAGTTCCTTTATATGATGATGTTGCAAAAATTGAGCCTCGTCTATTAATACACATGCTATTTTTTTATTCATCTTAGCAATTAACTCATAAACATTTGTATCTTCATAGATAGGGGTAGCCTTTCTCTTTAAGCCAATCCGACTTGTAATGACTCCAATTTCATCCCTGTCGTCAACTGCGCTAGTCATAATTACAACTGCCTTATTTTGCTCTTCATAATTATGTGCAACTTTCAATATTTCAATACTCTTGCCACTGTTCATTGCACCATAACGGAAAAACAACTGTGCCATGACTACCAACTCCAAATTTAGACTTTCCTATTAAGTATATATGATTTTCTTATAAATTTCACTATTCAGATGATATATGTTTCAGTAATTATATTAAGAATGGCTTTTTATCTGTCAATACACTAAGATTTTCTGCAGAATTTGTGATATTATTTTCTTTGTAATTATAAAAAATAACGTGATATAAGTTGGGAAGTTTACCTAATATTTTGGGAGTGTATCATAAGTCGATAAAATTTAACTTTTGATACCTTCCCACATGATACTTTGAATTTATCTTAAAAATCCTAGTTTCTAAAGTACGTTTATATATAATTAACAGATAAACCGCCATAAACTACTAGTTTCAGACAGTTTATTTTGAAATGGAGGAAATCTAATGTCACTTAGAAGTTCGGTGGCAATTGCGGCAGGACATACATCCTACTGGTTTTTGCACAACTTTTTACATGGTGGTACCGCGTTACCAGGAAAAATAACGTTAGCAGTTGATCCAGATGTTCTGCAAACTCTGGCAAAAAATTACGAAACAGTCATCATAACCGGAACAAATGGCAAAACCTTAACAACCGCACTAACGGTTAAAGTACTGAAAGCAAAATATCCACAAGTACTAACTAATCCTAGTGGTTCTAATATGAAGCAAGGAATAGTCACTGCATTTTTAACATCGCAAAAAACTAAATCTGGCAAAAAATTAGCTGTCCTTGAAACAGATGAAGCTAATGTAGAGCTTGTAACAAAATACGTAAAACCAAAAGTTTTCGTATTAACTAATATTTTTCGTGATCAAATGGATCGTTATGGAGAAATCTATACAACTTACGCCAAGATTTTAGCGGGAATTAAATTAGAACCTTCTGCAACTATCATTGCAAATGGCGATGCACCGATTTTTAATAGCGTGCAACTACCCAATCCGATTATCTATTACGGAATTGATGCACAAGAAGATAAGGAACAACAAGCATTACCAAACACTGATGGATTATTGTGTCCTAAATGTCAACACATTTTGCATTACAAGAAAATATCATACGCAAATTTGGGAAAATATTATTGTCCAAATTGTACCTTCAAGCGTCCACCATTAAATTTCTCGGTATCTAACATTATTCAACAAACACCTCAGAGCTCTAAATTCATTGTCGACGGTACTACAATCAACTTGCATATTGGTGGAACTTATAACATTTATAATGCTCTAGCCGCATACAGTATTGCTAGATTTTTTGAAATTGATAGTTCCCTAATCGCAGCAGCATTGAATGACAATGACGAAAAAATATTTGGTCGGCAAGAAGTTATTAATGTTGATAACAAGAAAATAACCTTAATATTAGTAAAAAATCCGGTTGGTTTAGATCAGGTACTTGAAATGATTAAAACTGATTCAGAGCTCTTCTCCCTTGCTGTCTTATTAAATGCAAACTATGCTGACGGAATTGATACCAGTTGGATTTGGGATGGTCGCTTTGAAAATCTGCCATTCGCCAATATTCCTAGTGTCCTTGCTGGGGGCGAACGATATCGCGATATCTCATTTCGTTTAAAAGTGGCTGGCGTTTCTGATAAACAATTTATAGAACGTGAGAATCTGACCGAAGTTTTAGAAGCACTTAAGAAAATGCCTACCAATAAAATCTATGTCCTAGCAACCTATACTGCTGTACTTCAATTACGTAAATTACTAGCAAGCCAAGGTTATATCAAGGAGGGAATGGAATAATGAGTCTTAAACTAAATATTGCCCATCTCTATGGTGATCTCCTTAATACCTATGGTGATATTGGAAATATTCTTGTTCTCGACTACTATGCTAAAAAGATGGACGTCGAATTGACTTCTGAAATCGTCAGCTTGAACCAGCGGTTTGAAGAATCAAAATTTGATCTTGCCTTCTTTGGTGGTGGTCAAGATTATGAACAGATGATTGTTTCAAAAGATATTCAAAATAAGAAAGAAGCTTTAATTTCTTTTATTGCCAGCGAAGGACCGATGCTCGCAATTTGTGGTGGTTACCAGCTACTCGGTGAATACTATATCTCAGCCAAAGGAGAAAAAATAGCAGGCATCAATGCTCTGCCCCACTATACCAAAAGTCAAGACAATAACCGTTTTATCGGTGATATTATTATTAAGAATTCAGAAACGGGTCAAGAATATCATGGATTTGAAAATCACAATGGCATGACATTCTTAGGTAATGGTGAAAGACCCCTTGGAATAGTTATTAGCGGTCATGGAAACAATGGTGCAGATAAGACAGAAGGAGCCATTTATAAAAATGTCTTTTGTTCTTATTTTCATGGGCCTATTCTCGCCCGAAATGGTGAATTAGCAAAACGAATACTATTATTGGCGCTAAAACGTAAGTATCCCGATGCTGATTTTACAAAACAAGAACAACTAGAAATCAAATCAACATATTGATAACAGCTACTTGAAATAAACATGTTCAGCTTTTTAAGACACTACAAAATCGGAAAAATTTGATTTGTGAAATATATTTATCCGGAATAAATAGAGAGGGTGAGTCAAAATTTAATTTTGGCTACCCTCTCTATTTTTTTAGATAAATCTGGCACTCTTTTATGATCATTCAAAATTAATAATTCAAAAAGTTGTTTACTAAATCAAATTTTAATTTTTGTTACAACCAAATCCTCATGCCTTTTCACCAGGTTCGGAAATAATTAATGTTAAGTTTCCTCTGAACTGCCATTTTTTAACATCAAACGGTAGAATAAAATGGACACCTTTTTTAAGTGGATACTTATCGTCCTCAATTACCAATTCTCCTTGACCATCAAGTACCGAAAATAACGTATATGGTGCTTTTATTCGCATTCCTGTACTTTGTCCGCCCGCTAGTTCCAATTTATAAACACTGAAAAAGTCAGTCTGAACAAAAGTCGTAAGTGTTCCATCACCTACTTTATCAACCTCAATATTAAGTTCTGGATCTTTATGAGGAACATTTGTGACATCAATTGATTGCTGAATATGCAGTTCTCTTTTTTGACCTGTCTTTTCATCAACTCGATCAAAATCATATACACGGTATGTTGTATCACTGCTTTGTTGCGTTTCAAGCACCATTACACCTTTACCAATTGCATGAATAGTCCCACTTGGCACATATAAAAAATCACCTGCTTTAACAGGAACATGCCGCAACAATTTGTCCCATTGTTCTGTTTCAATCAAGTTTGCCAGTTCTTCACGTGACTTAGCGTGATGTCCGTAAATCATTTCTGAATCTTCATCTGCTGAAATCACATACCAACATTCTGTCTTTCCTAACTCTTTTTCATGCTCCCATGCATACTTATCATCAGGGTGAACCTGAACTGAAAGTGCGGTTTGAGCGTCTAAAATTTTTGTTAATAATGGAAAAACATCTCCCTTGGCATTCCCAAACACTTCACGATGAGAATCCCAAAGTTCATTTAATTTAATTCCTTTGAATTTTCCATTACTAATAGTTGCAGGTCCATGAAGATGAGCAGAAATTGCCCAGCATTCACCAGTGTGTTCACTAGGAATCTCATACCCGAACTCACTAGCTAACTTATTCCCACCCCATATTTTTTCTTGAAAAGCAGGCTCTAAAAATAGCGGTTCTTTTGTCATAAATGTTCCCCTCTCATTTTGGCTTCGCTTACATTATATCTCTTTTTCACTCAAATATTCAGTAATTATTTGATCTCTTCGTAATAAAAATTCATTATTGGGTGCATGCGGATGTATTCTATTGGTAAGAACAATCAATGCATCTTGTTTTTTCTTGTCTATTAAAATAAATGTTCCTGTGTAACCCGTATGATAGATACAAGGATCATTTGACTGATTATATCTCAAATCCCATCCATACGTCCTACCTAAGTTATGAGTTGGTGTCTGATCTTTGAACAATTTATTCACCATATCAGTTTTAAAGAATTTTTTTCTGCTACCTTCGCTTAATAACCATCTACTGAATTTCACCAAGTCCTCCATTGACATAAAAAGGCCTGCTGAACCACAATGTTCCCTTAAAATGTTGGCTTTAGGATCATGAACTATCCCTTGGATCAAACCACGTTTTTTGGTTAATTCTGTTGGTACACACTCACTTTGAAGTGGCGTAAATGTACTATTTTCTAGCTTTAATGGTTCCAACACGATTTCGGTAATAACTCTTTGAACTGGTTTTGCATAAAGCTTTTCAATAATCAATCCTAAAAAAATCATCCCAATATCAGTATACACAACCTCATTTTCAAAAGTTGGCCCAACATGTAACGTATAAAGTGCCTCCAATAATTGCTTTGCATTCAATTCATTTCGATTCTTAATGTATCCAGTAATACCCGAAGTATGGGTCAATAAATGGCGAATAGTTACTCGTGCATCAAAAAAGCCAGGGAGATACTTGATGACTTTATCATCAAATGCCAATCTTCCTTCATCAACTAATTTTAAAATTACTGTTGTAGTTCCTACGACTTTAGTTAGTGATGCCACATCATATTTCAATTCAGGGATCAATTTCTTCACAACAGGTTCCAATTGGCGATTTCCAAAAATTTCTTTCTGTTCTTCTTCATTATGGAGCATCGTATATGATACACCCGGAACAATCCCATCTGAGACCAACTCATGAAGTAATTTTGTTGTTCTTTCATTCATTATTTTATCGACTTCTTTTTATTAATATTAACAATTTCAAATTTGCCTTTAGCATAATCAACTTGACTAACGCGCGCATTCTTCAATAAAAACAGTGGAACATCCCCGCTTAAATTTTCAATGAACAATGAAAGTATCAGTGCATGGGCCACAATTAAAATGTTTACATTTTGTTCTTCGTATTGTTTTCCAATATTAGATAAGGTTCTCGTAATTCTCGCATTTAATTGCTTTGCATCTTCGATTTGAGCCCCTTCATCCATTTTTCCAAATAAATTAGTCACAGCTGCTACCCTTTTTTTTGAAATAGCTGCACTAAAAATCTGACCTATTCCCAACTTTTTGATTGCATTTGGAACCATATGTCGATTTTTCATTTCTTCAAAATTTCCAAAGCTAATTTCCCTTAGACCAGGATTACGAATTATTTTCGGTAATTCTTTCTGATTTTCACTTAAGATAATCCGTGCCGTTTCTTGCGTTCTTTTTAAATCACTAGTATAGACCTCGGTAAATCCGATATTTTGGAGTTGAATTCCCAACCTTCTAGCTCTCCGAATACCTTTTTTTGTAAGCGGGGAATCCGTAATTCCTTGAAGTCGGTGATACCTATTCAATTGTGTCTGACCATGCCGAACTAAATAGAAATGTACTGTCATAACTTCACCTCATCCAAAGAATTTCTTCATCTTGTTCAATTATACCAAAAATCCTGCTACAATTGAGACAAATAACTGGAGGTTTGCTAAAAATGGCAAGTAATTCTGATTCAATCTTTAATCTTTTATCATATCTAAAACGACATGAAGCTAACTATCAATTAATAAAAAACCCTTATAATAATATAATTAGATTAGTAATTTCAAATGAAACACCTATTTCTGATACCGATATTTATTTTCCTTCTAATCAATTAATGGTCAATCGTCTATCCGATGACTTCTTAGCACAACATGGAGAACTTTTAAATTATTATCTTGATTTGGGGCAAATAAATAACCCACACTTTTTAGAAGTCTGGGTTACTACTACTTATATTAAAGATGTCAAAAAATATTTATTAGAATTATCTTTTGAATAACTCTCCTTATCTATGAATCTTCAAAGGAACAAACTTTAGTACTATAAAAAAGTTCACTAACACTAAGGCAGCTGTAACTAAAAATACACCTTGATAGTCAAAAACACTCGAAACTAGTGACCCAATTAATGGTCCTACAACCCCACCAGTCGCTTGAAAAGATTGATTGTAGCTGAAGATTCTTCCAAAGGCTTCGCTTGGAACATCAACAGTCAGGATTGTTTGAACTGCCGGCAACATTGCTGCACTTGAAAGACCTAATATAAATCTCAAAATACCTAATTGCAGTGGACTAGTTACAAAGAACATTGGTATAAATACAATTGCCGTAACTATAAGTCCAAACAATAGGACTCTTTCTGGTTTTGTCTTGTCCATTAGTCGACCTATTCTGGAGGCAACAAGTAAGGTTCCAAAACCTGGCATCGCGGCTACAATTCCACTAACAAGAGAAATATTTCCATGCCCATGCATCAGCTCTCGAACAAGCAAACTAATAATCGGCGAAATTGACATCAATGAGGATTGTACAAGTAAGGTTGTCAAAAACATTGTGACAATCAACCCTTTATTTTCTAACTCACCAAAAATTTTCTTAATAGATTTCATTTTCTTTGCGGGAATCGGAATAAAATGTTCCTTAACGTATATGTTAGTCAATATAAAAACCAACCCCATTAGTATTCCAGTAATAAAAAATGTAATACGATACCCAAGACTCCCCGCAATCAATCCACCAAATAATGGGCCTAGTAGTGTTCCGGTAACATTTGCAGTCATCAAATTACCCATTACTTGTCCACTTTGTTCATGTGGTGTTTCCCCTGCCATCAGGGCAGTCGCGTTATTTATATACCCTGAAAAGGCACCTTGTAAGAACCTCAAAAGTATTACGATCCAAACACTTTGCGCTGTTCCAACCAAAAATATTGTACATGCCATGACACCCGAAGCACGTAAACACATTAATTTACGTCCCTTTTGGTCTGCCAAGCTTCCCCAAAAAGGAGAGACAATAGCTTGTGAGAAATATGTAATTGAAAAAGCTACACCAGAATATATATTCAACTGCCATGTTGAAAAATTACCCAGCGTATCTATGTAAAGTGAAATAAACGGCATTGTCATTGAATAGCCCAGCGCCGTTATAAAGCATCCCAACCATAATGTTAGAAAACTTCTTCTCCAAACTCGACTACCGTCTGTAGTGGTTTTTCCCATCCAAATTTCAGCTCCCTTATAAATTAAACAATTACCATGGTAACACTCCATCCAGCTTTAGCATATAAAATTATAATGAATACTATTAAAAACTAATTATCGAAAGTATATAATCAACTGATCTTGATTGCTGCCAAAGCCCATATTAACAATATAAGGGCTAGGAAAATATAAATATCACCCTGGCCCTCTAGCTAATCTATTCATCTCTAATAATAACTACACAACAACATTATAACTGTCAGCGTGCATTAATCATCTAGGTCTCTTTCAATATCAAGACCATAAATATCACTGACTGGTTCATTTTTATCAACTGGATGAACAACTAAAATTGTCGTTGCCCCTTTTTCACTCACATACCCCGCAAAGCTTGCAACTTCTTCGACGCGATATGCTAGGCCGTCAGAATTATAAATATACTGACCAGCAACTGGCATATTTTCAAAATAAACCTTATTCATCCGATAATATTCATTTTCTCCATCATGCATTACTAGAACAACCTTAAACATCTACTTCACCTCTCAAAGTTTGCAAATAAAAAATTATTATCACCATCTGAGAATGTGCCAAAAGTTAAATTTTGACCCAGTCTCGCTAATTATTTCGTGTAAAAGTATTTCATAAGTCAAAATTCTCCGTTTGACTTCGAGTTACTCACAGCAAAACAATCGCTATGCTCGTAATTCCGAGTTAGTACTCAAATTTTCCCTATTTCTGTCACACGCCCTATCTAATATCATTAAGTAAGTTAATTATATCATTTTTGCCCTAAGATATACGTTACAAAACCTTTAATTAATCATTTAGTTTTCACATTAAATGCTTATCTAATATATCAATTATTAAGTTGTCTTTTTATCTCTGAAAGACTGTGCACCGTATAATTAGGCATGTACTTTGTAAGATTTTTCTTATATCTTGGGTTAAACCACATCGTATCAATTCCAGCATTAATACCACCTGCAATATCTGATGTTAATGAATCTCCAATAATTAAAGATTTATCATTCTCAAAGTCACTAATGTTATTAAAAACATAATTGAAGAATTCTTTTTTAGGTTTCTGATATCCCGTATGTTCAGATATAAATACATTTGTAAAATAGGTATCAAAATGTGAATCTGCCAATCTCTTAGTCTGTACGCTTTCAATACCATTTGTTACAATAAACAATTCAAAAGATTGTTTATGTAACTCCTCCAACAAGTCACGAGCTCCACTTATTTCCTGATGTCCCTGTGCTAAATACAACAAATATTTCTTGCTCATTTTGTCATTATCAACATTCATTCCGAATTCATGCTTGAAAAATTCTGTAAACCTAGTAGACAATAACCTTTCTCGCGATAATTTACCTTGTTCCATCATTTTCCAAAGAGATTGATTAAATTCTTTATAGTCTTGCTTAACAGTATCTGTCAGTTCAATTCCTTCCATTGTGCTAAACAGCTTTTCTAACGCTGCATCCTCTGCCATGCCAAAGTCCAGTAACGTATCGTCAATATCAAAAAGCAAAGTTCGGTATTTTTTCTTCAAAATGATTTCCTCCATGATTAAGTATCATTATAGCAAGAAAAAAGAGTTTATGGATTCTATAAACTGATTTACAATTGATAAAAAAGATAAGGACTTAACACATGACTACTTTTAATTACTCACTTGAATTACTTCAAAATAGCTCAATTTCAGAACTAGCAACTCTCCAAAAACTAGATCCTGAATTTATAAGTATCACATATACAAATCATGCACTTTCTTTTTTCGAAACGACTTTCACAACCGCATTAACACTTAGAAAGACAACCCATATTAAGACAGTTATCCATCTGCCTGCAACGTCATTTACCAAAAAAGAATTAACCACTTTATTAGCAGAACTAGATTGCAGTCCAATCGACTCAGTATTAGTTCTATCTGGCGATCAAAAAATAAATAAGAAAAGCATTTATACCTCTGCACTCGAATTAACGCGTTTCTTAAGTAATGAACTTCCACATCTCAACATTTTATGCAGTTGTCATCCCGAGACAATTACTTCAAAAGTTGATTTACAAAAAGAAATAGATCTAATGAAAGCTAAAGAAAGTGCTGGATGTAAAATTTTTATTTCTCAAATTTTTTTCGATAACACTAGTTTTGTTAAATTTGTAAAATATTGCCGCGCTGCTGGAATCAAAGCACAAATTAGAGCTGGAATTATGCCTATCATTAATAAAAACCAAGTTAGTTTTGTAGAAAAAGTACTGAAAATACATTTACCACATTCTTTTAAAAATATTGAAAATAATACAGATTTACGAAAAGTTGGAATTCAATTTGCACTTAGTCAAATCAAAATATTAAAAGACAAAGGAATAGCTAACTTTCATTTTTTTACGATGAATGATCTAGAAACTATTAAAATATTAACTGACGGAGTATTATGAGAAGGGTTAATTGATTACATTATGTTTTGGAGGATGAAAAATGAACAATTCAATTGAAAATATACCAATCCTTTCTTCTCAATTAAGAGCCGATATTGTCGAAACACCAGCAATTATTCAACAAGCTTCGGGACTAAAGTTATTTGGTAAGAAGATTAAGAGTATTATCTATACAACCGATGTTGCTGTAATCGCAAACTGTAATGCAGATGCTGTTCTTGTTGTTTATCCATGGACTCCCAACACACGTATACTAGAGGCTGTTTCTACAGTTTCCAATATTCCTATTCTCGCGGGTATAGGTGGCGGACTAACAAGTGGTGTAAAGTCGACTGTCGTTGGACTTTTTGCCGAAGAAAACGGTGCCCAAGCCGTAGTACTGAATGCCCCAACCTCCATAGAGACAATAAAAAATGTTAAAAAAGCTGTTGATGTCCCAATTATTTATACTGTTGTAAGTTCAAATCTTGATATAAAAGAACGCATAGATGCTGGGGTAAAAGCTTTTAATGTCGCTGGAGGCAAAGATACTCCAGAATTAGTCGTTTGGGTGAGAAATGAACTAAAAAAACTCGGTCTAGATGAAAGCTTCCCCATTATCGCATCTGGAGGTAAGACAGATGAACAAATTCATAAGACAATCCAAGCAGGAGCAAATGCTATTTCATTCACTGCCTATGGTGTCACAGAGGCAACATTTCAAAAAAAGATGGAAAAATATCGTCGTGAAAATTAATATTCGCAAGCATAGTTAGAAAAGTGTGGACCAAATATTAAACGTTGTCAACCACTAAGAATTTAACCCATTAACTATTTTTTCTCTGAATAGACAGAAGTGGGAGCTAGGTCAAAATTAATCTTAACCTAGCTCCCACTTTTATTTATTTTACATTTTTAAACTTAGCATCACATTTTTTGTGGAAAATATTTTTTAAGGTTGCAGCCCCCTTTAAAAGGTACAAAGGCAAGTTACCCACTTGCTAGGAGATATAAGGATCACTTCCTTTCAGTTATTAAAACAACACACTGTTGGAAATGTACTCAATATCTCACCTCCTTAACAAAAGAAGTTTATTCCACACCCATATTTTAATACTATTAGATTGTTAAATGCTAGTTGAATAGTCTTTTAAAATAATTAATTTTCTTGTTCAATAATATCTTGACTAATATCATCGTACATTATATTATCAATTCGATATGAATTCCTAACATCTATTTTGGATACTTTCATATCAGGTCCCAACAAGAAACTCTTTCCATTTGAGTGTTTAATCGAACTGTTTTGAGGATTATAATTTGTGACTACGACAATATGTCCTTTTCCTTTAGCACCTTCGCCATCAGAAACCTTCTCATTGGTTGTCCCAACATAGACGCACGGATTTGTTTCATTCCCTATCATTAGTCCTAAATCTTTCAATACTCTTTCCATCATAATCCTTCTTCCCACTTAAATTGACGAAGGCGTCATACCTCTGTACGACGCCTTCTAACTAAGCTAATTATATTAAATTGTTCCGAAAATTTTATTACATGAACTAAAATTAAATTCTAACTTTCAAAGTGCTATCCCAACCTCTATAACACATTTACAACTCTATAGTTGCGCCATTAACATGAAAGATCAACAAACTTAAAACCAATCTATAAATTAAATAACGCTTAATGTATCTGTATTGTACCACATATTCTCTATTATTGATAGTCTACCACTTCATCCACTATTATCAATCATCAATTAAAAAGTTATAGATGTTACTTTACAATAGTAATTCTTCCCAAAAAGATAGGCCAGTTAATCAAATAATTATTATAGTTACCATAATCTAGAAATTTAACTAAGAAAACTAAACCTCGTCATAACTCAATGGTACTTCTAAATAACTTTCTTTTCCAATGTAGATCATTTGTTCACTCGTTTTCTTTATGCTTTCACTAAATT
This sequence comes from Liquorilactobacillus hordei DSM 19519, assembly GCF_019443985.1. Lineage (NCBI taxonomy): Bacteria > Bacillati > Bacillota > Bacilli > Lactobacillales > Lactobacillaceae > Liquorilactobacillus > Liquorilactobacillus hordei. Next base: position 1,655,464 of record NZ_CP049303.1, read on the forward strand.
TATCCTTATATCTAAGTTGCACTGTATCTGCTAGAAAATTACTTGCCGCTATTAGTACAACAAGTCTTGATCCTTTTTTCATCTGCCAAGCAACATTTCCAAGAGAAATATTTAATTCTACTTTTTCCCTTGCAGAGTGGGTTTGAGTAGAATTATCATTGCAAGCTGACACAGAAACAATTCCATCTTTTATATTTATATAATCCGAATCTTTTGTGTATTCACATATTTTCACCAAAAAAGTCGTATTTTCTTTAATTGGTAAAATTGCTAAATACAATTTTAACTTACCAATAACCCTTGTTCTACCATTGAAGTAAGCCGATCGGAAAGCAACCATATCTCGTCTTTTTGAATATATATTTGTATTCACAAATCCATGGGGTTTATCAATAAATTCTGGACTAATCCAAGCAAACACATCTTCTTTTGTTGGCCAATTTATATTTTTCAATGAACTACGTGTAAACTTAATCTGCTCATTTTTCTTAGACTTCATTATCGATAGTCTACCATGATCTTGTAAGTACAATTTCAATATCTTATTGTAGTTCACTTCTGTCCTAATACTTTTCTCTATTTTCATCATATTATTCATCTCCAAATACTCCCATCATTCTTTTAAGAATTCAAAAAAATGTTAAGTTTCGTAGTAATACTAAATTTATATAATTTACCATATGCTCCTAAGTCAATATTTGGCACATGCTTTTCTAGACACTTGTTCTGATTCTTTCAGTGTTGAACCAATTAATATAATTTGAGATTCTGAGAATTAAGTCCTCAAAGCTTGAGAAGTGCGTTTGAAAAACGAATTCTCGTTTTAATAATGAATGAAAAGCTTCTATTTGGCTATTATCGTAAGGATATCCTTGCTTAGAATACGAATGGAGGATTTGATGTCGTCTAAGCAAGTTTTCAACATCACTGCTCGTATATTGTGAACCCATATCTGAATGAAAATATGCTGGTCTTTTATGATGTTCAAGTGCTTGGTTAACTGTATCTACTACTAGTTTGGCATTCATCTGTCGTCCTATCTTATATGCGAGTATCTTATGAACCTTTGGCTCATACACTGAACTAAGATATACCCAAGTTCCAGGTCGTAGCTCAAGATAAGTAATATCAGCTCGCCAAGTTCTAGCTTTTGGCTTGTTTTTGATTAGATTGGGACGTTGTAAATAATCAACATGAGTACTAGGCTTTTTAAAACGCCGATGCATGAGAGAGTGAATCTTCATTTCTTGCATTAGCCGAAAAATCCGTTTGACACCAACTATAATTCCCAGTCTATTTAATGCTAGTTTGATTCTTGGATAACCATAAGCGCGATAGTTTTCTTCCCAAATTTTTCGAATACTTGCTTTTAAGTGACGGTCAACACAATCGTGTTGACTAGTTTGATAGTTCAACCAATGGTAATAGGTGCTACGAGCTAATCTTAAAGTTGAGAGTATTAAGGATAGGCGGTGATAGGGTAATTGAATCTTAATGAAAGCAAGAGTTTTAACTCGCCCTAACGCTTTCCCAGTAACACCGCCGCAGCTTTTAAAATCTCCAATTCCTCCTTGAGACGTTGGTTCTCTTTTTGTAATTTTTTAAATTCTTTAGAAGTAACTTCAGTTCCATCATCAAGTTCAACTGATTTTGCATCTTTAATCCAGTTATGAATTGATGCAGGAGACACTGCATATTCTTCTGAGAGAGAACGAGCTGATCTCTTTTCCTCGGTGTGCATTTTAATAATGCTTGCTTTAAAATCATCAGTATATCGTTTCATATAAAAACTCCTATCCTAGTTATTTTATTATGGCACAACTGTCTAAATATTTGTGTACCAAATACTAGGATAAGAGCAATATACTTACTACTAATTATTACAAACATTTTTTTCATAGATTATTATTATACTATTTAATTTTAAATGTTTTTAATTGTATAATATTAATATATTAGGAGTTATATTAACTAAATAAGGAAAAGGCTTACAAATAAAATGCAAATAACAGACTTATTAAATGAATTTTACCTAGCTTCGAAGATTTCTATTTTTACCTATGACATTAATGGTAAATTAATTTCTTCTTTTAAACATCCTCTCATCCCAGACTTCCCTAATAATTTACTTGCAAAAATTGATTTTCAAATTCAAGCTGGAAAAGTTAATCTTTTTAACACTAACCAAGATGAATGTTTCAGCACACTATATCTTCCACAAAAACAGCATCATCTAATTATTTTATGGTGCAGCACTCAAACAATTGAATCTTTGGGAAATTTTCGTGATAATTTTCCTAGTGTTAGCCTTGAAAGATTGACTCACTATACAAAGATACTATATTTCATTTTCTTTAAAAAACTTCCTGATATTAATGCGCCGAAATTGATTAACGATAAAAACTTAACTAACACCAACAACAAAGGTAAGCTAAATGACATCATTTCAGAAAAACAATATCATAATAACTATCAAAAAGAAAAATTGATGTTACAATCACTTTCTGAGGGAAACTTGCCTGCATTTCAATTTTGGCTAACCTCCTTTATCAAAAGCGGTTCCTTTGGTCAAATGGCTCTCGGAAATAAACTGAGAAATAGTAAGAATCTTTTGATTGCTGCAACAACCGTCTTCACTCGCGCTGCAATTAGAGGCGGAATGCATCCTGAGGCAGCATTTGTATTAAGTGACAAATGTATTCAGCGAATTGAAAAATTAGGTAAAATAGATAACATTTTGGAATTAATACAAGAAATTGGTGAATTATTTGTAAAGCGTGTTCGAATGGCTCAAAATTTTTCAAACTCAACAATTATTTTTTTAATTCAAGATTATATTTTCAAACATTTAAATGAAACGCTTCGGTTGGAAAACATAGCAGATAGTTTAGGTTATTCCAAGCAATATCTTTGCCGTGTGTTTAAACAAGATACAGGAGAAACAATTATTTATTATGCTAATGAACAAAAGATACGTGAAGTTTGCAACCAATTGATTTTTTCTAATAATAACGTTACAGAAATTGCAACTAAATTAGGTTTTTGTGATCAAAGTTATCTAACAAAATTGTTTGTTAAACACACTAGCATGACACCAATTGCATTTAGAAAGAAATACCATATGTAATTCTACTGTGTGCTAAGCACAAAAAAAGGTCTCCGCAGAGAACCTTTCTGGTAATTCTATAATATTACTAATCAATACAATCCTGAAATCTTGCCCTCATCACTTAAGTCCATCCCATTTGCAGCTGGTATCTTCGGTAAACCTGGCATTGTCAAAACATTACCCGTAAGTGCAACAATAAATTGTGCTCCTAATTTCGGAACAAATTCACGAACATGGATTGTAAAGTCTGTTGGTGCTCCTAATTTTTTTGCATCGTCAGATAATGAATATTGGGTTTTCGCCATACATACTGGAAGATGGTTCCATCCTAATTCTGCAAATTGCTTAAGCTGTCTTTTAGCCTTGGTACCATATTCTACTTTGGTACCACCATAGATCTTAGTAACAATTTTCTCAACCTTTACCTTGATTTCGTCTTCTGCTGAATAAAGAGGTGCAAACTCACTAACTTGTTCACAGGAATTGACCACTTCTTTTGCCAATTCTAGTGCACCTGCTCCACCTTTCGCCCAGACATTAGCAACAATCGCTTTCGTGCCTTCATCAGCACACAGTTTCTGTAAACATTGAAGCTCTGTTTCAGTATCAGAAACAAATTGATTAATTGCAACTACAACTGGTACGTTGTACTGTTTCATGTTATTAATGTGTCTGCTTAGGTTAACATAGCCGTTCTTTAATGCTTCTACATTTTCTTGTTTTAAATCTTCCTTTTTAACGCCGCCATGCATCTTTAAAGCTCGTACTGTTGCAACAATTACAATTGTATCTGGTGACTTCCCGAGTACAGGCGTTTTGATATCCAAAAACTTCTCGGCACCCAAATCAGCACCAAACCCTGCCTCAGTGATTGTATAATCAGCTAATTTTAAAGCAGTCTGTGTTGCTAAAACACTGTTACAACCATGAGCAATATTAGCAAATGGTCCACCATGAATAATTGCAGGCGTATGTGCCAATGTTTGAACTAAATTTGGTTTAATTGCATCCTTTAATAATAATGCAATTGCACCAGTCACACCTAGTTGATCAACTGTCACTGGTTTTCTTTTTGTTGTATAACCAATTACAATATTTCCAATTCTACGCTTCAAATCGGCAACATTCTGTGCAAGACATAAAACAGCCATTAATTCGCTAGCAACAGTAATATCAAAGCCATCCTCACGTGGTATTCCTTGAGAAATTCCACCTAGTCCAATCACAACATGTCTCAAAGCTCGATCATTGATATCCAATACTCTTTTCCAAATAATCCGTCTCTGATCAATATCTAATGAATTACCTTGATATATATGATTATCTATCAAAGCAGCTAATGTGTTATTTGCAGTTGTCAGGGCATGCATGTCACCAGTAAAATGAAGATTTATATCTTCCATTGGAACAACTTGTGAATATCCACCTCCTGTAGCTCCGCCTTTCATTCCCATAACTGGGCCAAGTGAAGGTTCACGCAAGGCAATCATTACCTTTTTGTCTAATAGACTGAAGGCATCTCCTAACCCTACTGTTACAGTTGATTTTCCCTCTCCCGCTGGAGTTGGATTAATGGCTGTCACCAAAATTAACTTTTCTTTAGTTTTAGTACTCTTTTTAATTGGTAATTTAATCTTCGCCTTAAAATCCCCATACTGTTCAATATCAGATGGCTTTAGCCCAACCTTCTCAGCAACTTCCTTAATATTCCTCATTTCAGCCTGTTGTGCAATTTCAATATCTTTCAACGAAAACATCCTCCTAACAATTATAATTGAATTATAATTCATTGTTCGTTAAATGTCATTATAATATCCCTAGATATCATAAAATAAAAACATAATATATATTGTTTAATGATATTTACGAACTTTTTCATTGTGAAACTATTATATTGTATAGTATTTTACAATTGCTTTTACTCATAATAAAATGATATTTCTGCCTTTTTACAGTAATAATAATTCCATATTTTGAGATTCTCACATTTTCAATATTCGTTAACGTAATTTTTTTAGTATTTTGCGGAATTATCGTGTGAACTATCATTTGTTCATCATCAACTTCAATCCATCTTAAAAGAAGCTGAATAATAGTAATAGCACAAAAAATTAAAAAAACAATGACTGTCCATATTTGAAAAACGGTTATTTCAAGCCACAATAAAACACTTAAAAGTAGTATCATAAATGTAAATGACCAACAAATAACGCTAGTTGCAAAATCTGGTTGATACCAGAACTTCTTATTCATATTCATAAAAAAACACCTTCCTAGGAGTGATTACTCTGATTAAACTTTTTACTGATGCAGCTACAAAAGGAAATCCTGGCCCAAGTACTGCAGGTATTCTTATCATTAAGGATGGTCAACAGTTCCAATATGCGATTGCCTTACCAGACTCATCCAATCATACTGCCGAATTTTTAGCAGCATTAACAGGTCTTCAATATGTAGAAAAATTATTTGGAAATGCCGAAACTTTGATGTTCTTTAGTGACAGCCGTATTGTGATTGAAAGTATTGCTAAAAATTACTCAAAAAAATATAATAATTTTCTTGTACAAATAATTACACTTCAGGCAAAATTCCCACTAGTCGTTAACCAATGGATACCAGAAAAAAAGAATCATGGGGCACACACCTTGGCAACACAAAAACTCCACAGTATTTTAAAAGAATAGTTTCTCATTTTGATTATACTAAATATCTGAGTAAATAACGAAATTATCGTATAATTAATCCTTTTTTAAGGCAATTTAATTTTCATAAATTCTAATCGCTGCTAACCATCTTTACTCAATTCAAAAAGTAGCCGAATTAAAATAAGTAATACCCTATGATATGAAAAAACTAGGGTACCTCTTATTTTGATTCAGCCTCTCTTCTATATACAACTTCACTTCATAAGTTTTTTCACCAAATTATGAAATACGAATGTTCTTTTTTATAGAAAACTTATTTAGTTATTACGTTCCTTTTTCCCCCAATATTGGAAGTAATCCGTCCGTAATGAGCCATTGTATAACTTACGCTTTTTCGTCGCTCTTTGACCATAATATTTATCAAATTCAAGATCACTTGTAAGAATGTACTTACTCCAAGTAGTTAACTCTTTATAAGTTTGACCCATTTGCTTGTATAATTCCCTAACAGCCGTTTGATCGCTCAAACGCTCACCATATGGCGGATTAGCAACAATTACACCATTTTTCTTCTCAGTTCTGAAATCTTTTAACGCTAATTGTTTAAACTTAATACTATGAAGTAGTCCAGCTTCACTCGCATTAAGCTTCGCAATGTCAATCATTTTTCCATCGATATCATAGCCAGCTATATCAAGTTCTATATCATAATCAGCCTTGGCATCAGCCTCATCTCTAAGTTGTTGAACCAACTCTTTTGGATGCCATCCCCATGTTTCGCAGATAAAGTCTCGGTTGAAACCCGGTGCAATATTGTGACCAATCATTGCAGCTTCAATCGGAATTGTACCTGAACCACACACTGGATCAACAAAAGGCATTTCAGGATACCAATGTGCCAATAATACCAGCGCTGCAGCCATATTTTCCTTTAAGGGAGCAGGTCCCTTTTCAATCCTATATCCCCGCTTAAAAAGACTGGATCCAGTTGTATCTAAAGTCAATAACACCTTATCCTTATTAATTGCAACCTCTAAAGGAAATTTTGCACCTGTTTCAGCAAGCCGTGTTCTTCTATGATAAATGGTACTCATCTTGTCAACAATTGCTTTTTTCACAATAGATTGTACATCAGGAACACTATATAGTTTTGATTTCTGTGACTTACCAGCAACTGGAAATTCAGCATCTAGTGGCAAGTATTTATCCCATGGCAAAGCTTTTGTCTTTTCAAATAATTCATCAAAAGAAGTAGCAGTAAACTCAGCGATTACAATTTTTATACGATCAGCAGTTCTCAGCCATAAATTTGTCTTGATAATATCAGTAAAATCTCCACTGAATCTAACTCGACTATTCTCAACCTCAACATGGTAGCCTAAATGCTTAAGTTCATTTCCAACAAGAGACTCAATGCCAGCAGCAGCAGTCGCAATTAAATTATATTCTTCCATGTTCACTCATTCTCCTATATTTTATCAAAATAAAAAGGTTAGGAATAAACCTAACCCTTCCCTGAAATGTAGTCCTCTATAAGCCACGTTCCGTACGTCATTCAACACAGGATGTTGAAATCGGTGGTAATCATCTATCTCCAGATAGTCTTTTAACTATCTGCCCCCATGATTTGTTCATTTCCGTCATGAAGCGCCCCTACCAAAGTTTGGGTTACCTGCTCGTGGGGTTTACCGCGTTCCATCAATACCGTTTCCAATATTGCTTCGTCACTGTGGCACTTTCAAGACTACTCGGACATAGCACTAAACCTTAGTCCTTTTATCTGCCGTTACCCATAAGAGTACCTTGCCTTATTTTTTCAGCAAGCACGATCACTACAAGCATCTCAGCCTGTGCAAGCTTGGACTTTCCTCAGCCTACTTAAAGTAGACCGCGATTACCAGAGAACTACACCAAATTCTTAAGATAGTCTGCTAAAAACGACTATCTCTATTTGCATCATCATTCAATTGTGCACCAAAGACATGACGCTCTAAATTAGATAAACGTTTCAAAATGTCCATGTTCGTGACATTAGAAGTTGGACGACTAGCTTGACCACTTTTTCCAACAGCCAATTGCTTTGTTAATTCATCCACTTTACTAACAAGACGATCATTTTCCATTTGCAAGCGTTGTGTTTCTTTAGAATACGTCTCATAGTCCTTAATAACATCATCAAGAAATTCGTCTACATCTGCTGGATCATAGCCACGCATCTTAGGCTTGAAATTTTTATTTACAATATCTTTTGGCGTGAAATTTATCTTCTCCACAGCAATGCACCTCATATTCTTTAGAAAACTAAGTCTATAACTCTGTTAATTATACCAAATATTATAATTATTGCAAATCATTTTCATTCTTTCTTTCAAAAAATTCTTGAGCTCCGTTTTCAAGCCAATCCATATCAATATTTATAATATTATATTCATGCTCATTTGCATATTTTTTTGCAGCTAAGATATCGTATTTAGGTTTGCCCTCATATTCTGGATCATACACAATCATTGCCATTTCCGTATGTTCAAGCATAAAGTTTTGCCAGTTTCGTAATTGTTGTGGTGAGGTATATTCCTTATCACTCACTGTCGCACAAAAATCAACTTGATCTTTTAAAAGTGAGAATGCTACTTTTCGTTCTGGTTTCCACCTTGTCTCAAATTCATTATATGGCAACATCATTGCAACTTTAAGCTCCGGAAATTCTTTTTTCATTGAACACACTACTTCGACCGTCATCTGTTCAATTCCAGATTGTCCTCCAACTAGAACCCACTCAAGACCGTCTTCTATTTTTTGACTGATTGCATCTTTTAGAATACTTTTCAAGACCTCAACTTTTGGATCAGAATCTTTATAAATATTTAATTCATAACTACGATATCCTGTAACCCACATTCGCATTACTTACTTCACCCCTGTCATAACTTGACTAATCATAAAACAAGAATATTATAAATAGCAATATTATAACCATCTAAGATATGCTTTTTTGCCAACTGTTTGTGTTGTTGGTATAATAAGTCGAATGGAGGCATGATACGACATGGTTCTTAGATATCCCAATGGCAAAACTTATCAACCAATAGTAAAAGAAAAAATATGCAATAATAAAAATTCAAATATCATATTTGGTAATCGTGGAATGTCGTTGGAAGAAGAGATTAATCAAAGTAACCAATACTATTTGCAACAAGGGATCGCTGTTATTCACAAGAAACCCATACCAATTCAAATTGTCCAAGTTGACTATCCGCAAAGAAGTGCTGCCGTAATCAAAGAAGCATATTTCAAGCAAGCATCAACTACCGATTATAATGGCGTATATCGCGGTTACTATCTTGACTTTGAAGCAAAAGAAACTCACAACAAGACTTCTTTTCCACTCAGCAATTTTCATGAACACCAAATTGCTCACATGAAAGCGTGTGTTGATCAAAAAGGAATTTGCTTTACCCTTATTAAGTTTACCGCAACACAAGAAATTTTTTTATTACCTGCCGCAATTCTCTTCGATTACTGGGATAATCAAGAAAACGGGCGTAAATCAATTCCAAAGAAAGTTATTGTTAATGGTGGATTTCAAATCAAGTACCATGTAACACCACTTATTCCGTACCTAAAAAGTATAGATAAGATTATTGAAAATCTATGTAATGCATAAAGGAGTAAATCATGAGTAGCAATCAGGATCCTAATAATTCAAGAGTAATGCGGAGAAAGCAACGAGTTATAAAGAAAAAGAAACCTGTGGGTAAATTCAAGAAGTTCCTAAAACGATTTCTACTAACAGCATTAGTATTCGTTGAGATAGTTATTGCAATTGGAGCTACAATCTTTTTTGTCTATGCGAAAAATGCCCCTTCTTTAAGCGAAGCTCAGCTTACAAGCGCGGGCTCAACCACCATCTATGATTCTAATGGTAAAATCATTACCCGCATAGGAACTCAAAACCGCATCTATGTTAATAGTAATAAAATCCCTCAGACTTTAAAAGATGCTGTCGTATCAATTGAAGACCGTCGTTTTTATAAACATCACGGAGTTGATCCGCTGCGAATCGCTGGTGCAGCACTCTCTAATCTATCAGCTTCTTCTGGTTTACAGGGTGGTAGTACACTGGATCAACAATTAATTAAATTAGCTTATTTTTCAACCAGCACTACTGATCAAACATTTAAGCGCAAAGCTCAAGAAGCTTGGCTGGCTCTCAAGTTAGATAATACTTACAGCAAGCAACAAATATTAACATTCTATATTAATAAAGTTTACATGGGAAATGGTGTCAAAGGCATGCAAACTGCTGCAAAGTATTACTTTAACAAATCCCTAAGTCAACTAGACTTAGCTCAAACTGCTTTAATTGCTGGTATCCCAAATGCACCGACAGATTATAATCCTTATGCTAATCAGAAGTTAGCAAAAAGTCGTCGGGATGAAGTTATCAACGCAATGTTAGCAAACAAAAAAATTACAGCTGCACAAGCAAAACAGGCAAAGAGTGAGAGCATTACTCAAGGTCTTGTACAGACTCATGAAAGCTCAACAAACACTACCGAAAAATCGAAAATTGCGGATGCTTACCTTAAACAAGTAATTCAAGAAGCAGAATCTAAGGGTTATAATCCATATAAAGGTAACTTGAAAATTTATACAAACCTAGATATGAATGCACAGGAGTACTTATATAATCTTGCAAATACAAATGACGAAATCACATATCCTGATGATAAACTTCAGGTTGCTTCAACAGTAGTTAACCCAAATAATGGCAAAATTGTTGCAATGATTGGCGGACGAAAAAATGGAGATGTCACTTATGGATTAAATCGCGCAGTTCAAACAGACCGTACAAATGGTTCTACTGCAAAACCTCTGATGGATTATGGTCCTGCAATTGAATACCTTAGTTGGGCAACATATCATGAACTCGACGATAGTGAGTATGTGTATCCTGGAACAAGCATCAATCTTTATGATTTTGATGATGAATACCAAGGTGCGATTACGATGAGAAGCGCATTAACCCAATCACGTAATATTCCTGCCATTCGTTCATTGCAGGCGGTTGGTATCACTAAGGCACAAAATTTTATTAGCAAACTTGGTTTTAACTATAAAAAAACACTTGAATTTCAAAATGGAATTGGTCTACCTTCTTCAACACTCCAAAATGCGGCTGCATATGCAGCATTTGCGAATGGTGGAACTTACTATAAGCCACGTTATATCAACAAAATTACTTCTTCAGATGGCAATTCCAAAAATTACTCTAGTTCTGGGAAGCAAGTTATGCAGTCATCAACTGCATATATGATTACAGATATGCTCAAAGATGTCATTTCCAGCTCTAAAGGTACAGGGAAGTACGCAAAGATAAGCGGCTTATATCAGGCAGGTAAAACTGGGACGAATTCTTATCCATCAGATGTTGCTTCTAAATTCCCTAGTTCAGCTGATATGGACTCATGGTTCAATGGCTATACACAAAACTATTCAGTTTCAGTTTGGATTGGCTATGATCATCAATACGAATCAGGTAATTACTTGTCTCAATCTTCTGCAAGAATTGCTTCTTACTTCTATAAATACGCAATGACATACCTTTCACAAGGAAAAACAAATAAAAATTGGAAGAGACCTAGCAATGTCTATACAAAAACCGTTAACGGTGTTCGTGAACTCTATCTAGCTGGTTCATCCGATACAGTGTCATCTGATATCGAAAGTTCTAGCATTGCAAGTAGCGTTTTCAGCAGTACTAGCTCATCAAGTTCTAGCTCGAGCTCAAGCACGAGTTCGTCTTCTAGTTCCAGTTCGAGTTCAAGTTCAAGTTTGAGTTCATCTTCTAGTAGTTCTGCTGTTTCTTCTAGTTCAAGCTCTGAGAATAGTCAGACATCAAGTGTCTCAGAAACCACAACTAGTGCAAATGAATCTAACACACAACAATCTAATTAATAAAATCAATTTTTCTCTAATCTTAATAGTAGTTTAGTAAATAAAAAGACCTACTTTATTTTCGAAGTAGATCTTTTTATTCACCCTGATTTAATTGTTTAACAACTTTAAACTCTTATCATTTTTTTATCTAGTCATAACCAAGATTGGAATAAGCGCAATCAAATTATTTGTAGCATGAATTGCTATATTTAACTTGATGTTGTCATACTTCACATAAATAGTCCCTAAAATAAGGCCCATCGTAATATACATAAGTGCACTAATAATTGTATCACTTGAATGTAATACACCAAACAAAACCCCAGCTATCAAGATAGCTACCCAATTGATATTCCAAAATTTTAATTTAATTGTCTTGATTAGGAGCGCTCTAAAAAATAACTCTTCGCAAATTGGAGCAAAAATTATTACCATCAATATCATTGTCAACCTTATCGAATTTTGTTGAAAAAATAATTTGGTAATTTCTGTATTGTTTGCTGTCTGATTCTCTCCACTAACTAGAAGGTTTAGCATCCCTAAAACATACTCACTAAATAATAATATCCCTATTCCAGCTAAATATCTCTTACTAAAAATATCAGAATTTTTCTTAAAAGCTGTCGTTCCTGTAATTTTCTTAAATAACTTCAAGAGTAACCAAATAGCTAAAATATATATACTTATCGTTAATAAACAACCGAGATATTGAAAAACTCTATTTTCTAACCTTAGTTGTATAACTAAGCCTACCTGAGGAACCATGGTTAATCCAAAACTCAGCAATAAAATCAGAATATAACCCGCTTTTTGTACAACTTTTTTCATCAGACTTCCCTCCTATATTTCTCACTGTACTGTTGCTTTACCCGTTGCGTAGTCAATTTTTATTCCATCCTGTACATTTGGTATAAAGACATTAAATTCAATTGTTCCATCTGCTGATTTTGCTTCAATTTGTGCACCCGAGGGTACAAGATTATTTTCACTATAAATATCTATAACACGATAACGAATATTTTTATTTTGATCCAATCCCTTTCTAACAATTGTTTCGTAATAATTTTGCCCAGTAGAGTAACGTGCTGCAGCCTCGTTTGCCCATGCAGTTTGTGTAGCAATATTACGTTTGTTAGCCTCAGAAGCATCAAAACTAGTAATCCCTCCTACTAAAGCATATCCCAGTAAATGTCCACGATCATAAGCGTGTTTATATCTACCTTGTAAGTTTAAAAGCTGATTAAATCCAGCCGGTTTCCAAGAAGTTGCGCCTTCATTCGTTTCACTTCTATTACGGTACTGACGCGTTGTCTTATTCAACCATGCATCCCCAACAGCTGGTCTTCCACTGCTATCAACTTTATTTATTGCATAGGGTGCACTCCTAATATTCGCATTTAACGTTGTTTTATTATTATTAATAATAAAAGCTCCTGCATTATTCCAAACTATATTATTTCCTAATTTTTTTCTTACATCTTGTACTAATACGGATTCTGCAAGCTCTTGACTTGGGACAGAACTTGAATAATACGATGAACTAATTTCTGAAGAGCTATTATTTTTTGTGGTATCTGTACCACTACTGGAATAGTTTCCAGCAGCGCTCATATTCGCACTATTTTCGACTTCAGAGTGTCCTTTATTACTATTACTTTGAGTTCCATATCCAATTAATAACGCCACTAAGACAGTAAAAATACTCACTAAAGAAATAGGTCTACTCTTTATTTTTCTTTTCCTCACTTGTTTATATCCTCAACTCATTAAATTTAAACTATGTCACTATTATATGCTAAATCTATCCATATAAATCAATTTTATACAAAAAGCAAGAGGACTACGACAAAATAATTATTCTGCGTATTTCCCTCTTGCTTTTCTTCAGCATTGATACTAAAGAATCGTAATTAGTTTGTTGACTCTTTTGGAACCCAAACTTTTGTTTCACTATAATCAGGATAATAATACCCATTCGGAATCGTCTGTATCTCAATCAACATTCCCCATGGAGTTTTAACATAGACACTTCCATTTTGAGGTGTATCCTCATATTTTGAATTTTCATGCACACTTGACAATGCAATGGCTCCAGCAGCAACAGCATTCTTTAGTGCTTTTTCAATATCTGATACAAAGATTGAAAAATGATTGATTCCAAGATCCTCTAATCCCAGTGGCTTTTGTTGTTTTGTAGACTCTATCTCAAATAACTCAATCCCGGGACCATTTCCTATTACAACCATCTCTTGTCCAATAATCTTTGCTCCTTGAGAAAGTCCAAGTTGATGCTCCACTTTTGCGCCTTCTCTTGGTTCATCTTCCTTTTCTATTCCTAAATAAGCAACTTTTGCACCAAATGCCTCCTTAAAAAAGTTAGTTGCTTGTTTAATACTAGGCACTGTTATCCCTAAATGATTAATACCAAGAATTTCTCCGAACTTTTGCATAATAGTCTCTCCATTCCCTTATTCAAAAACTTTTACATTACTTTTTGTTACATTTTCAACTTTTTGCAAACTACCCTGCAGTAAAATTCTGAGTGGAGTATGTGCAACTCCCTTAATTGGATCACAAGTAATCAGCGTTATCATTACTTTTCCAGCTACATCATCTACCACTTGAACTTGATATTTATTAATCGTTTTACGCACATCAATTTTGTATATATAAACCTTCTTGCCATCTGTCAAATATACTTTGTTTCCAACCTTCACCTTAGCTAAGGGTGAAAACAAAATATTGGGATTATTCATATGGTGCCCCGCTAAAGCATAATTACCGGTACCCATTTTCTGCTGAGCTTTCATCGTCCCAGCCCCGCGTAATAAATTATTATTGCTAATTCCATAAAATATAGGTAATTTCAAATTAACCGCTGGGATGGCAATTTTTCCTATCATTCCAGTATTTGATGAAGTAAGGCTGGCTTTTGCGATTCGTGAAGCACTTGCAGACTTAACCTTATTAAAGTCAAATGAACCTTTTTTTTCATGCTTTTGACTAATACTTTGTTTTAAATCAGTTGCCGTCATCCTCCCAACTAGCAAATCCGAAATTTGTTGATTAAAGATTAGAGCAACTCCTATTATTATCAGTAAAATCTCGACAAACCACACTATTTTTTTTTTCATTTTCATAAACCCCAGCCATCACATTGTTTAACATTTAAAATATAGCATAATAATTCATTAAATACATTTTTTATGTACCCAGTTATTAAAAAAAACATAAACCATCATTCCCTAAAAGCTTCTCTAACAGCAGCATTATTAGTGGTATGAAAGTCTATGAATTAAAAATTTTCAATATTCTATATATTATATATCTTATTCCTCACTACTATCGTTTTTCTTTACAACATCTTCTTGAACAACAGGTAATGACACTCTAAAAACAGACCCTCTTCCAATTACACTCTCTGCTGTAATTTGTCCATGGTATCCCTCAATCAGTCTCTGTGCTATTGAAAGTCCTAAGCCATTTCCACCTTTTCCACGACTACGAGCTTTATCAACACGATAAAAGCGATCAAAAACTTTTTGAATATTTTCTTTGGAAATTCCTTCTCCAAAATCTTGAATAGCAATATTCACATATCTCTGATCCCGTGAGACTGATAAGTGCACTTCTTTTCGCTTTTCAGAATATTTTACCGCATTATCCATTAAAATAATTAACACTTGCTCCAAATGATTACGGTATATTCTAACTGGAGTTTTACCTTTTAAATCATCATCTAGTAAAAAAACAAAATCAGGCTTAATCATTTTAAAGTTGTTATAAACTTGCAAAACAATTTCACGAACATCTGCAACCTCTTTACCATATTGAATCTCAACTTGTTCAGCACGTGATAAATCCAACATTTCCTGTACAAGGCTCTTCATTCGATTAATCTCCTGAAGTGAGGCTGAAATTGACTCAGCTAAAACCTCTGGGTCATCTTTTCCCCAACGATTCAGTAGTTCCATATGTCCTTGAACAATTGTCACCGGTGTCCTCAACTCATGAGAGACATCTTCGACAAATTGCTGTTGTTGTTCAATATAGCGCTGCATCCGGTCTAACATATCATTAAAAAGTTGGCTTAAATCCGACAATTCATCATTGCGCTTGATTGCTTCAATTGGTACTCTAATATCTGCAATTGGATCATCTTCATCTTCTTGATTAATCTTATCAATCGTATCATTTATCAAATCAATTGGCCTTAATAACCAAGCCGACAAGGCATATTCAAGCATTGCACTTGCTATGGCCGCCGTAATCCCAAATATAAAAAATATCAGTCCTAACTTTTCCCGTGCCTTATCATAATCAGTCAGCCGATTTGTAACTTGGATGTAGCCAATTACTTTTTGTGTGCTCTTTGCAACTACTGGTTTTCGAATTATAAGAACATTAACATCTTTAACTTTTTGGACTTGCGTAGTATTAGTACTATTATTAATATTAAACTCAACCGGTAAGGACCTTGAAGCAAAAACTTCTTCACCATTCAAATTATAAATTCCTACTCCTATATTTTTGCGTGATAACGTAACAAAAACTGAATCTGAATACAAACTTGCTGGTCGATTTTTTTCTTGATTAACTGCAGAAATATTTGACCCAAGCTCACGCTTAGCACTATCATTTGTTAATTCATTTTCTAAGGAAGATAATCGGCTTTGTGCCACAGCTACAGCATCAATAGCATACTGCTTTTCTTGTTGTAACATTAAATTAGAAAAACTTTGGAATAATAAAACTGCAAAAATTGCAAAAATGACCAACACACCTATACTGGTGCCAATTGCCCATTTTAATTTAATTGAGAAACCTTTTTTAGTTTTTTTTCTGGTTCTAAATAAACTTTTTTTCTTTTTTTTCACGAACGCATCACATACCCTGTGCCTCGAACAGTTTGAATATAACTTTCCTCATCTGGTCGATCAATTTTATTACGAAGATAACGAATGTAAACATCAACAACATTAGTTTCGATTTGTGACTCGTATCCCCAAACTTTTTTCAGCAAGACATCACGAGCAAGAACAACATTGATGTTCTCCATCAAAGCCAGAAGCAATTCATATTCTCTCTTAGTAAGCTCAATAATTTCATCACCGCGACGAACTATTCGATTTTCCTTTTCAACTGTCAAATCACGATATGTTACCTTAGTTTGTTTAGAGGCATTTTGTTCACTTTCAATATCAATTCTACGGAGCAAAGCGCGTAAACGTGCTAATAATTCTTCAATTGCAAATGGTTTAACAATATAATCATCGGCTCCATGATCAAGTCCTGATACCCTATCAATCACTGAGTCTCTAGCAGTCATCATAATTATTGGTGTATTTTTTGTTTGTCTAACACGACGACAAACTTCAAGTCCATTTAATTCAGGCAACATTAAATCAAGTAAAATGGCATCCCAATCACTTTCTAATGCCGCATCTAACCCTGTCCGTCCATTATAGTGAACCTCTGTTTCATAGCCTTCATGTTGTAACTCTAGTTCCACAAACCTAGCAAGATTTTTTTCATCTTCAATAATTAGTATTCGATTCATATTCCACTCTCCTAGAAAATTAAATAATAATATTATTATTTTTCATTTAACATTAATCTAACACAAAAGCAATAATTTAGCACTTCTTTGATAAAATTATTTTTTAGTAATGCACAAAAAATCGATAGATTTATTTAGAAATCTATCGTTTTTTGACATTGTTGGCGAACATTCCTGTTTATATTATTAGGTTGTCCGTTTTATTCTTCGTGATACCATTCATAGTGGTACATACCTTCTCTATCAGTTCTTTCATAAGTATGTGCTCCAAAATAGTCACGTTGTGCTTGAACGATATTTGCTGGTAAATTAGCTGATCTGTATTGATCAAAGTAAGTAATTGCGGCAGTAAATGCTGGAACAGCAACACCGGCTTGAATTGCCAATGCTACAATTTCGCGGACCGCTGCTTGATACTTATCAGTAATTTCCTTAAAATAAGGATCCAACATCAAATTACTTAACTTATCATTCTTATTAAATGCATCTGTAATCTTTTGTAAGAATTGTGCACGAATGATACAACCTTCACGCCAAATCATTGCTAATTCACCATATTTAAGATCCCAATCGTAGTGTTCTGAGGCAACACGCATCTGCTCGAATCCTTGGGCATAACTCATAATTTTACTAAAATATAGTGCCTCTCTGATTTTTTCAACTAATACTTTCTTGTCAAGCTTACTTGAATCGAAATCAGGCCCTTTTAAAACATCGCTGGCTGCTACGCGTTCATCTTTCAAGGCAGAAATATATCTTGCATATACTGATTCAGTAATCAACGATTGTGGCACACCAAGTTCAAGTGCACTCTGAGAACTCCATTTACCTGTGCCCTTATTACCTGCACGATCAAGAATAACATCAACAATTGGTTTGCCCGTTCCCATATCATCTTTACGTGTCAAAATTTCTGCAGTAATAGACATCAAATAACTATCAAGTTCTCCTTGGTTCCAGTCGTTAAAAATCTCAGCAATATCATTAACCTCAAGTCCTAGAACATTTCTTAGAAGATTATAGCTTTCTGAAATTAATTCCATATCGCCATATTCAATTCCATTATGAACCATCTTTACATAATGACCTGCACCATTAGGGCCGATGTAAGTTACACATGGTGTTCCATCCTCAGCCTTAGCAGCAATCTTATTTAGTATTGGTTCAACAAGCTTGTATGCTTCAACCTGTCCACCTGGCATTAGTGAAGGACCCTCAAGTGCACCTTTCTCACCACCAGAAACGCCCATACCGATGAAGTTAATCCCGGATTCATCCAATACTGCATTTCTGCGTACTGTATCTTCGAAGAATGTATTTCCACCGTCAATTAATACATCTCCCTGACTCAAATGAGGTAAAAGCTGTTTAATTAGCCCATCTGTCGGTGCACCAGCCTTAACCATCATAATAATTCGTCTAGGGGTTTCAAGAGAAGCAACAAAGTCTTCAATATTATAACTAGGAACGAGTTTTAACTCTGGATGATCAGCAACTACCTTTTCAGTCTTTGACCCAGTTCTATTATAAATTGCAACATTATAACCACGGCTTTCAATATTCAAAGCCAAATTTTTTCCCATTACAGCCATTCCAACTACACCAATTTGTGGTTTACCCATTATTAAACCTCCTACAAGTAATATTCATCTCTAATGTTACCAAAAACAACTTAAAAGATAAAGACGTTGTCACATTTTAAATCTATTAATATTTTAAAAATTTTCCTGGTAGCTTAATATTTTTTTAATTTAAAGCTACAAACACAATATTATGAAAGACAGAGTTTGATATGAGTTTGCAAGGTTCCAAAGCTAATTCAAAATTACGAACATCGTGTGTACTTTGATATAAGCAATTCAAAGTTAGTTGAAACTTTTGATTTATGAAACACATTTATTCGTAATAAATAGAGGGGTCAAGGTCAGAATTAACTTTTGGCCCAGCCCCCTCTCCAATTTATTTTATGAAGCTTGTTTGTCATCTAAAATAAGTTTTGGCATTTCATTACCATCTACACTTTTTTGATTAATAACTACTTGTGAAACATCAGTACGACTAGGTATTTCGAACATTACATCACGCATCGTATTCTCAACAATTGAGCGTAAACCACGAGCTCCTGTATTACGTTCGATAGCCAAAGAAGCTATTTTTTTGAGCGCATCTTTATCGAACTTGAGTTTTACATTATCAAGTTCAAGTAATCTGCTATACTGTTTAACTAGTGCATTTTTTGGTTCTGTCAAAATTCTTACCAGATCTTCTTCTGTCAATTTCTCCAAAGCAGATAAGATTGGTAGACGTCCGATAAATTCAGGAATCAATCCAAATTTTAACAAATCTTCAGGAATAATTCGTTGCATTAAACTTATTTTATCGTTGTAATCATCCTTTGAATCAACACCAAATCCAATTGTTTTATCTCCTAGACGATTTTTCACCATTGTCTCAATTCCATCGAATGCTCCACCAACAATAAACAAAATATTTGTGGTATCAATTTGGATAAACTCCTGTTGTGGGTGCTTACGTCCGCCCTGAGGTGGTACATTAGCAATAGTACCCTCCAATATTTTAAGTAGAGCCTGTTGAACACCTTCACCTGAAACATCACGTGTGATTGATACATTTTCGCTTTTTTTAGCAATCTTATCGATTTCATCAATATAAATAATTCCACGTTCTGCCCGTTCAACATCAAAATCGGCACTTTGAAGTAACTTTAACAAAATGTTTTCAACATCTTCTCCAACATAACCGGCTTCTGTTAATGTTGTAGCATCCGCAATAGCAAATGGAACTTGTAATATTTTCGCTAAACTTTGTGCTAAAAATGTTTTACCAGAACCAGTTGGACCTACTAGACAAATGTTACTTTTTTGTAACTCAGTTTCACTATCATCATCTTCAAGCGAAGCATTAACTCTTTTATAGTGATTATACACTGCAACTGCTAAAGTCTTTTTTGCTTGTTCTTGCCCAATAACATACTGGTTCAAAATATCAACAATTTCGCGTGGCTTAGGTACATCTGTCAATTCCTCTGTCACTTGGTCTCTGAATTCTTCATCTATAATATCTTTGCATAAATCTATACATTCATTACAGATATAAACACCAGGTCCCGCAACAATTTTTTTTACCTGATCCTGTGACTTACCACAAAAAGAACACATTACAGGTTCATTACTATCTGTATTCTCAAACATATTTAGCCCCCTAAAATTGTAACTCAAGTCTCGCTAGGTCTCTAATCATTCAATCATTATATACGTGCTATTGACTTTTGTCGATGACTTTACCTTATCAACAATTATCTTCCTCTTGAAAGAGTTGCACTTATCCGTTAGACACAAAAGAGCTGTGCCAAAACTATTGTTTTGGGGCAGCCCCTTGCTAATCATGTATAATTCGTAAAAAGTTACTTATCTTCTTTCTTTTCACGAGTTTGTTTAGCAGAATCAGCGATTTCTTCAACCACTTTACGTACTGCAATATCATGTTTTAACATTTCATCATTCAATGCTGAACGTACAGCAGTTTCTTCCATTCCGTATTGTTCTGCCAAGCTTTTAACTTCTTTAGCAACTTCTTCGTCACTAATCTTAATATCTTCTTTAGCCACGATAGCTTCCAAAACTAAATTAGTCTTTACACGTTTTTCAGAATCCTTTTCAAATTGCTTATGCAAGTCATCTTCTGAAGAACCTGTAATTTGATAATACATCTCCGGAGTGATCCCTTGTTGTTGCATGCCCGCCATATATTGATCAATTTGACGATGTACGTCATCTTCAATCATTTCTGCAGGAATATCACCAATTTTTGAATTGTTAACAGCAATATCAATAGCTTCATCTTGGATCTTTGCCTTTGCATCGGCAACTTTTTGTTCTTTCAATTCATCTTTAATCTTAGCTTTTAATTCTTCCAAAGTGTCGACTTCTTCATCAACATCCTTAGCAAAATCATCATCTAATTCAGGCAGTTGTTTAGCCTTAACTTCGTGAATTTTAACATCAAAAACTGCTTCTTTACCTTGTAAATCTTCAGCTTGATAGTCTTTAGGGAAAGTAACAGTAACAGTAACTTCCTCACCAGACTTATGACCAACTAATTGATCTTCAAATCCTGGAATGAATGAATTTGATCCTAACTCAAGAGAATGATTTTCTGCTTTACCACCATCAAAAGCAACGCCGTCAACCTTACCTTCAAAATCGATAATAACAGTATCACCATTTTCAGCAGCTTCATCTTCTTTGAGAACAAGTTCAGCTTGTTGTTGACGTAATTCTTCTAACTTGGCATCAATATCTCCAACAAGAACACGTGTAGAATGTGGTGTGACTTCAAGTCCTTTATAATCTCCCACTTCAACTTCTGGTTCTACAGAAACTTCAGCTGTTAGTACCCATGGTTGGCCCTTCTCTAAACTCTCAACATCAACATTAGGTTGTCCAACTGGCTTAATAGCTGTTTCATCAACAGCAGCTGAATATGCATCTTGCAATAAAACATTCAAAGCATCTTGATAAAGTGCTTCTTCACCATACATTCTGTTAAAAATTTGACGAGGAACCTTTCCTTTACGGAATCCTGGTACATTTAAATCCTTTTTAACACGAGCAAAGGCTACATCTAAGCCCTCTTTAATTTTATCTTGTGAAATTTCGAAAGTTAACTTTCCCTTATTTTCACTTTGTTTTTCCCATTTTGCAGACATTATTTTCCCTCCGCACGATAATTTTGTACAACCAATTTACTAATTGCATACTAAATTAGTGTACCTTAGTTATATCGAATTGTAAACAATTACACCAAAAAAAGCTTTATATAACAGTTTCTTTTTTTCTAAATTATTTTTCTAAAAAAAAAACTCGGAAAAATCCGAGTTTTCTTTGTAAAAATTAATCGTCAATTTCTGAAACAACACCAGCACCAACAGTACGTCCACCTTCACGAACCGTGAATTTAAGACCTTTTTCAATAGCAACTGGAGCGATCAATTCAACTGTAAATGTAACATTATCACCAGGCATAACCATTTCTACACCTTCTGGCAATTCAATAACACCTGTAACATCAGTTGTATGGAAGTAGAATTGAGGACGATAATTTGAGAAGAATGGAGTATGACGTCCGCCTTCTTCTTTGCTCAAGACATAAACTTCACCCTTAAACTTCTTGTGAGTCTCGATAGAACCAGGAGCTGCAAGAACTTGACCACGTTCGATTTGATCGCGGTTAACACCACGAAGCAATGCACCAACGTTATCTCCAGCTTCACCTTCATCAAGAGTCTTACGGAACATTTCAAGACCAGTAACAGTTGTCTTCAAAGGTGCGTCTCTCAATCCAACGATTTCGATTTCATCACCAACTTTAACAACCCCACGGTCAATACGACCAGAAGCAACAGTACCACGTCCTGTAATTGTAAATACATCTTCAACAGGCATCAAGAATGGTTTGTCTGTAGGACGAACTGGAGTTGGAATATATTCATCAACCGTATTCATCAATTCTTCAATCTTAGCAACTGCATCTGCATCGCCTTCAAGAGCTTTAAGAGCTGAACCACGGATAACAGGAATATCATCACCAGGGAAATCATATTCGCTTAATAATTCACGAACTTCCATTTCAACTAAGTCTAACAATTCTTCATCGTCAACCAAGTCACACTTGTTTAAGAAGACAACAAGATATTCAACACCAACCTGGCGTGCAAGTAAGATATGTTCACGTGTTTGTGGCATAGGACCATCTGTTGCAGCAACAACAAGGATAGCACCATCCATTTGAGCAGCACCAGTAATCATGTTTTTAACGTAATCAGCATGTCCTGGAGCATCAATATGAGCATAGTGACGCTTTTCTGTCTCGTACTCGATGTGAGCAGTATTGATTGTAATACCACGTTCACGCTCTTCTGGAGCTGCATCGATTGTTGCAAAGTCTTGTTGTTCAGCCAAACCTTTGTCAGCTAAAACTTTTGAAATTGCAGCAGTTAAAGTTGTTTTCCCATGATCAACGTGTCCAATTGTACCGATGTTTACATGGGGTTTTGTTCTTTCGTAATGTTCTTTTGCCATTAATACGAACCTCCTGTAGTTTTGCAAGAAAAATCCGCAACAAATATTAGTTTGCCGATAATCCTTTAAGTTTTATTATACTACTTCCAAGCAAAAATACCAACATTTTTAGTACCCTGCAAAGAAGAATTCTTAAGCTATTATATAGATACCCGCCTAATTTGTAAATAGCTATTCAAAAATAAGATTATTTCATTTCCATTTTATTTACTATTGGCTCCATTCAACTAATACTTTTTCAAGTTTTAGTGCTAACTTTTGTTCTTCATTTTCATAAGAATGAATATTCTCCAACATCAATAATTCTTTCCATTTTTTCGAATTATCAATAATTCTTTCTTCGAATGGGTACAGTAAACTTAATTTTAGTTTAATCTCATTCCATCTCAACAAATCATTATTATCATTTTGCTCAGAGATTACTTGCTGTTTTAGATCACTGAATAAATTTGTTTCCTCAAATATATGAAGCTCAACAGGTCTGATACTGTATGTCTTACCATCAATAAAAAGAAATTTTTCCTCACGCTTATCCTGTAGTTGCCTCAAATCATCCAAAATACTGACTTTAATAAGTTGATGTACGTTTTCATCGCATAATATTTTTGGTGCTGCCTCCTTGAAATCATCTAAAGGCAGACTATAACTGTCCTGTAATGCCTTTCGCTGATGTCTACCTGAAAATAATCCACAATAAATTAATGCCTTTTTTATCTCTCTAGACTTTTTCTCATCGATTTTATCTTCTTCTTTTTTTATCAAATCAAAAAAATATTTTTTTTCATTAGCGTTCATATAACTACTAACTTGCAAATATAACTTATACGTTCCAATCACATCTTCGGCCATCATCCGAGCACGAATTAAAAGCTCAAACTTTTTATTATCGGTTAAATATTCTATTAAATATTCACCAGCCAGTCTGCTAGCCTCTTTAAAATCATTTTGTCCATAACATGCTTGAAATAAAAAGAAATTAGTTCTGAAGTTTTTTCTCTTTAAATAACATTCCGCAAATAGCATCTGTGCCTTTTTGTAATTTTTATTCTCTAAGGATTCTACTCCATCAAAGAAAATCATTTGGTATTCTTTATCATCCATACTAATTACCTCCTAAAAAGGAAGAATAAAAGAGATTCACTTGTTAACTTAAGGTTTAACCACATAAAAAGACTGTACCAATCTTTCGTCATGGTCCAGCCTTCTAGTCAATGTCTTACAACAGTTTTTATTTCTTTTTTGAAAAATGCTTATGCTGATTTATTTCCATGATAACTGGTAAAATCACAGGATGCCTCTTCGTATGTTCATATAAGAAATGATTGAGCTGATCACGCACATCTTGTTTTAAATGTCCCCAGTCAAATTCCTTGTTGTCTAGATTTTTTTGGACGGCTTCTGTTACAATAGTTGCACTCTCTGCAATCAAATCACGACTTGTCTTAACATAAACAAAACCACGAGATGTAATTTGAGGACTATCAACAATTTTTTTCTTTCTTCTATCAATTGTTACTACAGCAACAAAGACACCGTCTTCTGAAAGAATTTTACGGTCTCGCAAAACAATATTTCCTATATCTCCCACACCACTACCATCAATCAGAGTATTACCAACTTCAACCGAACTAGCTAATAATAACTTATCGTGATCATATTCAATAATGTCACCTTTAGACGTAATGAAGATATTATCTTTAGAAATGCCAATTTCTTGTGCACATCTACTGTTAGCAGCCAACAGACGATATTCGCCTTGCACAGGAATAACGTACTTTGGCTTAAGTAAATTCATCATCAGTTGCAAATCATTACGGCTTGCATGACCAGAAGAATTTAACTCATCTGAGATAGCCTTAACATCTGCTCCTGCTCGATAAATCATATTTCTAGTTTTAGCAACCGCAGTTTCCATAGCATGTGAAGGAGTTGTCGTAATAAAGACTAAATCTCCTTTTTTCAATGAAACATTTTTGTGCTTACCCAAGGCCATTTTTTGCAATGATTTTAAAGGTTCACCTGAACGACCAGTTTCAAGTATAATCAAATTTTCATCAGGGATTTTTTCAATATCGGAAAGTGGTACCAACAATTCATCATTTGAAAGATGCAACTTTTCTAGCCTCAAAGCAGTATTGATTATTTCTTCAGCATCATGACCAGTTAAAATAATTTTACGATTGTTCTGTGCAGCTGCATCAAAGACTTGTTGTACACGCATTATATTTGAAGCAACACAGGCAACTACAATTCTGCCCTTCCGATACTCAAAATTCTCGTTAATAAATTCATAGATTTCATGCTCAGCAACTGGTGTATTCGGATTTTCCGCATTTGCAGAATCACTTAATAAAGCTAAAACCCTGTTCTTCCCAATTTCAGCAAGTCTTCCAAAATCCGTACGATATCCGTTAGTTGCAGTTTGATCAAACTTAAAGTCACCAGTATATACGATACTTCCCTTGTCTGTTTTGACAACTATTCCACATGATTCAGGTATAGAATGTGTCGTCTTGAAAAAGGAAACAGTTGCATTTTCAAAGTCAATTTCAGTTTGATCATTAACAACGTGAAAATCAGTAAACTTCTTTGTTTTTTCCTCATCATGTACTGTGATTTTCGCCAATTCAATTGTCAATTCAGTTCCAAAAACAGGAACATCGAACTCACTCAAGAAATATGGCAAAGCTCCAATTGCATCAGCATGTCCATGTGTTAAAAATACTCCAACAATTTTACTTGCGTTTTCTCTTAAAAAGCTAAAGTCTGGAATAACAGTATCTATTCCAAGTAATCCATTTTCAGGATACTTCAGCCCACAGTCTAAAATAAATATCTCATCACTCACCACAACAGCGTACATGTTCTTTGCATTTTCACGCACACCACCAAGTGGAATGATTTTTATATCACTCATACTTTCACCTCTCTTTTAAATATTTAATATGTTTACTAGTTGTTTAAATTGACTACTAGATAATCCCAAAATTGGCAACCTACAACCACCTACTTCAATCCCTTTATAGTTAAGAATAGCCTTCACAGGGCTGGGAGATGGTGCACTAAAGATAGCTGCCATCTTAGGTGTTAATTCACGCATTATAGAACCTGCTTCTTTGTATTTTCCTTGCTCTACAAAATTATACATTTTCTCAATTTTATCGCCATAAAGATGTGCTGCAACAGAAATAACGCCTTTAGCACCGACAGTTTTAGCAGCTAAAGCATCTGCATCCTCACCCGTATATGTCAAGAAATTGTCCGGTGTTGCCGCTACAATTCGGCTTAAATTAACATTTCCAGTACAGTCTTTAATTCCAATAATATTTTTATTTTTTGCTAAAGTAGCAATTGTTGATACTTCCATAGTAACACCTGTTCTGCCAGGAATATTATAGATAATTATTGGTAACGAACATGCATCAGCAACTGCTGTAAAATGAGCAATCATTCCTCTTTGGTCAGGTTTATTATAATAAGGTACCACGACTAATGCTGCATCAACACCGTTGATTTCTGCAACTTCATTGGTAAATTCTATCGTCTGTGCAGTGTTGTTAGACCCTGTACCTGCAATTACAGGCACTCTACCGTTAACAAACTCTACGGTCTTTTTAATCAATTCAATTTTTTCAGATTTAGTCAAAGTAGGTGCCTCGCCCGTTGTCCCTGAAACAAGCAGACCCTTTGTCCCTGAATTCAGTAAATGATCAATTAATTTTTCAAGTCTTTCGTAGCTTACCTTACCCTCCTCATCGAAAGGTGTAACCATCGCTGTAATAATTTCAGCATTATCAAATTTCATTATTTCAACCCCTACTTAGTCTGGAACTCGCATTAAATTAAGTGCATGAAGTCTTTCTGCAATTTGTACAGAATTCCATGCAGCACCTTTTAATAAATTATCAGAAACACAATATAAATGGAAAGAATTAGCTTGCTCATTATCTGCTCTAATTCTTCCAACGAATGTGTCCTTCTTGCCCTCAGCATTAACAGCTTGTGGATAAATCTGATTTTTAGGATCATCTTCCAATACAACCCCAGGTGCTTCCTTTAAGATAGATTGTAACTTTGCTACATCAGCTCCGGATTTTTCTAATTCAAACCACACTGTTTCAGAGTGCGCAACAGCAACTGGAACACGTACACATGTTGCAGTAACTTGTAAATCTTGATCTGACATAATTTTTTTCGTTTCATGAATCATTTTCCATTCTTCATGAGAGTAACCGTCGTCTTCAAAAACATCAATTTGCGCAAGTGGATTAAACGCAATTTGGTAATGCTTCTTATCACCTGAAACTGGTAAGATTTGTGGCTTATACTCTTCACCATTGAGAATTGCTTTTGTTTCATCATGTAATTCTTGAATCGCACGATTACCTGCTCCAGAAACAGCTTGCATAGTTGTAACAATTACTTTCTTTAGTCCATAAACTTTACGTAGTGGCTCCAGAGCTACAACCATCTGAATTGTTGAACAATTGGGATTTGCAATTAATCCTTTATGTTCATAAAGGGCCTTTTCGTTAACTTCCGGCACAACTAATGGAACTCCCTCTTCCATCCGAAAAGCACTTGTATTATCAACTACAACTGCTCCACGCTTTATAGCTTCGGGAGCAAACTTCTTCGACACACCACCACCTGCAGAAAAAAGTGCTAAGTTTACATCATTAAAAGAATCGGGGACAAGTTCTTCAACAACTACATCTTCGTTCTTAAATTTCAAAACTTTTCCTGCTGATCTTTTTGAGGCTAAATACTTAACACTAGCAATTGGTAACACTGATTCTTCTAGCATTTGAATCATTCGAGTGCCCACAGCACCTGTTGCACCCACAATAGCAACATTATATCCGTCCATATGAAAAACCTTCTTTTTTTCTTATTGAAACATAATTATAACATATTTAATGTAATAATTGCGCTTTTATAAAACATACTCATATTTTATTTTTCATTATTTTATCATCAAATTAATATTTTCTACTAATTATTTTTTATATAAAAAAAGAAAGTTCCCCAAAATCTTCTGCAAAGTGCAAAGATAGAGGAAACTTTCTTTTGAACAAGAACTAAATTCTTCTTATTATGAATTAACGACGCAAGCCTAAGCTCTTAATCAATTCACGATAACGTTGTACATCGTTAGCACGTAAATATGCTAATAAGTTACGACGGTGACCGATTTTCTTCATCAATCCACGTTGTGAAGCATAATCTTTCTTATGTGAACGAATATGCTCATTAAGTTCATTAATATCAAATGTCAAAACTGCAATTTGAACTTCTGCAGAACCTGTATCACCTTCGTGACGAGCATATTTCTGCATAATCTCTGTTTTCTTTTCCTTTGAGATTGCCATATTGTTTCCCCACCTTTCATAATTTAAGACACCTCTACCCCGGAATAACGTTGGTGAGCATCGTCACTCTGAGACTAGGGTCTGTGTTAAACACTAGTAAACAGTATACACATTTTAGAAATCAATTTCAACTACAAGATTAAGAAAATGAGTCAAGGAAATTTGCTTGACACTTTTTCACTTTTTTATTGCAATGTGAACAAAGCTCTTGTATAATAGCCTATGTTGAATATTTTATGATACCTGTATGGAATCATGTTATGTGGAGGTGAAATTTTTGCCAATTATCAAATCAGCTATTAAACGTGTAACTACTAATGAAAAAGCTAGCGCTCGTAATTCTTCTCAATTAAGTTCAATGCGTACTGCTGTTAAAAAGTTCGAAAGTGCTAAGACAGCAGGTGCCGAAAATGTAGAAGATTTATACAAAGCAGCTGTTAAGGCTGTCGATCAAGCTAAATCAAAAGGTTTAATCAAAGCAAATAAAGCTGCTCGAGATAAGTCACGTCTCGCAGCTCGTTTAGCGAAATAATAAAAAAGTAACATGAATAAAAACCTCGATATTGGTTTAATACCAGTATTGGGGTTTTTTCGTGACCAAATTTTCTAACATTTAAAAACTGACATTGTAAAAAATATCTACCCTATACTTTTCAAAAAGACATAAGATATTGGAAAAGTATGGCATTAAATTTATGCATTGGTTTTTAAATAGATCCGTCCATAGTACAAAAAAAGGCATTTTTATTACCTTTTTTCTGAAAAATATCCTAACATAAATAATTGGAATAATTGTTCCGCGCCCTTTTGTGAAGATTTCATCTGTTCCTCTAGTCTTACTAGTCCCGCATACTTTTCACTTAATATTTTCTTTGAATACTTCCTATTATTTTGTAAAGCCAACTTAATTCTATAGGGATGTACTTTCAATGCACTTGCAATATTTCCTTGTGCATATCCATGTTGTTGTAATATTTGTACTTGCAACAATAATCTAACTTGACCAATTAGAATTGCATTGATTTTTAACGGTTCCTCATGTTGTTCAATCAAATCAGCATACATTTCAATTGCCAATTCTACTTTATCGTTTAATACTAGTTCTCCTAAATCAAAAATATTTTGTTCTAATGTTCGAGCAACCATTCTATTTATCATTTCTTCATTAATAATCTTTGTTTTATAGGCTAACAAAAAAAGTTTAGGAAGTTCATTCATAATTAGTGATAGCTTACCTTCCGTTCTTATCTTCAATAATTCATATGCTTTAGCCTCAATAGTATAACCATTCTTACTAATTATTTTGCTTACTTCTTTTAAAGTATCTTGTTCAGAAGAATACCCACTTTCAACCAAAGTTACACTTTTTAATAATTGTTTTGTTATCTTTTTTCGTTCATCAAGTTTTTCATATGGAGCAACAAGTAATAATATTGTTCTAGGTTCAGGATTTTTAATATACTTTAAAAGTTCATCCGTATTTTGCTCTAGTTTTGCTTTTTTATTATCAGCTGTTAAGAAGAGTGGACGTTTGATAATTATTAATTTTTTTTCCCCGAAAAAAGGAGCTGAAAGTGCATCATTTAATGCATCCGTAAGCAAATTAACTTCCATGTCGTATTGTCCAATATTCATAGCTCTTTCTTCCTCAGGAATGCATTTTACAAACGTTTTTATAACTTTTTCTTGGATATACTCTTCTTTTCCAAGTATTAAATAAATATTATCAAAAGTATTTTTCTCTATCTTTGTAAATAACTCACTGATCTTCATCTAATCTCACCGTTTCCTTTTAAAAAAGTTTCAACTATTGCTCTATGATTTTCTGTTGGAATTACTTTAATCATCCCTACATCTGCAGTATTAACATAAGGTACTCCAAATTTATCCAATGTTTTTAAAGTTTCTTTATTAGGATGTCCATAATGATTATTTCGCCCTGCAGAAATTACTGCAAATTTTGGTCTTAATTTATCTACATATTCTCTTGCTGTAGATGTCTTACTACCATGATGCCCCGTCTTCAAAATATCAACTTGAAGTGTTGTAAAGAGATCAATTACTTTTTTTTCACCCTTCTGGTCTAAATCCCCACTTATAACAAACGTAGTATTCCTTAATTTGAAATTCAAAGCCACTGAATCCTCATTACTACCTACTCCTTTAGTAAAAGGATGAAGAATTTTAAAAATTCCAATTTTAGCGACCTTTGCAGTAGAGATTGGATATACCTTATTTGTATCAATTGTCGATTTCGCTAAACGAGTTCGAAATGAGTCAATATTTTCCATACCATCAGGCACAAATAACCGGTTAATTTTTATTTTTTTAGCAAGAGACGGAAAGTTTCCAACATGGTCAGTATCCTGATGCGTCAAAAAGAGATTATCAATTTTACTGATTCCTTTACTAAGCAGGTAGTTTGCAATAATGGTCTCTCCTGTTGTTTTAGCTTCCCGTTTCTTCCATTTTTCATTATTATTGAATATAACTTTACCACCAGTATCTACCAATGTGATACTCCTGTTAAATTGCTCAGTAATTAATGTACTATCGCCTTGACCAATATCAAAATAAATTACTTGGCTTTGTAAAGGAAATTTTACTATTACTGCACAAAGAATAAAAGATACAGTTAAACACGAATAGATTTTCCATGAATTTCTATTTTTTTCTAAAAGTAGTAATAAAATAATCCAAAACACTACAAAAAAAAGCGGTGGTTTCCCATAATTCCATGTAAGTGGCCAGGAACTAAGAAAAGACAATATCTTGGTAAATATTATAAGCACTTGATTACATAAAATATTTAACACAGGAACAGTTGCACCAATAATAACTGCAGGCATTATTATCCATTCAAAAAAAGGTACTATTGCGACCGATAAAAAAGTAGTCAACCAATTCCATTCATATGTATTCCACAACACAATAGGGATACTATACGCCGTTAATTTAAGACCTAAACGAATTGGACCACTTTTTCGATTAATAATTAAAATAAATGTCAATAAATAACTCAATTGAGCACCCATTGAGAACACAGTCATGGGACACCAATATAAATTTATTATTAGAACAAGTGACTCAACCGTAATTCCTGAAATTGGTGTCTTGAAAAAAAATTGAACAAACAAAATTATCCAACTCATCATTACTGAACGTAAGAGACTAGCAGAAAGGCCACCCAAAATTGCATATAATGGTAATATTATTAATAAAAACCAGGAACAAAACTCATCTGTTAGATATAGTTTGGCAAAAAGCCATTTGAATACTGAAGTAATATAAAAAACATGCATTCCCGACAAGCTGAAAAGATACAATAATCCCAACTTATTAATAATTTCGACTGGATTACTAAAATCAGAATCATAATAACCGAGTAGCAGTAATTGACTGTATCCCGCAAGTGGTTGTGGCGAATGTCCAAGAAAATTCAACAAATACTTACGTAAATCATGAATATGGGCTAAAAAAGTAGGCGTCCAAATAACTTTAGCCGCTTCTTTGTCTAATTCATTAAATCTTGTTATATTTACCACATTCGCTATATTTTTTGTTTTCAAAAACACTTGGTAATTAAACTGATTTTCATTTGTCGGTTCATCAGACAGCTTAATTGTTCCTGTAAATGAAAATACAGTAGTTTTTTCGTAGTTAAGAAATTTTCTTTTTTCATTTTTCGATTTAAGAATATAAAAGGATTGAACCTTTTGTTTTCCTTCAAGCCAAAAAGCTGAAAATTTAAGCAAATCACCATCAACTTGTAATTCATCAGGATAAAGAAAAAGATGCTGTTCTTTTATCTCAGTTTCATTAATTATAGAACGCGATATCATCTCTTTTTGCCACACAAAGAGAACGCATAATGTAAGCACCACGAAGACTAACCAAGACATGAAAATCGGTATATTTCTTAGTGCAATCATTCTAAATAAGAGAAAAATTAAGAGAGCCAAGACAATCCAATTAAATGAAAATTTTAAAAAGCAGAGAATCAGTGCAGTCATTGCAAAAAGAAAAATATTATTTTTTATGAATTAATTTCCTTAATATTTTCAAAAAGCGAATCTGTCGCTACTTTTTGCAAATATGCGGCATCAAGTTTAACTTGCTCAACTTCAACATTTTTTAATTTCATCAACTTTAATGCATATTCATCGTTATGATAGTTTCTCAAATAACATATTTTTTTAATTCCAGATTGTAACAGCATTTTTGTACACTGCAAACAAGGAAAATCGGTAACATAAACCTCGGCTCCATCAGTTGCAACACCAAATTTAGCGCATTGTAATACTGCATTCATTTCAGCATGAATTGTTCGAACACAATGTCCATCAACCAAATAGCAGCCATGTTCAATACAATGTTCATCTCCAGAAACTGAACCATTATATCCACCTGCAATAACCCTCTTATCCCGTACAAGTATTGCTCCAACTGAAAGTCTTTCACAAGTACTCCGTAAAGATAATAAGACAGCCTGCATCATAAAATATTGATTCCATGGAATTCTTTTATCTTTCATACTCTCACCTCTCACCAATCAATTATTTTAATAGTATATCAGAATTAATTTTTCAGCAATACTTGTTACATTATGGGGATACTTCAAGGTACATCTGAAATTTTTCAAATGTCTTATCACCAACACCCGAGATCTCCTTTAATTCATCAAGTTGATTAATTCTTCCATGTTCTGTTCTGTAAGCAAGTATCTGCTCTGCTTTCTTATCTCCTATTCCTGGGATTGTCTCTAGTTCTTCTTTAGTAACCTCATTAATATCATATTTATGTGTTTCAGATTCACTAACGGACTGTCCATTACTTGTTGCTGTCGTGTCAGTAACATTTTTACTACTGCTTTGTACTGTTGTTGTTAGTGAATTAGAAAATTCTCCCTCAAACGGAATATAAACGACATTTTGATCTTGTAAAATTAGTGCCAGATTTACTTGATTATTATCTGCATTTTCAAGCATTCCACCAGCTTTTTTTACGATTTCATTTACACGGGCTCCATTTTTCAAAACATAAACACCTGGATACTTTACGGCTCCTTTAATATCTATAGAAATTTCCTGTGATTTTTTTGATTTTACTTTATCTGCAGTATTTGTATCAGATTTTATTACAGTTTCACTGCTACTCTTTGAAAAGTTGAGCGAATCTTTATTTTCTGTTGACTCTTTTTTCAATATAAATACTATAAAAATACTACTTAATCCTAAAAAAATGATTATTACCGTAATGCATAATTTTTTATTATCAATCCATAATTCATAAAGTTTGTCCACAAGTCCTCCCTCCTTATTAAATAATTACGCAAAAAAATTCTTTTTGTAAAATATAATACAAAGCGGGCAGCCGACTTAACTTCGTGAATTCTTGAGTTGTAAACTACATTTGTCCAAAGTAAGTATGATATAAATGAGGATTTTACAAAAATTTGACTTATATCATATTTTTATATGAAATAAATAAATAAGTGAGGTCAAAATTTAACTTTTGACCTCACTTCTCTTGTCACTTTGATTACGTGTAAAATTATTTATTTCAGCAGAAAACCTTTACAGCAATAAAGATTATTATTTTTATTAAGTAAACAATAATGACAAAACAGCCAAAATTGCAAGTAAACCTTGTGAAAAAATAACTTTAGGATTTACTGTTAATGAACCATATATTGCCGCAATGACAACAAAGCCGACAAAAAGCAATGCTCCATAAAAAACTGCGTTACTAGGGAAAACAAATAATACTACAAGAATTCCCACTCCCACAAATCCATTATATAGTCCTTGGTTAGCCATAGCAATTTTTGCTTCTTTCTGACTTAAATATTCGGGTGATAAGCCAAAAGCTTTCTGTGACATTTTGCTTTCTACCGCAAACATTTCTAGTAACATTATAAAAATTGCTTCAAGAGCTACTAAAACAACTAAAATATAACTTAAAATGCTCATTAAACACTCCCCTTTTGAATTATTTATTTTTACTCAAATAAGTAACTGCATCTGTAATAACTTTAACAGGAATAATTTTAATCTTCAAATTAGATTTTTTAACAGTATTTTTAGCTTCTTGATAATTTGATATTGCCTGGGGATCAACTTTTTTTTCATCTTTAGAAACTGGATTGTTTGGTGCAAAGAATACCTTAGCTCCTGCACGATCAGCTGCAATCACCTTTTTATCAATTCCTCCAATATCACCAATCTTACCATCACTTGAAATTGTACCAGTTCCAGCAATATTACGACCTAGTTTTAGATTAGTTCCAGATAACTGTGAATACATCTGAAGTGCTAACATCAATCCCGCAGAGGGGCCACCAATTCCATCCATATTAGTTTTTATTTTTGTAGAACTAATTATGCGTGATCTTTCAGCGAGAGAAATACCAATCCCGCTCCTATTTGTTCCAGGTAGCTTAACAGTTTTACCAACTACCTTTTTTTGCTTTCCTTTTCTTAAATAGGTTACCTCAAGTGACGTTCCTCTTTTTTGTGCACGCACATAATTCATAAAATCAGCTGTACTTTTAAAATGTTTATTATTTACAGCTGTGATTGTGTCACCAATTTCAAGTTTGCCCTTAAAAGTTGAATTTTTAAGAATAGACATTACATATATTCCCAAGTATTCTTGTCGATACTTCTTATGTGCTAAACGTAAAGATACTGCTTTAGCTTGATTTACCGCATCGTTCATATAATACGTTTGAACTCTATCAAACTCCGAGTCCGACTCATTTCCAGATATTTCTTCTTCAGGAACACGAGATGTATACTTATCCAGATAACTAGTCAAATAAAGCAATGGTGTAGCTCTTCCTAAACTGACATAGGTTAACATCAACTTACCTTTTGTTTTATCGGTTTTCCCACTAACTTTAACATAATCAGCTACATTAACCGCTTTTCCAACTGTTTCCAAATAAACCGGCAAGGGTAAGAAACACAGGATGGCTAAAATAATAATTCCAACGCATGTTAATACATAAACTTTTATTTTTTTCATATAAGTTTATCCTTCAATGCCGCCTCAACATTTAACGGTACCAATCCATCTAAGTTTCCACCAAACTTCGCTACTTCTTTTATCAAACTGGACGAAATATGACCATAGTCCTTATCAGTAGGAATGAAAAGTGTTTCTAACCCCGGACTCAATTTTTTATTAATTGCTGCTATATCTGTCTCATATAAAAAATCGCGACTACTTCTGAGTCCTCTTAGGATTACTTGTGCCTGTAAATCTTTAGCTGCCTGAACAGTCAAAACATTTTCACGCGACTCTACTGCAACATTTTCGATATTCCGAACCTCATTTTCGATCAGTGCTACTCTTTCTACATTTGAAAAAAGCCCAGATTTATTGGTATTGGTCATCACTAATACAACGATCTCATCAAAAATTAAAGAAGCTCGCTTAATTAAATCAAGATGTCCACATGTAATTGGATCAAAACTCCCTGGGAAAACTGCCTTCATAATTATTCACCCCTGTATCGGTAAATTACCACTTCTGTAATTCCATAATCAGCACGCCTAGTTAACTCAAAGTTCGGAATAATATCTGGCAACTGGGCAATCTGGTCAGTCTCACAAATAATAACTGCATTTTTATTAAGTAATTGTAATTCAACAATTTTAGTTAATAACAGTAGGATTTTTTGCTGTTTATATGGTGGATCTAAAAAAAGGTAGTCCACAGATATTTTCTCGGAATGTAATTTATTCAGTATCTTTTCTGCATCACTCTTAAAAACTGTAAATTTTTCTGGTTCTTTGGTAACCGCAATATTCTCATTAATTGTTTTAATTGCTTGATATTGACGATCTACCAAATATGCATGTGCAAGTCCTCGAGAAACAGCTTCAATACTCAACCCACCACTTCCTGCAAACAAATCAAGTCCCGTTCCACCCTCAAAGTATGGACCAATTATATTGAACATGGATTCTTTGACTTTATCAGTTGTTGGCCTCGTCTTCATACCTGGAACTGCCTTTAATCTTCTCCCACCATAACTACCGGCTATAATTCTCATAATTTCACTCTTTATTATTTTTATATTTTTCTCGATCTTCATCAGTCAGCTTATACATCTTGCCAACTGTATCTGCAAAACTTATTTCAACATCAGGCAAAGGAGAAACCATTACCTTTCTCACGTAGCGCATCCCCGAAAGCCTAGTAACAGTCTCAGGGACCTTTATTCTATCAGTATACAAGATTACATATTTCATCTTTCTTGAAACATAATGAATAGTGCCAAATCTGCGTAACTGTCTACTATTCTTCAAATGATACAAGTAAACAATGACCCCTTGTCTCTCATTCAATTCTAAACTCATTAGTTTCCACCTTTGTTAATGATTATCACAAGCAAACCTTGATCATAAGCAATTCCTATTTTTTTGGTTTTATTATCAATCAAATTATACCAGACATTTTTTTGTAATTCTGTATTCTCAAAAAAAGTTGTTGCGTTGTAAAAAGGAAAAATAATATACACCTCAGTATTTTTATTATCTAACCCACTATCCTGATACAATTTCTTCGAAAAGTTACTTGGATTTAAACTCAAGAAATTATTTCGCCCAACATTCCCACTCGTAATATCTTTTAATAAATTAGCATAACTTTTCTTTAGATAATGTTTTGGATTCTTTTCTAATAGATTAATTATACTTTGGGCATTTTGTGTCAGCGAATCACCTATTGGTAATGTTGGATTTTCCACTACTATTCTTTTAGCATTAATCATCTGCATCAAATCATATGGAACCATAATATCTAATTGATCCCAATTTGTTTCCCCCTGGTATTGTGAAGGAATTGGCGTTTGTGAAACAATCTGATAAATATTTTTTTTAAGAAGCATACCAGTATCTAAAAATTCCAGAGCTATTACTTTTTTAGAATCAGGTTGTAAGTAAGGTATTACATAACTTCCATTTTCAAAACCAATTAGGGGATGATTATTCAAATCATTTTCTGATAATTCAAACTGAAAATTCTCTTCACGATACGAAACTTCAAAATTTGCATATAAAGTTGACAATTTCAAGAGTTGTCTAATAGTCATGCCCACTTTTATTTTTGAATTGCTATCTGACATATCTCCAGCTAAAACTATCGAACATACCTTTTGTGTATATTGATCAATTCCAACCTTCAAATAATTAGATGAATCAAGATTATAGAGTAACCATTTCACATTTATTGCACTATCCATAGTTTCTTGTGGTTGGCCAAACTTTTCTTCAAATTTATTAATGTCCATCCCAATATAACTTGCAAACCCTTGTGTTTTAATACGCATTATTTTTGGTGTAGTCAACCTCGAACTTACTTTTTGTACTCTTTCAGTATTTCTTTGATGTTTATCCTTAGCATTTTTGTCACTATAAACAGCACTGCTGTACATGATAAACAACAAGAAGAGTAATACCAATATAAAATTTCGTATCGTTCTCAAGATAAATTTTATTTTCATTTTTAGCCTTTTATGGGTTCTATTTCAACCAACAAATCTTGTGTTTCTAAAATATCTCCAGCCTTAACATAAATATGCGTTATTTTGCCATCTGTTGGTGCTTTGATCGTTGTCTCCATCTTCATCGCTTCGGTTACAATCAAAGGAACACCTTTCTTTACAACTTGCCCCTTTGAAACTAGTACACTTAAGACAGAGCCACTAAGAGTTGCCCCAATATGCTTTGGATTAGTTGGTTCAGCCTTCAAAATTTTCTTAATTTTGCCTTTTTTACTTTTGTCTTGTATCACAATTTGCTGATCCTGACCATTTACCACAAAGTATAGAATTCGCTTACCATCTTCATCCGCTTCACCAATTGAAGCTAGCTTAACAATCAAGGTTTGCCCTTTTCCTCGTTCAATGTGAACAGTTTCTTCCGTTCGCATTCCTTGATAGAACGTTGTCGTATCCAAAGGCGATAAATCTCCAAAGTTTTCTACCGCTTTTGTATAATCAACAAACACATCTGGGTATAACAAATAACTCAATAATTCTTCTTCCGTAGGCAAATGCTTTAATTTTTCTCTTAATTCATTATTCTTCTTTGCGAAATCAATTGGCTCAGCTAAACTGCCAGGTCGGACTGTAATCGGTTTACGATCCTTTAGAACAACTTTTTGTAATTCTTTTGGAAATCCACCAACTGGTTGACCTAAGTCACCCGCAAAAAAGTTGACAACAGATTCTGGAAAATCCAAAGTCTTTCCACGTTCAAAAATATTCTCTGAATCTAATTTGTTTTGAATCATAAATATTGCAAAATCTCCAACAACCTTTGAACTCGGTGTTACTTTTACAATATCACCTAACAACGCATTAACTTCTTTATAAGTTTTCTTAACTTCTTCAAAGTCTTTAATTCCTAAAGCTTTTGCCTGCTGTTGTAGATTTGAATATTGCCCACCTGGCATTTCTGTTTCATAAATATCTGTTTGTGGTGCTGTGATTCCGTTCATGAAATCTTGATAAAAAGGCTTAACGCCTAACCAGTAGCGATTAATCTTCTCAACATTTTCAATATTAAGCTCAGGCTGTCGCTTATTTCCCGCCAACGCATAATACAAACTGCTCATACTTGGCTGACTTGTCGTTCCTGAAAGCGCACTTGCAGCAACATCTACAATATCAACTCCGGCTTTTGTAGCCTGCAAGTATGTTGCTATCCCATTTCCAGTTGTATCATGCGTGTGCAAATGGATTGGAACATCTAAGTCTTCCTTCAATGTTGAAATCAATTCATAGGCTGCCTGTGGTTTAAGTAACCCAGCCATATCTTTAATTCCGATTATCTGTGAGCCCGCAGATACTAAATCTTTTGCCAATGTCCGATAATACTGTAAATCATATTTATGTTCTGCTGGATTTAAGACATCACCTGTATAACACATTGTTCCTTCGGCAATTTTGCCAGTGTCTCGAACAAACTGAATACTCTTTTCCATCTGTGTTACCCAATTTAAACTATCAAAAATACGAAAAACATCGATTCCGTCTGTAGCACTCTTTTTAATAAAACGTTGCAACACATTATCTGGATAGTTTTTGTACCCAACGGCATTAGAACCCCTAAACAACATTTGTAATAAAGTATTTGGCATCACCTTACGAATTTTTTTAAGTCTTTCCCATGGGTCTTCATCCAAGAAACGATAAGCAACATCAAAGGTCGCTCCGCCCCAGACTTCTGCAGAAAATACATTAGGTAGTGCATTATCAAATGCTCTTGCAACTGGCATCATATCTTTTGTCCGCATTCTCGTTGCAAAAAGGCTTTGATGTGCATCACGCATCGAGGTATCCGTCAACAATAATTTATTCTGTTGTCTTACCCAACTCATTGCTTCAGTTGCACCTTCATTGTCCAACACAGTTTTTGCATTTTTATGTTTGCTAGCAGCATCAAAATCATCTGTGATTTGAATTTTAGGAACAAAAATCTTTTCATGTCTTTCAGTACCTGGAAAACCATTGACCGTAATATCCGCAATATACTTTAATAATTGATTTGGTGTATTTTTAGGATGCGTCAAATGGAACAACTCGGGAGTTGAATCAATAAATGTTGTATGTGCTTTTCCAGAAATGAAATCTGGATGATTAATCACATTGCGCATAAAAGGAATATTAGTTTTAATACCTCTGATCCTAAATTCATCTAAGACACGATTCATCTTCAAAACTGCACCGTTAAAGGTTCGCGCCTGAACACAAGCCTTAACTAACAATGAGTCAAAGTAAGGACTAATTACAGCGCCGGCATAGGCATTGCCACCATCCAAGCGCACTCCAAAACCACCTGGAGAACGGTAAGTTTCGATCTTACCTGTATCAGGCATAAAGTTATTCTCGGGATCTTCAGTCGTTACTCTGCACTGAATAGCGTGTCCGTGAAAATTTAATTTATCTTGTCTTGGAATTTCCAAATCGTTAAACAGATCTGCACCTGCAGCAATTAAAATTTGTGACTGAACGATATCAATACCTGTTATCATCTCAGTGATTGTATGTTCAACTTGGACACGTGGATTGACCTCAATAAAATAAAAGTCTGTAGCAGTAACTAAAAACTCAACAGTCCCTGCATTTTGATAATGCACGCTCTTCATCAAAGAAACAGCTGCTTCACAAATTTCTAATCTACGTTCATTACTTAACGAACTTGGTGCTACTTCAATGACTTTTTGATGCCTTCTTTGGACCGAGCAATCACGTTCAAACAAGTGAACAACATTTCCGTGCTGATCAGCCAAAACTTGAACCTCAATATGTTTAGGATTCTTTAAATATTTTTCAATATATAACTCTTCATCCCCAAATGATTGCTTTGCTTCACTCTGTGCTCTGCTAAAACTTTCCTTAATTTCTGATTCATCATTTATAATTCTCATTCCACGTCCACCGCCGCCTAAAGCAGCTTTAACCATAATAGGATATCCGTGCTTCTTGGTGAACTCTTGAACTTCTTCTAAACTATAAACTGGTCCATCACTACCTGGAATTGTCTGTAACCCAGCATCGTGTGCAGCCTTTTTGGCTTTAACCTTGTCTCCAAAAATTGCCAATTGCTCCTTAGTAGGACCAATGAATATTATGCCTGCCTCTTCACATTTTTGTGCAAAAGTCTCATTCTCAGCCAAAAAACCATACCCAGGATGAACTGCATCCGCACCTGTTTCTTTTGCAACTCTGATAATATCATCTATATCTAAATAAGCTTCAATTGGTTTTTTACCCGCACCAATTTGGTAAGCTTCATCTGCCTTAAATCGATGAACAGAAAACTCATCTTCTTTAGCATATACAGCAACAGTTTTCATCTTAAGTTCTTGACATGCACGAATTATCCGAATTGCAATTTCGCCACGGTTTGCAATTAATATTTTTTTCATTAGAATCCCACTTTCTTGAATTGAATAATGAATCTCTGAGATCACAAAAAATGCTATTAATAAATTAGACCTTTTATTTTCGATTTTTCTTTTGATTAATCGAAATATTTATTACTATTCCTAATGCAAGTGATAAAACAATCATACTTGAACCACCATAAGATACGAATGGAAAAGTAACCCCTGTAATTGGCAATAATCCATTAACTGCACCAATATTAAACAAGGTTTCAACTCCCATGAAGGTTCCAATTCCATAACAAATCATCGTTTCATATGAACTATTTGCCCTAATTCCAATTAGGAAAATCCGCAAAATAATCCAAGTAATCAAAAGTAAAACAACCATAACACCTATTGCTCCAAGCTCTTCACTAATAATTGCTATAATAAAATCTGTATATGGTTCAGGTAGGTAACCCCTTTTTTGAACACTATTACCAAGCCCTACTCCAAATAAGCCTCCATTACTTATTGCATAATAAGAATTAATTAATTGCTGTCCACTCGTTGAGGAAACCTTAAAGGGATTATAAAATGCGGTTAATCTAGCATACATATACTCGATTTTTGTTCCTTTTAAGGGAGCTGGATCCCAAAAACGTAAAAGTTGAACCACAACTATTATTGAGCCCAAAATTCCTGACAAGTAAAGTAATGACTTGCGATAATCTCTGCCACTTGCAAAATACATTAACAAAAC
Organism: Liquorilactobacillus hordei DSM 19519; assembly: GCF_019443985.1. NCBI lineage: Bacteria > Bacillati > Bacillota > Bacilli > Lactobacillales > Lactobacillaceae > Liquorilactobacillus > Liquorilactobacillus hordei. Next base: position 1,697,839 of record NZ_CP049303.1, read on the forward strand.
AATAAAGGCATTGATTGAAAAGCCACCCAAATCAGGTTCTATCAAAACGAGACACAGCAAGATGACAACTAAAACAGCTGGCTTTCGACTAGGCTTGATATTCAGAGTACTTACTGAGTACTCACGATTAGACACAAGTTGTGCCATAAATAATACTAAATATAATTTACAAAGCTCTGCTGGTTGAAAACTAAACAATTTTAAGTTAATCCAGCCATTAGCGCCATTAACTGCAGTTGTAAAAAATTTGGCATACAGCAGCAAGATTACCAGCGCAAAAAAACCAATCATTATAAAGTTACGGTGAGCTAACTTCTTAGTTGGAATCATTATTGAAAAGAAAATGCAACCTAAACCCATCACCACATAAATTAGTTGTTTCATTAGGTACGTATTAGTAGACGCACCAGCATACGAGAGATTTATTGAACTGGCAGAATACACCATAACTGCACCAATACAACACAAAACTATGTAAGGTACAAATAAATAAAAATCAAAATACCTCATCTTATCTCTAAATTTTCTCATGACATTCAGATCCTATTCATCCTCTCCCACTGAAACATAAATGCTTGAAAGTAGATGTTCTAAATCCTGAATCATTTGTTGAGCTTCATTCAGAGTGATCAAGCCACAGCGTTCAGCTAAATGAACTTCTTTTGAAAATCCAAAAAGTTGTGTATCTGCGACTTCTTCAAAAGCAGGGCACTGAGACAAGCACAACAAATTTCGTTGTTTATCTAGTAACACCCGAATTTTCTCAGAATCAGCTTGCAGAATTTTCAGCATTTCCTGTCTCGTTACAATTTCCTGCAATATTGCTGCCCCCTTCCTAAATATAGGGTAATTATAGCATACTAGTTTTTTTCTTGAAATATACTGGCAGAACTAAGTGTTAAATTGGACTCTGCCTCTGTGTTTTATTATGTAACCAAAATTCGTATTTTTCAATTAATTTATATCAAAAACATCATTATTTGCTTTGTTTTACGAACTCTATTATTTTATTAGAGACATTTATGAAATAAAAAGAAACATTCTTCATTATTTATTTTGCTAAAGGTCCAACATATCAACCCATAATAAATAGCGAGGCTAAATCAAAATTAACTTTTGATCCAGCCTCGCTATTTATTACGAATGAATGTATTTTATAAATCAAAATTCTCTGTCTAACTTTGAATTACTCATAGCAAAACAATCACTATGTTCGTAATTTTAAGTTGATACTCAAAATTCTAACCCTGATTACATTCTCATCCGTTATTTAATTAATCTTTGCGTGTAGCAATTTTCTTTTGTTTTGCAGCCTTTTCACGGGCATTGGTTTCAAGAATTCTTTTACGCAAACGAATATTTTCAGGAGTAATCTCTAATAATTCATCTTCATTCAAGAATTCAAGTGATTCTTCTAACGTAAAATGAGTTGGTTTCTTAATCGACGCAGTTTGATCTTTATTAGAAGAACGAACATTAGTCATATTCTTACCCTTTGTAACGTTAACAGAAATATCGCGTTCACGTGAACTAGCACCAACAATCATGCCTTCATAGATTTCAGTTCCTGGATCAACGAAAATCGTTCCACGATCTTCAACACCCATGACAGCATATGTTGTAACTTTGCCACGGTTAATTGATACCAAAGCACCATTACGACGACCAGGTTCCCAGTTACGGATAACAGGCTTGTATTCTGAGAAAGTATGGTTAAAAATACCATAACCACGTGTCATGGAAAGAAATTGTGAATCGTAACCAATTAATCCACGGGTAGGAGCAGAGAATGTTAAACGTGTCTGTCCATTTGCATTTGTTTCCATATTAACCATTTCGCCCTTACGTTGAGCCAATGAATCAATAACCGCACCAGAATATTCATCAGGTGTATCAATAATAACATTTTCGTATGGTTCACATGTTTGACCATCAAAATCACGATAAATAACTTGTGGTCTTGAAACCGCGAGTTCAAACCCTTCACGACGCAATGTCTCAATTAAAATTGAGAGATGAAGTTCCCCACGTCCCGAAACAACCCAAGCATCTGGTGAATCAGTATCCTCAACGCGTAAAGAAACATCCGTATGCAATTGCATTTTGAGACGATCTTCTAACTTACGAGCAGTAACTGAATCTCCTTCATTACCAACAAATGGAGAATCGTTAGTTCTGAAAGTCATCTGCAAAGTAGGAGGATCAATACGTAAAACAGGTAATGCTTCTGGTGCATCTACTGGGCAAACTGTTTCACCAACGAAAATATCTTCCATTCCAGAAATTGCTATTAAGTCCCCTGCTTGCGCATTTTCAATCTCTAAACGTTTTAACCCGAAGAAACCAAAGAGCTTAGTAACACGGAAGTTCTTCTTTGAGCCATCAAGTTTCAAAACAGTAACTTGATCTCCGACCTTAATTTTCCCACGAAATACACGTCCAATTCCGATACGTCCAACAAATTCATTATAGTCAAGCATTGAAACTTGGAATTGTAATGGTTCATCAGAATTATCAACTGGAGCAGGAATTGTTTCGATAATTGAATTGAAAATTGGGTCCATCGTATGTTCTTGTGTTGCCACATCTGAATCCAATGACGATGTTCCGTTAACAGCAGAAGCATAGATAACAGGAAATTCTAGTTGATCTTCTTCAGCACCCAATTCAATAAATAAATCTAAGACTTCATCCACAACTTCTTCGGGACGAGCACCAGGGCGATCGATTTTATTAATAACAACAATTGGTGTTAAATGCTGTTCCAATGCTTTTTTCAAAACGAAACGTGTCTGAGGCATTGTACCTTCAAACGCATCAACAATCAGCAACACACCATCAACCATTTTCATGATACGTTCAACTTCACCACCAAAATCGGCATGTCCTGGTGTATCTAAAATGTTAATTTGTTTGCCATTATATTTAACAGCTGTGTTCTTAGAGAGGATTGTGATTCCACGTTCCTTTTCAATTGCATTTGAATCAAGAGCACGATCATCAATTTCAGTATGTTCATCTAAAGTATCCGATTGTTTCAATAACTCATTAACCAAAGTTGTTTTACCATGGTCAACATGGGCAATAATAGCAACGTTACGGATATCATCACGTGTTTTCAAATTTTTTTCTTCCCTTCAAATTTATATCTCTGTTTACAAATTACTTACTCATTACTTACTAGCATCTTTAGGTCAAGGCAAATGAAAATAAGTAAAAACAAATTTTCATTGTTTAGCATAAAAAAACTGTGACCTCAGTCACAGCCCATGACCAGCTAACTTTTTTTGGTAAGTTTTGCTATGTCCTTTTGAGCATTCTTTGTAGCTACTAGTACATCACTAGATACTAGCATATTTAAGGGGGTTCCGTCAATCTTTTTCATACTTAATCCAAGAGTCTCTGCTAAAACTCTCCCAGCTGCAAAATCCCATGGTCTTAAATAAGATACATACCCAACACATTTTCCCTCAATCACATGTATAATCTGAATTCCTGCACTCCCATACATTCGTGTACCGCTACTTGCTAAAGCAACTGCTTGTAAGTTGCAAAAGTTATGAATAAGGTATGGTGCTCCAATTCCAATTAGTCCATCCCTTAAAACAGTATTACTGGGGTCCTTCATTTTCTCGTTATTGCAAAATACACCCACGTCAGGGCCACCCCAATATAATTTATCCCCAACAACATCGTAAATATACCCTCTTACGCCCTTGCCATTTTCATAAATTGCTAACATACTAGCAAAATGACAATGTTGCTTGACAAAATTCATTGTTCCATCAATTGGGTCAATAAACCATGTCATTCCATTCATATTCAGATCACCTTGTGTAAAAGATTCTTCACCGATGATATTAGCTTCAGGAAACAACAAGCGGATGTTTTTGCTATAAATTTTTTCAATTTCTTTGTCGATATTTGTAACTAAATCATTTCTTCCACTTTTAGTCCACACGTCTAAATCCTTATTAAAAGCTGCTAGTATTTTGTTTCGAGCATCATGCATCCAGCCCCTAACAACTATATCCAGATATTCAAGTGATTCCATCACCTCAAAACCTCCTACCTAGCAACAACATCAAGATGTAAAAATTTTTTATTATTACTTAGGACAAACTTAGTTGCTTGATATATACTCATTCCAGTTTCATCACAAAAAGCGCGATCAATTTTTTTTTGATTCATTTTCATAGGAACAGCTTTTTGATAAGCTTGATATTTTTTCAAAAAATCTTCACGTTCAACCTTAGCAGTATATAGCTTTTCAACTATTTGATAAAAATCTGTTACTGCAACAATTTCATTTGTACTCCACTCAGGTAATAAAGGGTATTCAAAATTATTTGGTATTTGCATAATAAATGTATCCTTCCATTAGTCTATATCCTCTTTACATTATACACATACATCGAACTTAAAAATATATATACACAACTTTTAGCAAAAGTGTTTCATTATCAGTTTCAAATAAGCTATAATAGAAGGCGATTAGAAAAAACGGAGGCTTTTATTTTGATAACCATGGAAAATATTATTCGCGAAGGTAACCCAACGTTGCGTGCTCGTGCAAAAGCAGTAACTTTCCCGATGAATGCTGAAAACAAAGAACTTGCAGGAAAAATGATGGAATTTCTTGAAAATAGCCAAGATCCTGAAATTGCTGAAAAATACAAATTGCGTGCTGGAGTTGGTTTAGCTGCTCCACAAGTGGATGTTTCACTTCGAATGACAGCAGTCCTTGTTCCTGATGAGAATGGTGCCCCTCTTTTCAAACATGTTTTAGTTAATCCGACCATCTTAAGTGAATCAGTCAGAATGGCTGCACTCTCAGAAGGAGAAGGCTGTCTCTCAGTTGACCGTGAAGTTCCTGGATATGTTCCTAGACATGATCGTATCACTTTACGCTGGTACGATTTAGATGGAAATAAACATGTCGAAAAACTACGTGATTATGTTGCTATTGTATGTCAACATGAGATCGATCATCTCAATGGAATACTTTTTTACGATCATATCAATAAGAAAAATCCATTTGAAACAGATCCTTCAACTATTTTAATTGGCTAATTAGAAACCTTTACTTGCAACATAACAAAATTATTAAAAACCACCATAAATGCAAAACTGTCTACTGCTTATAACAGCATAGACGACAAGTATTTGTGGTGGTTTTGTTTTGTAATTTGTTTTTTCTTAATCTACCCTACGAATATCTCTTAAATAATTAACTGTCCTCGCATTTATAGCATACGTAATATCAACTCTCAAAAGGTTACCTTCTTGCCATAAATCTGATACTACAAACACAGGAAAATTATCATATCTCTCTAAGTCTTTTTTTTGAGCATACTCCTGCATATATTGTGTGAGCTCTGCTCGAAACTCATCATCAATTAACTTATGACTAACATCAACCTCATATTCATAAGCCATTACACCACTACCCCAGACATCTGAAAGCCTAGAAGTGCTAATTTCCAATTTAATTTCATTTTTCATAAGTCCCAGACGTTCAAGACTTGCAGCAAAGGCAGCATCTGTTATATCTTTATTTTTCTTTTGTAATTTAGCATTTGTTTTTGTCTTAATATTACGCATAATCGCTAATATACTAAACAAAATAACTAAAACCACTATCATCCAAGTTGTAATGTGTAACACTTGTCTCACCCCGACTTTCGAAACAATTATAACACGTGTATTTAGAAAACATTATTAACTAACTGTTAATTTCAAAAGTTAAAGCCTACTTTATATACTTCTAGATAAGTCTATGCTAAAATAGATACAATTATTGTGTATACAATCCATGTTCGGAATTGCAGATAGAAGTTACAACCTATTGTGTTCTACTAAAGGTAGAAGCAACAGAATTTAATATATTTAAGGAGTTATTATTTTATGATTTACAAAGTATTTTATCAACCAACTACAAAATTTAATCCACGTCGTGAAAACACTCAATCACTTTACATTGAGTCGGTTTCCGAAGTCATTGCGAGAAGTACAGTTGAAGAACAAACTGACTATAATATTGAATACCTTGAAGAGCTAAGCCCCAAAGCTCTTGAATATGAGCAACAAAACCCTGATTTTAAAATAACGGAGTTCAATAATGAAGAAGCCTAGTGTCAAAAACAACGAGACTGCGGTTTTTGCTGTTGGTGGCTTAGGGGAAATTGGGAAGAACACTTATGGTGTTCAATTTCAAGATGAGATTATTGTTGTCGATGCTGGAATAAAATTTCCAGAAGATGAATTATTAGGTATAGACTATGTTATACCCGACTACCAATATCTTGTTGCCAATCAGCAAAAAATCAAAGCTCTTGTTATTACGCATGGTCATGAAGACCATATTGGCGGTATCCCTTATTTACTAAAACAAGTTAATGTACCTATTTATGCCGGTCCTTTAGCACTTGCACTCATCAAAGGAAAACTTGAAGAACATGGATTGTTAAGAACTACTGAGCTACATGAAATTGATGAAGATACAGTGCTAAAATTCCGGAAGACAAGTGTTTCATTTTTTAGAACTACTCATTCAATTCCTGATACATTAGGTGTGGCTGTTAAAACACCTAGTGGGACAGTTGTAGTTACTGGTGACTATAAATTCGACTTAACACCTGTGACGAATCAGCCACCTAATTTACAAAGGATGGCCAAATTAGGTAGCGATGGTGTCTTGTGTCTTTTATCTGATAGCACAAATGCTGAAATTCCTAATTTTACCAAGTCTGAACGCTGGGTAGGTAAGTCTATTAGACATATCTTTGAAAAGGTTGAAGGACGTATTATCTTTGCAACCTTTGCCTCCAACATTTCGCGTGTTCAACAGGCTGCTGAAGCTGCACTAGCAAAAGGACGTAAAATTGCTGTTTTTGGAAGAAGTATGGAGGCAGCAATTGTCAATGGACGAGAACTAGGCTACCTTAATATTCCTGATGATGCACTCGTTGATGCACGAGAAATTAATAGTCTTCCTGCAAATAAGGTCATGATTCTTTGTACTGGTTCCCAAGGTGAACCTATGGCAGCGTTAAGCCGAATTGCTAATGGAACGCACAGACAAGTTGCAATCCAGCCCGGTGATACTGTTATTTTCTCAAGTTCACCTATTCCAGGAAACACCTTGAGTGTTAATCATGTTATCAATGAATTAGAGGAAGCAGGAGCTGAAGTTATTCATGGTAAAGTAAATAATATTCATGCTTCTGGTCATGGTGGTCAAGAAGAGCAAAAATTAATGCTACGTTTGATGAAACCAAAATATTTTGTACCTGTTCATGGTGAGTATCGAATGTTAAAAATTCACACGGAACTTGCTGAAAAATGTGATGTCCCTCTCGACAATTCATTTATTATGGAAAACGGGGATGTTTTAGCACTCACAAAAGATTCTGCTCGCATGGCTGGACACTTCAATGCAAATGATGTTTACGTTGATGGCTCAGGCGTTGGTGATATCGGTAATGTTGTATTACGTGATCGTAAGGTCCTCTCTGAGGAAGGTTTAGTAATTGTTGTTGCAACACTTGATCTTTCGAAAAAAGAAATCTTAGCTGGTCCTGATTTATTATCTCGTGGATTCATTTATATGCGTGAATCTGGTGAATTAATAGAACGTGGCCGAAAACGTCTTTTTCATGTAATTCGCAAAAATTTAGGGAAACCAAATTTGAGTGAGTTAATGTTGAAAGATGCAATCATTGAGGACTTAAGGGCATTCTTATTTGAACAAACTGAACGTTATCCAATGATTATACCAATGCTTGTAATTGTGTAGTTGTTATTTTATCAACTAAAGGGGCTGTAACAAAACAATTGTTTTGTGGCAGCCTCTTTGCTAGTTATAAATATTGTTTTGTTCTAACATTCATGAATAATTATTATTTTTATAAAAAATAATAATTATTACACAGAATACTCTCTAGACGGTTATAATATCTTGGGTGAACAAAAATAGGAAGGAGGATTACTTTGAAGAACTTTCTTTTCTTCATTGACAATCACTTTCTAAAAAGTGATTCCAACAGTGTTTGGGGCACCTTGGAAAGCGAATTACAACGTCAAGCAATTAATTATAAAGCTGTATTTATCAGTGATAACCGTCACATTGGGAATCTTTTGAAAAAAGCACTAAATAATACCGAGGACAAAGATAATATCGTCGTAGTTTCAGTTGGACCTTCGACTCTCTTTCTGGATATCCTTGCAAAATTACGTAAGAATAATAAAAAACAGGTCCCAATCGCATTTATCTTGATTAATGAAAAAAATAACTTTGCTACTAAAATTGGAGTTTCATCTAATCCAGTAACTGCATTAAAACAAATCTTAAATTCTGTGCACCCTACTTCTTATAATTTAGGGTTAGTCGAAAACGCACAGGGCACAAATGAACAAATTTTTACTGATGAACTTATTGTTGGTTTTAGTGCTTATGTGACAAGTCTTATCAAAAGTTCAAAATTCTATAGTCTACTTGTCAAATATCATTTGACATTTATTGCAGAATTTTGTGCAATGACAGATGCATTCATTAATCAAGAAGCTTTTTCTGTTACCACAAGACTCTCGCAAAAGTATAACTTCTTTAAAAGCTCTTTTTCAATTCATGTTAAAAATCAGCCTTTTTTGGATGACGAAAATTCAGCAGAGCCAAATAATCTTCAGCTTGAAATAATAACTAATTTAAATCCATTTTCTTATTGGTTTGTCATTCTTGCTAGGAAATTTAAATTAACGTCAAAAGTTCCTTTCGTTCATTCTTTTGAGCAAAAAAAGATTCATCTCGTAATAAATTCACTTGAATTTAGCCAAATTGATAATCGACAACTTATTAATAAATTTTATGATGCATATCTTAAATCTTTTTCTTACCCATTCTGGTTTGATGTCGACAGTGTTTCTATCTCAGAAAAAAGTAATTCATAATAAAAAAAATAAGAAGAAGCAGCTTCAATCTTGAAGTTACTCTTCTTATTTTTTAAATTATTCAAAAAGAGGCTGGTGTAATTTCACCCATTCCAATCATTGGGTCAATCTTCCCGCTATTTATTAAATCCACTGTTAAAATGGTATTAGTTACATAATCTTCTCTTTTTTCTGAAACACTTTCTTCTGCTTTACTATCGTTATTGCCTTCTGATGGACTAAAAACAGCTGTTAACCGTTTAACAAGTGTCGTTTCTCGATTAATTGCAACTTGTTTAACACTACTCATATACGCAGCTGGCTCACCCAATAGAATCAAAAAATCTTTGGCTCGTGTGACTGCAGTATATAAAAGATTACGATTAAGCATCCTAGTATATTGCTGGACCATTGGCAAAATAACCATTTTAAACTCACTGCCCTGTGCTTTATGAATTGATATACAATAGGCTAAACGGATTTTTATCCAATCTTTACGCTTAAATTCAACCTCATTATCATCAAAATCAATTATCAAAGACTCCTGATGATCCTTGCTTTCCTTAGCAGTAACAATCCCCACAATTTCACCAATGTCTCCATTAAATATATTATTTTCAGGTGAATTTACGAGATGCAACACCTTATCACCAATTCTAAAATGCAGTTTGTTAAACTCAACTTGTTTCTTTCCTGTAACATGGGGATTTAAGATTTCTTGTAACATCTCATTTAACTTGTCAATTCCAGCAGGTCCTCGATACATAGGAGCCAGTATTTGAAAATCTCGTGTTTTGAATCCCTTAGACTTGGCCTTTTCAACCACTTGGCGGACTACATTCTCAATCTGATAAGCATTGCATTCAATGAACGAGCGATCACTCTTACCTTGTTTGATATCAGTCGGCAAAGTTCCATTCTTAATTGCATGTGCCAAAGTAATAACTGAAGATTCATTTTCTTGACGATAGATTGCTTTCAATTCAATCTTAGGCAAATCTGGACTTGCCAACAAATCGGCAAATACTTGCCCTGGTCCCACTGAAGGTAATTGGTCTTTATCACCAACAAAGATAACCTGCATATTTGTTGGAATGGCATCCATTAAGGTATCGAATAATCCTGTATCCACCATAGACATTTCATCAACAATCAATAAACTTCCTTCCAATTGATTGTGCTCACGTTCGTCTTCATCACCACTGCTCAATCCTAATAAACGATGAATCGTGCTAGCAGGCAGTCCTGTTGTTTCATTCATTCTTTTAGATGCTCTACCTGTTGGTGCAGCTAAAAGAATTGGAAATTGTTCATTCTTATATTCATTGATGTCTAACGAAATGTCTTTCAATGCAGCATAAATCGCTACAATACCATTAATAATAGTTGTCTTTCCTGTTCCAGGCCCGCCCGTCAGCAAATAGATTTTGGATTGGAGTGCTTCTTTGATTGCCTTAATCTGATCAATCCCATATTTTATCCCAAGCTGTTCTTCAACTTTTTCTATCAATTGTGCAAATTCATTTTCAAAACCACTGTCAATTTTAATTTTTGTTTCCTTAATCTCTTTAATTCTCTCAGCAATTCGCCACTCGGACTCATAATATTTTCTCAAGTATATTCTATTTTCTTCTGCAACTACAATCCCATCATTTGCTAATTCCAAAAGTTGATCGGCAAGTAAATCTGGTGAGAGTTGAACTCTTCGGCTATTACTCAATAGAACCATTGTTTGATTCAATAATTGCTCTGCATTTGTATATGTATCGCCCTTTTCCTGACAAATATCATATATTCCCTGAAGAAGTCCTGCCTTAATTCTTTGTGGTGTATCAGCCGCTAAACCAATTTTTTCCGCAATTTGATCAGCACGTTTGAACCCGATCCCTGGAATTTCTCGTGCTAATTTATATGGATCTTCATGAATAACTTCAATTGTTTTTTCACGATAGCGATTATAAATCGATGATGCCATTTGGCTACCAAATCCGAAACCATTGAGCTCGATAATGATTTGCTGTGTTCCGTTATTAGCCTTTAAATTTTCAATTAAAGTTGCTTGTTGTTTTTGACTGAGTCCCAATTTTTTTACTTTTTTTTCGTCAGCAATAATCTGTTCAATTGCGTCCATGCCCAATATTTCAACGATTTTTGCAGCTGACTTCTCACCAATTCCAACAAAAGCATCGCTTGACAAATAAGTAATTAATCCTGCTTTACTAGAAGGCATTTCATTTTGGTAGTTAAAAACTTGAAACTGTTGTCCATATCGTGGATGAGTTACTAATTTACCTACAAATCGATATTCGATTCCTTCATTAATATCAGCAAAGCTACCTGTTGCAACAATCTCTTTTTCATCCCAATTAAAATTAGCTTGTGCAATTTTAACTTGTACTACTTTATAGAAAGTCTCTGGGCTCTCAAAGAAAATGGCATCTACACTACCAACCATATACTTTTCAGTCTCATCATTCGTATTTAGCAAATCCAATTGACTCACCCTTCTGTTTCTTATTTCTTCTGTTTTGCAATTATTGTCTTTTGAATATCTATTATCTGCCCTTTCATTTTAATAAAGGATTTATAATCTATTTTTTGCGCTATTTCAAAATAACTATCGGCTTGTTCTTTTCCATCAAGAATTAAGGCAATTATCCCTCTTTGAAAGATTGCATCAAAATTACGTGGTTCATTTGCTAAAACCTCATCGAAATATTTTCTTGCATTTTGAAAATCACCTAAAGCCAAAAAGTTGCTGGCAATTAGTTGCTTTGCCCCCACATTTCTAGTTGTAAGTGCATAAGCTAACGATCTTTTGTAATCTCCTAAAGCATATTCGCACTGGGCAATCATCAAAATTGCATTATCATTGAGTTTTGTTCCTTTGACTACTCTAAAATAGTTAATTGCCTTTTGAAAGTCCCCTGCGCTATATAAAACATTACCTAAGCCATAATTCAACAAATCAAGTTCAGTTTTTCCACTAAATAATCCTGAGGTTTTTAATAATAATTGTTTTGCCTGTTCATAATCTTTTAGTTCAGTTAGTAATACACTCAATTCATAATATGATCTAACTTCATTTGGATTATCATCAATCTTTTCAACCGCTTTTTGAACTAATTTTTGTGCCTCAGCGTTCATTTGCTTTCTATTCATTCACTCACTTCCTTGTACTATACTGTATCACTTTGATCAAGCTTTCTATTCAGATAATCCGTCTTATTCCATTCTAAACAATCAAAGTTCACTGCGTCATTTGTCTTAAGTATTGTAGTACTAGTATTGGATAAACCACCCGCTTTTCGCAGATCCTCAAGTGAATACCCTAATAAATGTCTGATTTCTGCACAAAGAGCTGCTCCATGACTGACAATGATTACATTTCCATTTGGATGTTCTTTACATATCCTTTGAATAATTGGTGTCATTCTTGAAAAAAGCTCTTGAAAACTCTCACCCGAAATATTTTTTGCATTATATAAATCTGGATGATTTCGAAAAGCATCTAATTCTCTGGGAAACTTCTTGGCAACATCTGTAAACAACATTCCCTCCATTTCACCGAGATTAAACTCACTTAAACCTATATTTTTTTCTACAGCTAATTCTTGTGGCAAGGCCCTGGCTAACTCAGAAGCCGTTACAAAAGCACGTTTAATCGGACTACAATATATTTTTTCAAATTTTTCATTTTTGAGATAATTCGCCAACATCTTTATTTCAGTATGACTCTCTGGTAATAACTCTGAGTCACCCTTTGCACCTTGATATCTACCTTCTAAATTCCAAATAGTTTTCCCATGCCTAATAAAAAATAATCTAGTCATGCTCAACCTCCTTTTATGTCACCTTTAATTATGCCATTCTTTTTGGTTATTATCATTATTTTTTCATTACTTTGTTTCAATTAGTTATGAAAATTACATCTCAAATGTATCAAAAAAGTTGTGAGACATCAGCATTTCTATTTAATGGGTAAAAATGTACAGAACTTAAAAAGGCTGAAGCAAAATTTAACTTTTGCTTCAACCTCGTTAATTATTCCGTATAAACATGTTTTGTAAGTTAAGGAAGAACTGATAATTTTTATCATCCATTGATTTTACATTCAATTTCTAAACATACTGCAAAATTTTCTCTTTTTGATAAGCACGATCTATCGTTGCACTTCCTAAACATTCGTCACCATCATAAAAAACAACTTCTTGTCCTGGTGTAATTGCGCGTACAGGTTCGTCAAATTCAACTCTGACTTGTGAATAATCCTCATTCAAGAAAACTGTCACACCAGTGTCTTTTTGTCGATATCTAAACTTAGCTGTACAGTGGAATTCTAAACCACGATCTTCAATTGGAGCTATAAAACTAATATTACTGCCGTCTAGACTATCAGCATAAAGATGCTCATTATGATAACCCTGCCCAACATATAATGTATTAGTAGATAGATCCTTTCCAACTACAAACCATGGATCATTACTCTGACCATCGCCACCAATTCCTAAGCCTTTTCTCTGGCCAATCGTATAGTTCATTAAACCATAATGTTCGCCCTTTATTTCACCATCAAATGTCTTCATTTTTCCTGGCTTTGCAGGTAAAAATTCATTTAAAAATTTGCTAAAGTTACGTTCTCCAATAAAGCATACACCGGTTGAGTCTTTCTTTTTTGCTGTAGCAAGTCCAGCTTCCTCAGCAATTTTTCTAACCTCACTTTTTTCTAAATTTCCAATTGGAAACAAAGCCTTGTCTAATTGTGCTTGAGCTAATTGGCTTAGAAAATATGTTTGATCTTTATTTGAATCTGCTCCACGCAACAAATGAACATACCCATTTTCATCACGTCTTATTTGAGCATAGTGCCCCATCGCAATAAAATCTGCATCAAGTTTCATTGCATAATCTAAGAAAGCTTTAAATTTAACTTCTTTATTACACATCACATCTGGATTAGGTGTTCTACCATGCTTATACTCATCCAGAAAATATGTGAAAACCCCATCCCAATATTCCTTTTCAAAGTTCACAGAGTAATATGGAATCCCAATCTTGTTTGCAACCTTTGCAACATCTTCGTAATCTTCCGTTGCCGTACAGACGCCACTATCATTAGTGTCATCCCAATTCTTCATGAAGACGCCAACTACGTCATAACCTTGTTGCTTCAACAAATAAGCAACAACAGACGAGTCAACTCCACCACTCATGCCTACAACGACACGAGTTTGGCTATTATCCTTCATAATATTCTCACCATCATTTCAATATAGATTCTGAATCTCTACGAGTTGAAGGTCGTATTATTTCAGTAAGATTCATTATAGCTAGTTCATTAATCTTTGACAAGTCAAGTTGACTATTTCTCACTTAATATAGAACGTTCTTTTAAATTATCGATTACAAAATTGAGTTGTTCGATATGTTTTTCGATATCTGTTCCTTTAAAAATATTAATTTCTTTTAAGCCATTGGCACTTGTCACACCTATTTTAAAGGTTTGTAAATCACTGCTAATTGTAACTTTTAATTTTATACTTGCATTGTATGGAGAAGATGGATCTAAAGGTCTTTCAAGTATAAACTTACCTCCTTTGCTCTCCATAAAACCTACGTCGCGCAAGGTATATTTCTTAATTTCATCACTTAATACAAAAGTGCGCTTATCGCCCAAAATCTTAGCTTCTTTAGTATATGCCATTAGTTATATTCCCCTGTTCTTTTTTATTATTTTGGTCAGCTGTGCAATCAAGTAATCAATGTCCTCAGATGTATTTTCAACTCCAAAGCTAAATCTTAGAGACTCTTCAATTCGTGGGCTGTCTTCACCATACATTGCAGTTAAAACATGAGAAGGCTCAACGCTACCAGCAGTACAAGCAGATCCCGCAGAAGCTGAAATGCCATTTAAATCTAAATTGGTTAATAATGCATCTCTTTTACAGCCCTTAAACCATATATTGATTACATGCTGTAGATTATTTTTTGTAATCTCGCCATTTACTTCAAATTCAATTTCAGCTTTTTGCAGCCCTTTAATTATTTGCTGCTTAAATCCATAATATTTTTCTTGGCGTATCTTCTTTTCGTTTGCATTAACTATTTCAACAGCCTCAGCAAAGCCTGCAATTGCTGGAATATTCTCAGTACCCGCACGTCGTTTTAATTCTTGATCTCCACCCTTTAATAATGATGGAATTTTAACTTCTTCAGAACGATATAAGAATCCTAAAAACTTTGGCCCATTAAGCTTGTGTGCTGAAGTTGATAGCAAATCAATTTTATCTGCCTGGACATCAATATCAATTAGTCCATATGCTTGAACTGCATCCGTGTGAAACCAAGCATTAGTTGGCTCTACTAATTCACCAATTTCATGAATTGGCAGATGACTGCCAACTTCATTATTTCCAGTCATAATAGATACTAAAATCGTATCTGGTCTGAGTGCGTCTTTCAAGTCATTCAGGTCGATTAAACCACGTTGATCTACTGGCAAATACGTAATTTCAAAACCTAGTGTTTCAAGGTACTCCATTGACTTCAAAACAGCCTCATGCTCGATTGCCGTCGTAATTAAGTGTTTTCCTTCTGATTTTCTAGCCAAAGCAGTTTCAATAATTGCAGTATTGTCACTTTCCGTACCACCACTTGTAAAAACAATCTCATCATCTTTTTTCGCATTAATCGACTGAGCAATCACATGTCTGCTGTTATCCAAAATAGCTCGTGCTTGTCGGCCGTGGAAATGTGTACTAGACGCATTCCCAAAAACATTACTCATTGCCTCGGTCATGGTCTCAATAACCGGCTTAACCATAGGCGTTGTTGCTGCGTTATCTAAATAAATGTGTCTCACTTTTATCGCTCCTATTTTGCTAAAACATTTAAAATCATCTGTGCGGACTTCTTACCTGCCTCAATGATAAATTCATCAAATGAAACTCCTGCTTCCTCATCCCCAGTATCTGACATTGCGCGCACAATTACAAATGGCACTTTAAACTGTGCTGCGACTTGCGCAATTGCTGCCCCTTCCATTTCACAACATAAAACATCAGGATAAATGGCTTTAATTGTATTTATTTTCTCAGAAGATGCAACAAACTGATCACCAGTCACTATCAAACCTGTTTCAACATGTTGCTGATTTTGTTCCGCAGCCTTCTTCAATGTCTCAATAAGTTGTAAATCAGCTTCAAATTTTTGTGGTTGCTGTGGTAACTGACCTGGAAGGTAACCAAAGACAGTCGCATCGACATCATGGTAAGCAGCAGCTGTCGACAAAACAACATCGCCAACATGTAACCCTTCTCCGATTCCACCTGCCGAGCCCGAATTTATAACAGCTTCAACTTCAAATTGTGCAATTAGTAATCCAGTCGTCATTCCAGCTTGAACTTTACCAATTCCAGATTGTACAAGCACAACCTCATTGTTATTAATTTTTCCTTCAAAAAAAGTAATCCCAGCTATCTCAGTTTGTCTTGCTTTCTTTAATTCTGTTTTCAGGGCCTTTATTTCCTCGTCCATTGCACACAAAATTCCATATTTCATTTTTTATTTACCATTCCTTTTAATTAAAAATTTACAAAAATCATAAAACAATAAACACAAATAATCGCCACAAACAAACCTGCAATTATCCAATTTAATTTTTTTATTAGCTTTCGTTTTTTTTCAGCTGCAATTTCATTTTTTTCATTTTGACGTTGTTGTGTTCGGCTGGGACTCTCTTCTTGTGTATCCTTTTCAGTATACCTAGCTCTTTTATTGTTCTCTTCTACTTCCTGTTGCTGGGAATGACGCCCAACATTACCGAAAACTTTATCTTTTAATCTCAAATTAACTTCTCCTTAATTCAAGCAGCTCCCATTTCCAGACAGCCATAATTGTCTTACTATCACAAATTAGGCCTGCATCAATCTGCTTTTTTGCCTCCGTCAGTGTCAATTCAACTGTATTTAGAAATTCATCTGCATCTTGTGGTAACTCTTTTGATACAGGCTGCAGATTATGAGCAAAATACATTAACATCCTTTCATCCGCAAAACCTGGTGACGTATAAAAATCCGCAATCAAATCCAGACTCTCAGGTTGTAGCCTAACTTCTTCATTAAGTTCACGAATTGCAGTCTTTTTGGGATTTTTTTCATTTGCTTCTATCTTACCCGCAGGAATCTCTAAGGTTATACGTTGCAGTGGTTCACGCCATTGTTTGACAAATATCATTTTATCATCATCTGTTACACACATAATAGCTACCGCACCATGATGTCTTACAATTTCTCTCTTTGCTTTTTCACCATTTGGTAGCCTAACTTCTTCTTCTTCAACCCTGATGATTTTACCTTGGTATATTTTTTTAGTACTGATTAACTCTTCTTCATACTTCATTTTACAAACTCCCTACAAAATCTTCATATGCACTTTGCTCTGCTGTCGCAATCCATTTGGCATCAGTAAAATCACCCGTAAGTGCCTTTTCTTGTTCCAATTCAACTTCTGCAACAAATGTCGCATTTCCAATTAAGGACATCCAGTATGACTTGTTCTCTCTTTGATGAACTTTTGTATTAACCATTCCACCTGGATTATGCACCGCTATTAAATCTTCTAAATTTGTGTGTCTTGCATAAAGTAACGAATAAATTAAAGACGAGGCTGACATTGCCGTTCCACAGGCATTTGTGAAACCCACACCTCTCTCAAAGGTCCTAACAAAAATATTGTTGTTTGCAAGAACTTCAACAAAACTGACATTAACGCCATCAGGAAAAATTGGATTTTTTCCGTTGTTCAAATAAGTCGCAATTCTTCCTAATTCAGGACCAATCAGTTCTTCATGATTGACAAAAGTAATCATATGCGGGTTAGGTACAGCCACTGCCGAAAACTTCAAAGTTTTGGATAATTCAGGGACTACTTCGTCAAATAATTTTGTTTTGCCATCAATATGCATTTTTAAATCATTAGCAGCAAAACTAACTGGTGATATTTCTGCATCAAATGCTACTACATTTGGTGCAAAGTCCTTTGCTTTTTTCACCTCAAGGTCAGCATACATTGTCTCAATCTTAAAATCTGTTAAATTATTTTGTTCACTCAAATATCTTGCAACTGTCCGAATTCCATTCCCACACATACTAGCTTCACTACCATCAGCGTTAATAACACGCATTTTACCGACCACAGAATCATCATGTCCTTTTGTAACATACAATATTCCATCAGATCCACCATGCAATCCATTTCTTCGATCACATACATGTCTAGCCAATTGCTTTAACTCTTCTTCAGATAAACTCTTATCTAATTGTTTCTCATCTAAAATAAAAAAATCATTTCCCGAACCGTGAACTTTAATCATCTTCATCAGAGTGACCCCCTATTAGTCTAACAATATCTTACAACTATAATAGCAGAATTTATTCCATTTAGTTCCTTATCCTGTCATTATTCAAACTTTATTTATTTTTTAAATCTTACTTTTCCGTAAACAAATAATTTCACCAAAAAAAAACCAGATCAAATTTTCTTTCAATCTAGTTCTTTATTAGTCAGGAGATGAGTCAAAAGTTAAATCTTGATCCCATCTTCTTCTATTTATTCTGCATAAGCATGTTCCATAAGCCAAAATTATCCGGCTAATTTCTCATCACCCTTAGCAAAGTACTCGCAATGTTCAATGTTCATAGCTTTGAATTAGCACTCAAATTTTTCGACTTATATCACTTTTTCAAAAACAACTTGTTCTCTCTGTGTTACACTTCTTATTCTTCTAATCCAACAGATGCTGCTTCTGGATAATCCGCCTTGACGATTGCTGCACAATTTACACAAAGTGTTGGAAAATCCTTATCTACCCCAACATCTTCTTTAATCATCCGGCAACGTGGACAAACAACCCCTTTAGCATGTCCAACAGCAATTGCTAATTCATCAGTATATTTCTCTGCCTCTGTTGGCGCATTTTCCAATGGCTTAACTTCCAAAGCGGAAACAATCAATGCTTGACGGACGTCAATATGAAGTTTTTCCAATAACTGCACAACATTATCTGAAGCATACAACACAATCCGTGCTTCAAATGACTTACCAATTAACTTCTCATTACGTGCTTTTTCTAATGCTTTGAATACTTCTGAACGAATTTCCATAAATTCTGCGAAGTTCTTACTTGTTTCAAGCTCATTATTATAATGGTTTACTGAAGGCATTTCAGATAACTGTACAAATTCCTCAGGTTCTTTCAAGTATTCCCAGATTTCTTCAGTTGTATGTGGTAAGACAGGAGTTAAAAGTTTAGTCAAACGGACGGCTACATCATACAAAACAGTTTGCATTGAACGACGTTTGTGACTATTTTCTCCCTCAATATAAACAACATCTTTTGCAATATCCAGATAAAAGGCTGAAAGATCAACGGTAACAAAATTAATTAGTTTCTTGTAAATATCCATAAAGTTATAGGTCGCATATGCATCCAAAACATCTTTGGTAAACTTATTAATTCTGATTTCCATATATTGATCTAAAGCTTCCATTTCATCGAATGTAACTGTATTTTCAGCTGGATCAAAATCAGTTGTATTAGCAAGCAAGAAACGGACAGTGTTTCTAATTTTACGATATGATTCAGAAATCTGTTTAAAACTATCCATTGAAACACGTACATCAGCAGATGTATCCACACTTAAAACCCATAAACGAATAATTTCGGCACCCATTTGTTTAATTACCTTTTCAGGAACAATCGTGTTACCGAGAGATTTACTCATCTTGCGTCCTTCACCATCAAGCGTAAACCCTTGTGAAAGAACTTGTTTATATGGTGCTTTACCTGATACAGCAACACTTGTGATCAAACTAGAATTAAACCAACCACGGTATTGATCTGAACCTTCAAGATACATGTCACTTGGATAATTTAAGTTTTCACGGGCTGCCAAAACGCCCTGATGTGAAGATCCTGAATCAAACCAAACATCCATAATATCAGTTTCTTTGGTAAATGTACCATTTGGTGAATGCTCACTTGTAAATCCTTCAGGTAGTAATTCTTTTGCTTCTTTTTGGAACCAAATGTTAGAACCATTCTTTTCAAATAAATCTGCCACATGCTCAACTGTTTCTTTAGTGATAATTGCTTCCCCATCTTCACCATAGAAAATTGGCAATGGAACACCCCAGACACGTTGTCTTGAAATTACCCAATCACCACGATCACGAATCATATTATGCAGACGTTTTTGTCCCCAATCAGGGAAGAACTTAACGTCATCAATTGCGCTCAGAATTTCAGAACGAATTTTATCTACTGAGGCAAACCACTGTGGCGTAGCTCTAAAGATAATTGGCTTTTTAGTACGCCAATCAAATGGATAACTATGTTCAAGTGGCATGTACTTGAGAAGAAGATTGGCAGCCTTTAATTTATCCAATGAAATTTGATTAGCATCTTCATAAAAGACACCCTCAAAATCACTGCCCGCCTCTGCTGTTAAATACCCTTTGTCATCAACAGGCACAAGAATATCAAGATCATATTGCATACCAACGTTAAAATCATCTTCACCAAAGCCTGGTGCCGTGTGAACAAGCCCTGTACCTGAATCTAATGTTACAAAATCACCAATCATTGTAACTAATTTACGATCTGGATAGAAAGGATGTTCTGTTAATACATACTCTAGATCTGAACCCTTGACAGTTTTTACTATCTCATATTTTTCCCAGCCAAAACGTTCCGCATTAACTTCAACAAGTTCCGTGGCAATCACAAATTTACGTTGCTCACCTTCTGGCTGTACAACTGAATAATCGAAATCCTTATCAACTGTAATTCCTTCAGAACCAGGAATTGTCCATGGTGTTGTTGTCCAGACAACCATATATGTATCTTCATCCAAAACACCTTTACCATCAACAACATGTTCACCATAAAAAGCAGAAGGCGATGTCACATCATGATACTCAACTTCTGCCTCTGCCAAAGCAGATTCAGATGACCATGACCAAAATACTGGTTTCTTACCTTTATAAATTAACCCGCGTTCCGCCATTTTACCAAAGACTCGAACTTCTTGTGCTTCAAATGTTGGATCAAGTGTAACATATGGATTATCCCATTCTCCGGCAACTCCAAGCCTCTTAAAGTCCTTACGCTGTTTATCTACCTGTTCTAATGCATATTTTCGACATTCTTCACGAAACTCAGCAATAGACAATGCTTTACGATCAACCCCAGCCTTTTTTAATTGCTGCTCAATTGGTAGACCATGAGTATCCCATCCTGGAACATAAGGTGAGCGAAAACCCATCATTGATTTAGAACGTACAATAAAATCTTTTGAAATTTTATTCATTGCATGTCCCATATGAATATTTCCATTTGCATATGGAGGACCATCATGTAACACAAAGGAAGGTTTACCTTCATTTAATTTTTGTCTTTTTTCATAAACCTTATTTTCTTCCCAAACATTTTGTCGCTCTAATTCACGAACTGGCAAATTTCCTCGCATTGGAAACTTAGTTTTACCTAAATTTAATGTTTCTTTGATTCTCATTACCATCTCTCCTTACCAAATATTATTTTAAACAAAAAAAAGACCTCATCCCAAGGGACGAAAATCTTTCGCGGTACCACCCAATTTAGAAAAATATAAATTATTTTTCTCTCTCAAATAGCTAATTAACGATTGCCAACCGGATAAACTTACTACTAAGTTCAGTCTATCTGCAAAAAGATGATAAACATCAAAGAATTGAATGTCAAACTTTCACCACACATTGACTCGCTATCTCAGGAACTTCGATGTTCGTATTCTTTTTATTACTTAAGGTTTTCGGAAGATGAATTCTCATCGAAATGCTGACCTTCGTCATCTTCAGGAAAAATAACCACAGCCTTTTTCTCACTAACTGTTTCTTCAACCTTATCATCTTCAACCTCAATATTTGAAAATGATTGTACTTCTTTAGCAGCAGCTTTGTCAAGTTCAGAATCTCTCCTGATTGCTTCTTGAATCTCTTCATAACTACTTGTATCACCTTGACGTAAAATTTCGTCCCACTCGCTGCCTTTAACAACTTCGAGTTGTGACTCCATCATAACTTGCAACTTTTGTCTGAAAATTCGTGCTTGTTTTTTCAAATCATCAGTCTCAAATATTAACCTTTTAGCTTTTTGCGAAGCATCTTCAACAATTCTTCTCGCCTTCTCATTTGCTTCATCAACAATATCCTTAGCTTGTTTTTGAGCTTCATGATTAATAATTTCAGCTTCACGTTGAGAATTTGCCTTAACTTTGTCAGCTGCTTCTTGTGCCACAATAATCGACTGATTAAGAGAATCCTTTAAATCATTAAAATACTTCAGTTTCTCTTCGTTTTGCTTTAGTCCATCAGCTAATTTTTCATTTTCTTTAAGATTCAGTTCATAATCTTTAATGATTTGATCCAGAAAATCATTTACCTCATCTTGATCGTAACCACGCAATTTAACACGAAACTCTTTGTTATGAATATCTAATGGGGTCAAAGTCATATCCCCAACACCTCCATGTATGTATTATTTTTTTAAAACATCCGTTTTCACTCGTATCTTTCCTTTTTTTGAAACACCTTGAAGCTCATTTAATCTAAATCTTCCATAGCCTCGCACAGAAACAATATCATGCTCAGCAACTTCTACATCAGGTTTTTCAATATTCATCCAATTAAGAACCACTTTACCTGATCCCAATAGATCCTTAACGTGCTTCCTAGATAGATTATAAACCCCCGCAATCAGAGTATCCAATCTTAACGAACTAACTGTTAGTTGATAATTTTGCCACCCATCAATTGGTGCTATAATTTCAGCTTTATCTACCTCTTCAAGATGAACTTTTACCTTCCCAATACTTTCAACTTGAAGCTTTAAGAAATTAACCATATTAGTGGCCGTAACAAATTGCCACCGTTCACTGTCAGTGACAATATCACCAATTAAGCTACGCCTAATTCCAATATTAGTTAGCGCTCCTAAAACTTGACTATGCTTTAAAGTTGCAAACTTAGTCGGATATTTTACCAAAATGAGTGAAAATTCAAAATCAGCATCATTAGGTTCATAGTATCTTGGATAAAAAAGAGCTCTACGCCTCTCTGCCTTATGAAATAGACCAGATGTTTTCATTCTTAAATCAGGTTCAGTGTTCAAGAGTGTTTGTGCAATGTAAACTTCGCGCGGATTTAGAAAATCTGTTAATATTGGTCGATATTCGGTTGCTGCTTGTGTCATTAAACTACTGAGTTCATCAATAATTGGTGATTCTTCACTTCTAAAATGTTGATATATTGTTTGCTTATCCATAGCTACATAATCACACTAAAATTGTTAAAAAACCAAAAGCCAAACTAAATACAAAATTAAAACCACTCTGAATAAAGCGCAGGGCAATCAATGCAACGATTGGAGCAAAACTTATTCCACCAATTAGGGGTACAAATCTATCAAAAAAGGATAAATATGGTTCACATATTCTGCCCAAAATCTCAGATAATTTTGAACCTTGAGCCATTGGGAACCAGCTCATTAATACATAAACTATAATTGCAAATGAGTAAAGTTCAAAAAGGCGATTAACAATTGTTAAAATCATATATATACATAACTCCTTGAATTAATTGAAATCCGAATCTGTAAATTCTGTTGTAACATTTCCTTCAACAACAAAACCAGCCGGTGTGCAAAGAAAAATTTGATCACCAATTCTTTGAATCTCACCATTGATTGCAAAAATGGTACCCGTCAAGAAATCAACAATCCGTTTGGACTGCTGTTCCTCCATACGTTGAAAATTCACAACAGCAGCCTGATCACTCAGTAACCGAGTGGCTATAGCTTTGACATCAGAATAAACTCTTGGTTCAAAAAGTGCAATTTTCTTTTCAGACATTGCTCGCCTCTTTCCATCAAGTGAAACTACTTTTTTATTAGTATCAACTTGCGGACTTTCCTGATCCTCATATTGATAGTTTTCATCATCAAACTGATCTTCAGATATTCCAAAAAATTTGCCAAATTTTGCTCCTAAGGCCATCCCTATCACCTCCTAATCCCAACAGTACTGTTTTTATTTACGACGATGACGGAAAAACGGAGGTGTATTTAAACCATCCTCATCGTTATCATCTTTTTCCTTTTCTGTATCCATCTTGAATATATCAAATTTTTTCTTTTCAACATTTCTAAACTCATCAGTTTTTACATCGTCAACTGGTCGTTCCTCAGTAGTTTCACGACGTAAATCCCAATCTTTTAACGGGTCATTATTCTCAGTTTCTCTTACCGTTTCAACATTATCATTTTTTCTAAGATTGTTATAATTATCTTGAGTAAGTCTAGTAGATCTTTTATTGTCCAAATTTTTCTTATCAATTCCAGTTGCAATAACAGTTACAACTACAGTGTCTTCAAGATCTTCGTTAATTGACGTACCAAAAATAATATTGACATCGCTCGTTGCAGCTTGAGCAACAATATCTGAGGCATCTTGTGCTTCAAAAAGACTCAAATCAGGTCCACCAGTAATATTAAGCAATACCTGTTCAGCTCCATCAATCGAAACTTCCAACAAAGGTGAAGAAATTGCCTTCTTTGTTGCGTCAGCAGTTCTATTTTCACCATTTGCTGAACCAATTCCCATTAAAGCAGAACCTTGATTTTCCATAACCGTTTTTACATCAGCAAAATCCAAATTAACATATCCAGGAGAAGTAATTAAATCTGAGATTCCTTGAACACCTTGTCTTAAAACATTATCGGCTTCTTTAAAAGCCTCCATCATTGGTGTCTTCTTATCTACAATCTCAAGTAACCTGTTATTTGCAATAATTACTAACGTATCAACATGTTCTTTCATTTGAGCGACGCCTTCTGCCGCAAAACGAGCACGTTTTGGCCCTTCAAAACTAAAAGGTCTTGTGACCACGCCGACTGTCAAAGCGCCTTGTTCTTTAGCGACTTTGGCAATAATAGGAGCAGCACCGGTTCCTGTTCCACCACCCATTCCAGCAGTAACAAAAATCATATCTGCTCCTTTAAGTGCTTCAGCCAAAGCTTCTTCACTCTCTTGAGCTGCCTTATCACCGACTTCAGGATTTGAACCTGCCCCTAATCCTCGAGTTAATTTTGGCCCAAGTTGAATTTTTGTTTCAGCTTTTGAGCTAGCTAGGGCTTGTACATCTGTATTAGCAACAATAAATTCAACACCTTTTACATCATCAGCAATCATGCGATTTACAGCATTCCCGCCAGCACCACCAACACCAATAACTTTGATTGTTGCTCCTTTGTTTTCATTTGCATCCAGTGAAAATTCCATTGCATTCCCTCCAAATTATTTTCAGTCAAAAAAGGTATTGAAAAAGTTCTTAATTCCCTCAAAAGAACTGTTCTTTTTTACTTTTTGCTTTTTCTGTTCCGTATTTTTGTTATAATCTACCTGCTGTTCATGTGTATCATCTTCAACATTATCCTCGATTACTGAAATATCACCTTCCAGTGAGGCCTTCACAACTTTTTCAATCTCACTTTGCTTAGTCATATATGCTACCAAGCCGATTGACTGTGTGAACGAGGGATGTCTCAACCCCATTTGTTGTGGAATAAATAATTTAATATTTGTCTCAAAAATATCTTCTGCTAACTCTTTAATACCGGGGAGAGCAGAAACACCACCTGTAATAATAATCCCCCCAGGAAGTTGCAATGCGTCAATCTCTTCTAAAACAGTTTTTAATTTCGTGAATATTTGTGTCAAACGCGCTTCAATAATTTCACTTAGATATTCACCACTAATTTGCACCGTATCAGCCTTTCCAACCACTTCTACAGGAAAAACGTCATCTTTAGATGCTAGATAACTAGCAGCGTATCCAAAATTACGCTTAATTTTTTCAGCATTCTCGAGTGAAGTATTTAGAACAACGGAAATATCTTTAGTAACAAATTTTCCGCCTTCTTGATCAACATATGTATATTTTAACTTATGATCATGTACGACAGCTGCTGTTGTCTGACCGCCGCCTAAATCAATTAAAACCGCTCCAAAATCCTGTTCCCCATCACTAAGCGCTTGTGTTGCAAGTGCTAGGGGTGCAACAATCGTATCTTTCACTACAAGACCTGCACGTTCAACACACTTAACTGTATTATGCAGAACAGTCCTGGGACCAGTATACAAGACACCATTCATTTCAAGACGTACACCAACCATTCCACGCGGATCTTTAATACCATCAAACCCATCAACTGTAAATTCGTTGGGAATAACATCAATAATATCTCGTTCTGGTGGTAATTTCTGTACAAGCGCTGCCTTTGTCACATGATAAACATCAGTACTATCAATTTCTTTTGACTTTCCACTGCCATCACCAACCGCTATCATTCCATTACATGGAACAATTTCTAAAAAATTAGCTGGGATGCCTACTGTTACTTCCGAAATTTGAATATTTGCTTTTTGCTCTGCCTGATCAACGGCAGCCTTAATTGCATCAACAGCTCTGTCGATATCAACAATGACTCCGCGGCTCAATCCATCGGAGCGCTCACTTCCTACCCCAATAATATTAAGCTGTCCCTTGACAAATTCCGCTACGATTACTTTAATCGAAGTAGTCCCAATATCAAGTCCAACATAAATTCCTGAATTATCCATTGGTTGAGCTCCCTTCTAAAAAATAAATTAAAAAAACATTACTAATTTTTTATTCAAACTAACAACTAGAATTTTACCACAACACGTGGCATTTATACACTTTTCAAGAATTTTTATTGTACAAATTATTAAATTTTTATTTTAATTCTGTTGAATAGGCGCCAACTTCAAAATCTATTCTAATTTTACCAGAAGCCTTAGCTTTAATCTGTGAATAATATTGCATTTTTCTTGCAAAAGTAGATAAAGTTGCAATAATTTCATTGCCATCATTCATATAAACCTTAATTCGTTCGGGATTAACAGAATCCGGCGTTGCATGAATCTCTGAAATACCCGTTAATACACTTGATGACAGTTTGTTCATTTGCTTTGCTAATAACTTAGTTTCAGTAGAATTCTTGAAATTTGAAAAGACAGGCAAGTTCCCCTCGGGTGATGTATGCTTTACTGTTGATACATTGCCTGCACTATTCAAAGCATAGTAATTATCACTTTTTAACAAGTATCCCACAATCGTTTCCTTAGAAATCCGTATATTAACCGTTCTGTTACTCAAAATGAACCGTGCATTTCTAACCTCACTAATATTTTTTTTAATCAAGTTAGATGACTCTTTTTTTCTCAGATATACCTGCATCATATAATCATTTGTTCTAATACCACTAACATTCTTAATTGCTTCTTGGGTGACTTGATCTACGCCTGTAACTTTTATCTCTTTAACCTTACTAATTGGCAAGATAAAATAAAGTGAAATCAGAGTGATACATCCAAAAAATAATAAATTAATTAGCATTCTTCTACGCAGAAATAAGTTTCTTTGTTTCGATAGTTTGGGTAGTTTATTACCCATTCTATTTTTAGCAAGTTTATTTTTTTTCAGAATTTTTTTATGCCTTTTTTTTTGAGCTTGTTCCCATGGTGTGAGAGGTTGGTTACTATTTTTTTCTCTACCAAAAAAATTACTGAATTTAAATTTCATACCAACCTCAATCACTTTCTAATTATTTATTAATTAACTCTGTCAAAACCTTTTCAATGCGTTTGGAAGAATCTGGAATACCTGCCTTCTTAGCTTCTTTTGCAATTTTACTTCTTCTTTCATCATCTTTCATCAGTTTATTGACTTCAGCTGATAGTGTTTTACCACTTAATGAATCTTCTTTAATCATAATTGCTGCATCTATATCAGCTAGACTACGAGCATTATAAGTCTGATGATCATGTGTCACATTAGGACTTGGAATCAATATTGAAGGAATTCCTAGGACCGTTATTTCAGCTAAACTTGTTGCACCAGAGCGACCAACAATTAAATCAATTTCAGGTAAGATTGCTGGCATATCTTGAATATACGGCTTAATTACAATATTTTTTAATTCTTTTTCTCCAAGTTCATTTTTTATTTTCTCATAATAAATACTACCTGTCACAAATAATACCTGGAATTCATCTGTGTTAAACAAAGAGAATGCTTCTATTGTTGCTTCATTAATTCGTCTTGCGCCTCTTGATCCGCCAAATACCAAAACCGTCTTTTTGTTCTCTGATAAACCTAACTCTGCCAATCTCCCTGTTGGTTTAATATTAGCTACTTGTTGGGCTCTGGGATTTCCGGTAAAAACAACTTTTTGGCTGGGAAATTCCTTCCTAGCTGCCTCAAAACATATACCAATTTTATCCACAAAATGACTTAAGAATTTATTTGTAACTCCTGCAATGCTATTTTGTTCATGAATAAATGTTGGAATATGCATCTGTGACGCAGCGTAAACAACAGCACCGCAAACATATCCACCTGTGCCAACTACAACATCAGGTTTGAATTCTTTGATTATTTTTTTTGCCTCATGAACACTTTTTAGAAATAAATAAATAGTCTTAAAATTTTGCAATGACAAGGAACGCTTAAATCCCTGAATCTCAATTGTTTTAAAATCAATTCCCGCATTTGGAACAATTTTACTTTCAAGTCCCCTATTTGTTCCAACATACAAAAAAGTACTGCTATCATCATCTTTTTTTAAAGTATCAATTAATGCCAGTGCTGGGTAGATATGTCCACCTGTACCACCGCCAGATATTAGCAAACGCAATATACTACATCTCCAATTCTTTTTTTAAATCTTCGACTGCTTCAATAAACAGGTCTCCACGAACTTCGAAAGTTGGATACTGATCCCAGCTTGCACAAGCTGGCGATAGTAAAACTACATCATTTTCCTCGCTTATCTCATATGCAATCGGAACTGCTGTCTTAACATTTTCAGTTTTTATTATTTGTTTTACTCCTGCCTGCTTAGCTGCTTGTGCTACTAGGTCGCCAGTTTCACCAAATACAATTATTCCTCTAAGGTTCTTAAAATATGGAATTAATCGCTCAAACGTAAAACCACGATCAAGTCCACCAGCTAATAACACTACCGGATTATTAAAACCAGCTAACGCTTTTTCTGTTGCCTCCATATTAGTTGCCTTTGAATCATTGTAGAATTTACGCTTTTTAACTGTAGTAACATATTGTGTACGATGTCTAACACCTGAGAAGGTTTTTAAAACCTCCACAATATTTTTACTTTCTTGACCCAATAGTTTTACAACCGAAATTGCTGCCAAAGCATTTTCCACGTTATGTTCCCCAGGAATTTTAATTTCAGAAGCAAGCATAATTTTTTCTTCTCTAAAATAAAGCCAGCCATCTTTTTCATAAGCACCTGCTGTACTATTTCCTTTTCGGGAAAAAGGAACAATTGTTGCCTTTGATTGTTCACTTAGTTTGCGCCATTCTTCTGAATCCCAATTAACCACAAAATAATCTTCTTTTGTCTGATTCTTTGTAATATTCATCTTTGCTTTAATGTAATTTTCACGCGTGCCATGATAATCTGTATGGGCCTCATAAATATTAGTTAATACTGCTATATGTGGGCGTAGTTTTGTCGTGCCCATCAATTGAAAACTCGACAATTCAGTAACCATCACATCATCTTTAGTCGCCTCTTGTGCAACTAAAGATGCAGGTATACCAATATTACCTGCAACATATGCCTCACCATTTTGTCTTCCTTGATTAAGCATTAATGAAATAAGTGTGGTAGTTGTTGTTTTACCATTTGTTCCTGTTACACCAATCATCTGCGCATCTAAAATTTCATATGCTAATTCAGGTTCAGTGATAATTGTTAGTCCGCGTCTTAGCGCCTCAGCAATTAATACATTGCTATAAGGAATTCCAGGATTCTTAACAAGCAAATCTGTTTCGTCTAAGAGTGAAAGCGGATGCCCTCCTGTCACTACCTTGATTCCTTCAGCATGTAACTTATCTAGTATTTTTTGTGGAGCCTCCTTCAAATCGTTCACCGTCACTGTTGAACCTAATTTACGGAGAAGTTTCGCAGAATTAACCCCACTTTTTCCCAAACCAACAACCAGTACATTTTTGCCCCTGTAAGTTGTTATTTTTTTCATAATGGACATCTCTTTTCAAATAAATATTTAAAGTATCACTATCAGGCTCAAAATACTTGCAACAAGACCTATTAACCAAAAAGTTATATCTATGCGCCATTCACTCCAACCACACATTTCAAAATGATGATGAATCGGACTCATTTTAAAAATGCGTTTACCAGTTAACTTAAATGAGGCAACTTGCAACATTACACTTGCAGTCTCAACCACGAATATAATTCCAATTACAAGCAATGACAATTCATGATGTAGTAACAATGAAACAGCAGCTAAAGCCCCACCTAAAGCCAATGATCCCATATCTCCCATAAAAATTTTAGCAGGTTTATGATTAAATATTAGGAAAGCAATGAGCGCTCCAATGACGGCAAGGCAAAAAAGTAACACATCTCCCTGTCTTTGAGCAGCCGCAATCACAGCATATGTTCCGAACGCTATAATAGCCTGCCCAGCTACAAGCCCATCAATTCCATCTGTAAGATTTACTGCATTTGAAAATCCAACGAGCCAAAAAATTACAAAAAACACAAAAAGAAACCCGATATTGATCTCGTTTCCAAAGAAATGCAGAGCAAGAGGGAATCTCTCATTCCAGTAGACAAACGTAAAAATCAGGCCACCTGCTATCTGTCCAAGTAGTTTCTGCCAAGCTTTCAATCCTTCATTTTGTTTTTTCCATAGTTTTATAGAATCATCCCAGAACCCTAATATTCCATAAAGTAATAAAATAAATTCCAATACTAATAACCTAGCACTTAATTGTCTATAGATTACGGGAATAATAATCGCTGTCACCAATATTGCAATATTAAAAACAAATCCACCCATTGTCGGTGTTCCAGACTTCTTTTCGTGCCATTTTGGGCCTTCTTCACGAATCATCTGTCCTTGTTTTTTCTTATGTGCATAATTAATAAAGACTGGTAAAAAAGACAACGTTAATAAAAAACTAACTACTATGGTAAGAATCATTTCTATTGAATTCATCTAATCTCCTTGCTCCTTCAAGTCGAGTGCTTTTTTTGCTTCTTCAACATCATCAAAATGGTGTTTTGTATCCCCAATTATTTGATAATCTTCGTGTCCTTTTCCTGCAATTAAAACAATATCTGTTGGCTTTGCCATTGCAACGGCAAAATTAATTGCTTCTCTTCTATCGACAAATGTCGGAATTTCTAACATTTCAGGTACGCCTACAAGCATTTCATCAATTATTGTCTGTGGATTCTCTGATCGTGGATTATCGGATGTAAAAATAGGATAATCACTGTGTTCCACAGCAATTTTAGCCATCTTAGGCCTTTTTAATTTATCTCGATCGCCACCACAACCAACTACACAGAAAACTTTTCCTTGGGCAAAATCATTTATTGTTTCTAAAGCATTCAATAAACCATCAGGCGTATGTGAGTAATCTACGATTGCAGACACTTTACTTGCAGAGGTAACTAACTGCAATCTACCTCTAACACCAGGAAATTGTTCAAGAGCAGCAATTATGTCCGCAGGATCAACTCCACATGCATAAGCAGCTGAAAATGCAGCTAAGATATTATATACGTTAAACAAACCAACCATTTTAACATCTAGATGGAAAATTTCACCAAAAACAACTAAATCAAAGCTTGTTCCCTCACCGTGAATTTCAATATTCGCTGCCTTAATCATTGCCTCTTTTTTAATTCCATAAGTAAGAATCTCAGCAGCAGTATCAGCCTCAAACTGTTCCCCAATTGGATCATCAATATTCAAAACAGCTACTTTGGGATCTCCAGAATGTGTATATCTATTTCCGAGTTGTGAAAATAACAGACTTTTTGCGTGCGCATAATTTGCCATCGTTTTATGGTAATCTAGATGATCTTGCGTCAAATTAGTAAAGACCGCAACATCAAAATCAACTCCCCACACTCTTCCTTGAATCAGCGCGATTGATGAAACTTCCATCGCAACCGTACTTACACCTTTTTCTACCATTTTGTTTAATGTCCGTTGTAAAGTGATAATATCTGGAGTTGTATTTTTAGTTTTCAAAACTTCAGTATCAATCTTACGGTACATCGTACCAATTAATCCGGTTTTTTCACCTAAATTGCGAAAAATTGCTTCAATAATGTGCGTAACTGTAGTTTTCCCATTGGTTCCCGTTACTCCAATCACACGAAGTGCTTGACTTGATGTTTCATAAAAAAAGCTACTTAAAATTGCCATTGCTTTATTTGTATTTTGTACATATACAACAGGCACTGCAATTGCTGGCAATTCTTCTTGAGCAATAATCATTGCTGCCCCTTTTTCTATCGCCTCATGTACTAATTTATGACCGTCAACCTTTGCTCCCTTAATTGCTATAAAAATACTTCCAAGGGTAACTTCACGGGTATCTTGCGTTACCAGTGAGACTGAAAAATCTTCGAAATTCTTGGGTACTATTTTTTTAAACCTTAAACTTTTAATTAATTTACTTGCTTGCATAAATTCACCATACTATTCCTATTTAAGCTTTACTGTAATATCAGTAATTCCATCTAACGATTTATTAGCAGCCAGACTTTGCTCGCTGACATAACCGGATCCCTCAATATTAAAAGTGATTCCCAGCAGTTTACCGAGTTTGACAACATCACCTCTAGACCATCCAGTTAAATCTGGCATAACTTTTTCTCCGTTTGTTATCAAAATTATCCGTTCCCCGGATAAAGAAGTACTTCCAGTTGTTTCTGATTGTGCCATAATTTTATTTCCACTGCCAATTGCCGTAACTAACAATCCATTATTTCTTAATTTAGTCTTTACACTCGTTGCATTTTTACCTACATAATTTTTTATCGCAACTTGTGTATTGCTTGCCGTTTGTCCAGAGTTTTCATCTAGTGCTCGTTTTAGGAGCGGATTAAATACACTGGCCAACATCTGACCCGAAGTCCCACCTGCAAAAGTTGTTGGCTGCTTCATAGTGATGTATAAAATATATTTTGGATTATTTGCAGGTGCCACCCCCGCAACAGAGAAAATATAATTCATTTCGCCTTTGAGATATCCTGTTCCCGTGCTATTACTAATCTGCGCAGTCCCAGTTTTCACCCCTATCCGGTATCCATCTATTTTAAAGGCACTCCCTGTACCATTTTGATTATAGACAACATCTTGCATCATACTCAATACCTTTTTAGCAGTTGAAGACTTAATAGGATGTCCTACAACCTTTTTATTAAATTTATAGACTGTTTTTCCATTATTAGGATTTACAATTTTTCGAACTAACTGTGGCTTTACCATTTTACCATTATTAGTAACCGCTGAAAATGCCTGAAGCATTTGAAATACAGTTACGGTTATTCCTTGACCATATGCTGTATTTGCTTGTTCAATTGGGTATTTGTATTCTATGCTTCCTTTCACTTCATTTGAAAGTCCAGAATTTGTTGATTTCAACAACCCAAAACGTTTAATGTAGTTCAACCATTTTTTAGCTCCCATTGTCTGCTCTAAGTGAGCCATTCCAACATTAGAAGAACGAATAAAGGCATCTCGATACGTAATATCTCCCCATCCACTTGGATACCAATCGCTTACTGTTTGTCCATTAATTTTGTATGTTCCAGACTTATAAGTTGCATTTGCATTATAATTGCCACTATTAATTGCTGCGGCCATCGTCAAAATTTTCATAGTAGACCCTGGTTCAAAACTATCTTCAACTAATGTATTCCGCCACATATCACTCAATCCAACCTTAGTTTGTGCATTAAAAGTCGGACGTTGTGTTGCAGCAACAATTGCACCCGTTTTTGCATTCATCAAAACTGCATTCATTTCTTTTACATGGTACGTACTTTGAGCTTGTGACATCAAAGTTTCGAGATAAGTCTGTAACCTTGAATCAAGGGTGGTATAAACATTGTCTCCATTTTTCGCTTTTCTAGACTTTATTTTAGAACCAGGAATAGGCGTTCCTTTGATATCCTTCTCAAATTTTTTCACACCATTTACACCAGTTAATAGTTTATTATACTGGCTTTCAAGGCCCATAACTCCAACCATCTTACCATTGTTATTTTCAGCAATCCCAATTAATTGAGAAGCAAAAGTTCCATTAGGATAGAGTCTCGCCTGTGATTCTGTAAAGTTGATTCCCTTTATGTTTGCAGCTTCTATTTTATTCTTAGTTTCGAGTGAAATATTTTTGCCAGCTGTTCCTAATTCAACTTGATAAGTATCTTGATTCTCTGGATTCAAGACTTTCTTAACCTGATCATATGAAATTGATAAGTTTTTACTCAAAACTTTTGCTGCTTTATCCTTATCCTTATCAGCCAAATATTCTCTTTTTCCAAATGCTACAGCTGTCTTTGATAAAACTATGTAAATTGTATAAGTTGACGTATCTTCTGCAATTGGTTGGTTATCAGCATCATAAATTGTTCCGCGCTGTGCCTTTATTTCTGTCTTACTAGCATATAATTTTGCAACGCTTTTTTTCAAATTAACATGATCCACAGATTGGAAAACTGCAATATAAAAAAAACGACCGATAAACATTGCGAAAATGATTGCAACGCTAAAGAAAATCCATCGACCGAATCGTTTTCTATTTTGCTGTCTTCGCTTCTTTGTTTCTCGTCCATTTTTTTTAATCATTTTGAAACATTCCTTATTGAATTATCATTCATACTTAAACCGGCATCTTGAGCAAACTTCATTAGTCTGCTTTTATTTGAAAGTTCACTAACTTCCTGTTTTGTATTAACGTTATCATTTTGAATCTCAACAATTTTTTGATTGATATTTTGTAATTTGTACTGTGTACTTGAAAGATTGACTTTAGAAGATATCACAAGAATCATCATTCCCATAAATAACAAGCTTAACAATGTGACACTCATAATTTCAAATCCTGAAAATGGTACACGAGTATTTTTTACTTTTGGTGATGCTTTATGTATTGGAGCCGTTTTCTCTTGTCTCTTTGGAACTGCTTCTAATTGCCTTGCAGTATTTTGTGCCATTTCCTTCACATCCTTCTGTTATTTTTTTATTCTTTCAATCACTCTCAATTTTGCCGAATGCGCACGATGATTATTAAGCAATTCCTCTTCACTTGGTAAAATAGGCTTTCTTGAAACTAACTTAAATTTTGGTTGAAATTCATCAGGTATTATAGGAAGCCCTTGTGGCAGATCTTGTATTTCACTCTTTTCTTTGAACAGTGACTTGACCAATCGATCTTCAAGTGATTGGAAGGTAATAACACTTATTCTTCCACCAACGTTAATTAACTCTAAGGCTTCCTCCAATGATTGCTCCAATGCTCCGAGCTCATCATTGACAGCTATCCTAATTGCTTGAAAAACCTTTTTGGCAGGATGACCACCTGTTCGTCTTGCCCTAGCAGGAATCACCTCCTTAATCAACTCGACCAGTTGTCCTGTCGTTTCAATCCGTACACTTTGTCGCTCTTTCTCAATTCTCCTAGCAATCGACTTAGCATACTTTTCTTCACCATATCTAAAGAAAATTCGCACTAATTTTTCATAGGGCCATTCATTAACAACTTTTTCGGCATTTAATTCCTGTGTTTGGTCCATCCGCATGTCAAGTTTAGAATCATAGCGATAACTAAAGCCGCGTTCTGCATTATCGAACTGTGGTGATGAAACCCCTAAATCATATAGAACTCCATCTACACCAGTAATGTCTTTTTCTGTTAATTTTTCTTCTAAAAATCTAAAATTTGATTTTATAAAAGTAATTTTCCCAGATTCCAGCTCATTTTTAAATCTATCACTATTGTATGTAATCGCCGTTTGGTCTTGATCAAAGGACAAAAGATGGCCTTTCTCAGATAGCTTAGAAATAATTAATCCACTATGTCCGCCGCCACCTAAAGTGCAATCAACATATGTCCCATCTTTTTTAATTGCTAACCCTTCCACCGCTTCATTCAACAAAACGGTTGTATGTTCAAAATCTGCCACATTTATCCTCCATTATTAAAGACCAAAATCAATCATATTTTCAGCAATTTCATCAAAGTTGGTTTCCGCTTCTGTTGAAAAATCATCCCAACGTTCTTCAGACCAAATTTCAAATCTGTTAGAAACACCAACAACAACACATTTTTTTTCAAGTGCAGCATGTGTACGTAATGATTTTGGAATACTCACTCTTCCTTGTTTATCAAATTCACATTCAGTAGCAGCCGAGTAAAAAAATCTTACAAATGAACGGGCATCTTTTTTGGTGAGTGGAAGTTTTTGCAATTTTTCTTGTAAAATATTCCATTCAGACTCAGGGTATCCAAATAAACATCCATCCATTCCACGAGTTATTACAAATAATTCACCTAAATCTTCACGGAATTTAGAAGGGATGATTAATCTTCCTTTTTCATCAATCGCATGTCTATATTCGCCCATAAACATGTAAGACACCCCCTGACACTGCTATATTTTGATACTACCACATTTCCCCACTTCACACCACTTTTTCACCATTAATTTACCACTTATTTATTAAATTTAATTTTTTCTCTTCAAGCATTCTTTTACAATTAATAAATAATCCATACTCAAACCGCTTTCAACCGGTTATACTACTAAAAAAGGTAGGACCAAAATTTAAATTTTGGCTCTACCTTTTTATTTATTTCATATAAATGTGTTTCACAAGTCAAAATTCTCCATCTAACTTCGAATTACTCATAGCAAAACACTCGCTATGTTTGCAATTCGAGTTAATACTCAAAATTTCTCGACTTATGTCACGCTATCCTTTTAAAACATATCCTCAGATGCTAAAGATAAATAGTGGTATAAATAAAACATATATTACAAGTTCACAAAAATGAAAATACGATCTAAAAAAGGTACGATAAATTATTTCACCTTCAATGAACGCATATACTAAGGTCATCATAATCCCTAACAATCCTAATCCAAAAAATAAAAAAGGAATAACTGATAATTCCAACTGTGTCAATGAAGTCATAAAAATGCAATACAACACGGGAATAACCATTAACTCAGATATTCTAAATTTTCTTCGTATTCTTATCGGGAGAAACTTCTTCAAGACCATTAAAAATAAGAATACACCTAAAGTCAGCAGTATCTGGTAATACCAAGACATCATAATCACCTATATCCTTAATTTTGTAACAAAAAAGTGTCGTGCAAAGCATTTACTGCTACTTCTAAATCAGTGACTTTAACTAGCACCCAGATTGTAGTATAACTATCCGTTGTTTGCAAAATCTCAATACTGTGTTTGGCAAGTGCGGTTACAATTTTTGCAGTTATTCCAGGTGTCCCCATAATACCAGCGCCTACAATCGACACCTTTGCACATTCTTCTACTAAAGTATATGTAATATTTTTGCTTTTAAGAAGTTCCTTAGCAACTGCAGATTCCTCATGATTTAAATTGAAGACCACTTTTTCAGGCAAAATATTAATAAAATCAACACTCAAATGATTATCAGCTAACAAATTAAATACTTGATCAGCAGAGAGATTCTTTGTTAAAACACTGAATTGTGTCAATCCAACTTGATGAGCAATTCCCGTAACACCACGATAATGTTGGAGCGCAAGATTCTTGTCAGAGATTAGTGTTCCTAATTCATCCACTCCATCCCAAGTTGAGCGAATTCTTAACGGAACATGGGCTTGCTGTGCAATTTCAACAGCACGTGGATGGATAACCTTTGCACCTTCATGAGCCATATTCGCAACTTCTTCATAACTAACATTCTTTAAAAACTTGGCTTTCTTAACAAGTCTTGGATCACCCGTCATCATTCCAGAAACATCAGTAAAGATATCGACTCTTTTGGCTGATAAGGCTGCTCCCAAAAGTGCAGCTGAGGTATCACTTCCACCTCTTCCCAGTGTTGACATATGGCCTTCTCTTGAAAGTCCCTGGAAACCAGCAACAACCACAACATCATTTTCAGAAAAAGCTTTATTAATACTATCAGTTTTTACATCTAGAACCTTAGCATTTTGATAGTCATTATTAGTTCTAAAGCCTGCATC
The DNA here is from genome assembly GCF_019443985.1 of Liquorilactobacillus hordei DSM 19519. Classification (NCBI taxonomy): domain Bacteria; kingdom Bacillati; phylum Bacillota; class Bacilli; order Lactobacillales; family Lactobacillaceae; genus Liquorilactobacillus; species Liquorilactobacillus hordei. The sequence continues at coordinate 1,736,000 of NZ_CP049303.1, forward strand.
TGGACCAGTCATTGCAACTGCAGAAATACCTTCTTTTTTTAGTAACTGAGTGAATACAGCCGTTGAAATAATTTCGCCCACGGAAACAATCATATCCAATTCACGCGCTGATAAAGCTGTATGATCCGCGTCTACAAGCTTCAAGAGTGAATCAGTTGCATAAGGTGCCCCTTTTCGACCGATTGCAGAAACAACCACAACAACTTTATATCCTTGATCTAAAGCATAACGAACATGATCAAGTGCCTTATGTCTCGCCTTATCATCTTGAACTGATGTTCCACCAAATTTTTGTACCATAATTTCCATTAATATTTACCCCTTTTCACTTCAGTCTATTTCGCTATTAAAATTATAAATAAATGAAATTTCATTGCTAGATTTACTCATTCAATTATAATTGTTAGTTTATATAAATTCAATTTGTTTTGAAAAGACTTTGTATACAAAGTTTCATTAAATGAGTTTGACACAAATCACTGTAAAAAGTATAGTATATCGTAAAGCTTATATGAAAGGTGAATTTTGTTGTGGCAAAAAAGAAAAAAACACGTTTTCAAAAAATTACAATGGTAGTTGTTTGGCTGATGATTATTGTTACCCTAGGTACCGTAGTACTGAGTGCTGTCTTCTCAGCAATGGGATATTAATTCTCTATTTTTTCACCACGGTGATATGTTAGTACACACAAAAAAGCGCGCGTAATGCGCGCTTTTTTGTGTGTAAATAAAATCAAATTAATTAGCTCTTCAACTGATTTTAAGAATTTATTTTTGTAATTTTAAGAACCAATTCCCACGTACAAACAGATCTTTTTAATCCACTCATCTGTATTTTCTGTCGGCGCTACCCTTCCGTTAATCAACTGGTTCACATAAGGTTTAGAAAGGCCAAAATGATCAGCTATATCAGATTGTGAACTTGGTTTTAACTTCATCCGTTTATTTCTTTTTAGACCTAATAATATTGCGTCCGTAAGATCATACTCCACTTTAAACCACCCCAATTTGCTAATAAATTACCTAACTTATTTGACGACTACTGAATCTTATTATAGAATCAATCCAGTAATACCAAAATAATTTTCCTTAACCAATGCAATGTATTACTTTTTTACATTATGTTAATAGGTAAATTATACTAACTTATACGTTAGATTTCAATCTTTTATTCTAACTTTTTAGTTAGAATAACTCTAGTAGGAGTCTTAAAATGAATACATTAGAAGTAATCAAACAACTTGCTAAAGAAAGAAACATGTCTGTTTATGAACTTGAAGAAACCTTAGGCTTTGGTAAAAATACTATCTACCAGTGGTCTCATCGCACACCTTCTATTGAACGCGTTAAAAAAGTAGCTGATTATTTTGGCGTTTCATTAGATTATTTAACTGGTCGAACTTCCAGAAAAAATATAAGTAAAATTGATTTAGCAAATGTTCCCGATGGCGTACTTACATTTGAAGGAAAAACAATCCCTGAAGACGAACTTGAAATAATTCGCCATCTATTACGGAATAAACCATCAAACAAATGAGGTGCTCGTCTTAATGGAGAGGTTATTAAAACTGGCAGAAAAAGAACATATTGAAATTATTTGGAGCCAAGAACTTTCTCCCACTACACCACCCATAGCTGCTTATAATTTAAGATGCATCATTATGAATTCAAATTGGTATAATCCTAATCAATTTATTTTCCAATTAGCTCATGAGCTGTCACATCTGATTTATGGTGATCCACTTGATCTTTATTTATACAATCAGACTCCTGCCCAAAAATTCAAAATTGAAGCTCAAACCAATGACTATGCAATTCAAATCATACTCCACTTATATAATGAGAGTCCTTATAATAGGATAAACATTGTATCTTTTATGCAAGAATATGCAATTCCAACTCATTTAGAAAGTCGTGTTCGTTTTCTAATTAACACACTCTAATATTAAAAAAATCATAAATCCACTGATACATGCATAAGCTACAAAAAAATTAATTCTGCCTTAGCTTAACTCTTTTTTTGTTTTTACCCTAAGTTAAACTCAATTTGCCCCTTTTGTACCCCTTAAAAATAAAAGTACAGTTTTTTGCAAAGCTAATTTATTCTTGTAAAACAAAAAAAGCCCTGATAAACAAGGCTTTTTGAACGTTATATTAACGACGTCTTTCAGGAATACGAGCTGCTTTACCATGTAATGCACGCAAGTAGTATAACTTAGCACGACGTACACGTCCTTGACGAATTACTTCAATCTTTTCAACACGTGGTGTGTGGATTGGGAATGTACGTTCAACACCAATACCACTACTAATCTTACGAACTGTGTAAGTTTCGCTGACACCTTCACCACGACGTTTAATAACTACACCTTCGAAAATCTGGATACGTTCACGAGTACCTTCAACGATACGAGCATGAACACGAACAGTATCTCCAGGGCGGAAATCTGGAATATCACTACGTAATTGAGATTCCGTAATTTTTTTGATTAATGGGTTCATTTTGTTTCTTCCTTTCGCCGATATTCTTGTCCCTCAACAGCGGAATATCGTTAATATGGCACAAAGCCTTTAATAAGGTTATCATACTGTAAAAATATAATCAAGCTCTTATTTTTCGAATTTATTTTTTATATCTTGTAATATTTGTTTCTGCTGCTCTGTCAATTCTAGACCAACAAGCAAATCTGGTCTTCTTAAATAGGTTCGTTTCAAAGACTCATATTCTCTCCACTGATCAATTTTCTGATGATTACCACTAATAAGCACATCTGGAACATCCATTCCTCTATAAGAAGCAGGTCTTGTATACTGCGGATACTCCAATAGTCCACTCGAAAAGGAATCCCCAGACGCAGATTCCTCATTCCCCAAAGTCCCCTGTAATAGTCTAGCAGTGGCATCAATAATCACCATAGCACCAAGTTCGCCACCAGTCAGAATATAATCTCCTAGGGAAATCTCATCAGTAACTCTCTCTCTGATCCTTTCATCATAGCCCTCATAATGACCGCAAATAAATGTTAAATGTTCCTTTGTAGATAGCTCTTGTGCAACTTTTTGGTTAAACTGTCTGCCTGCTGGGTCAAGTAAAATGACATTACCCAAACCACCATTTTTTGTTTCAACATAGTCTAAAGCATCAAAAATTGGCTGTGCTTGCAATAACATTCCCGCGCCACCACCATAAGGATAATCATCAACGTGACGCTGCTTATTATTTGTGAAATCACGATAATTTGTAATATCTACATCAATAATCTTACTCTCAATCGCTTTCCCAACGATAGATGCTTCTAAAGGACCCTTAAACATTTCCGGAAATAGACTTAAAATATCAATCTTCATTTAATCATCCAACCCATCCAACAAATCAACAATTATACTTCCACTTGCAATATCAACTTTTTTTATAACATCATGGATAGCTGGCAACAGAAGTTCTTTCTTACCAGCCCTTTTAATAATCCAAACATCATTAGCACCTGGACTGAGTATTTCACTAACTATTCCAATTTCATTTTGATTTTCATCGAATACCTTTAAACCGATAATTTGATGATGATAAAAATTGTTACCTTCAAGCTTTTGCTGCTGCTCTTCTTTAATTGCTAATTTAAGTCCCTTAAATTTCTCAACTAAATTAATATCTTGATAATTCTCAAAAGACAATAAGTAAAACTGTTTCACTTTGCGAACAGTAATTATTTTTAATGCTAATTCTTTGTCAGGCATTAATAAATACAACGTTTTTCCCTTTTTAAAACGTTGATCTGCAAAATCAGTAATTATTTTAATTTTTACTTCGCCACGTATCCCATGGGTATTAATAATTTGTCCTACTTCATAAAAGTTCATTTGTTCACCTCTTTAAAAAAAGAAAATCCCCCAAATAAAACATCACTGCTTCATCTAAAGGGATTCACTAATTATATACAATTCTTAATCAAACACACACAATAGTTCAATTATTGTAAATCAATCAACTATTTAGAGCACATAAGTTAAGATTACAATTAAGGGTCTTTTTATATGCAATAAGTCTTATTATTTACTGAACTTTGCGTCATGGAACTTCTTCATGACACCATTCTTTGAAAGAATATTACGTACTGTATCTGAAGGTTGTGCACCATTGCTCAACCAATTCAAAATATTTTCTTCCTTAAGTGTGACACTTTCAGGTTCTGTTAATGGATTGTATGTTCCAACTGTTTCGATGAAACGACCATCACGTGGTGAACGTGAATCTGCAACAACGATACGATAAAATGGACGCTTCTTAGAACCCATACGTTTTAAACGAATTTTAACTGACATTAACTACACCTCCTATTAACTTTCTTAACGTTAATAATATAACAGTAATTTTGCTTGGTGTAAAGGATTATTTCTTGACAGACATAAAAAAATTTATTTCTTACGTTTTTTATTCTTTAAACGCTTAAGTTTGCGCTTTTTATTCTTTCGTGCCATTGAATTCATTGACATTTTTGCAAGTTTTCCTGATAATCCGTTGCCAAACATTCCTTCCATTCCTTCAAAGTTACCCTTAGAGACCTTTCCCATCATCTTCTTCATCTCATTGAATTGTTTGAGCATTCTATTAACTTCATGAATTGGACGACCTGATCCAGCGGCAATTCTTCTTCTTCGACTGGGATTAAACAAATTTGGATTTTCACGTTCTTCACTAGTCATTGAGTACACTACAGCTTTAAGATGTTCGATATCTTTGGGATCAACTTTTAAATTCTTGACTGCTGGATTATTTGCCATCCCTGGAATCATCTTTAGGATATCTTCCATTGGCCCCATTTTTTGAACTTGTTCCATTTGGTCAATAAAGTCATTAAAATCAAAGCTGTTTTCACGCATTTTTTCTTGCATCTGCTGAGCTTTTTTCTCATCGAAGTCTTGCTGTGCCTTCTCAATCAAGGTCAGCATATCGCCCATTCCTAAAATTCGTGAAGACATTCTATCTGGATAAAAGACATCCAAATCTGTCATCTTTTCACCTTGACCGATAAACTTAATAGGTTTCCCAGTAACTGCACGAATCGATAAGGCTGCACCACCACGAGTATCACCATCTAACTTGGTTAATACAACACCAGTGACGTCTAATTGTTCATTAAATCCTTTGGCAACCTCAACCGCATTTTGTCCTGTCATAGCATCAACTGTCAGTAAAATTTCATTAGGTTGAGCTAATTTCTTAATCTGGGCAAGTTCATCCATCAATAGTTCATCAATTTGCAAACGACCAGCTGTATCAATCAGAACATAATCATTTTTCTTTTCAGCAGCTAATTCCAATCCCTTTTTAACAATTTCAACTGGTGAAACATCCGTCCCCATCGAAAAAACAGGTACTTCAATACTCTTACCTAATATTTCCAACTGATCAATCGCAGCAGGTCTATAAATATCCCCAGCAATCATCAAAGGGCGAGCATTCTTTTCATTCTTTAACTTTAAAGCTAATTTACCTAATGTAGTTGTCTTACCAGCACCTTGCAACCCGACCATCATGATAATGGTTGGAATTTTCTCGGATTTATTCAGTCCAACAGCTTCTTCACCCATAACTTTGGTTAATTCATCATTAACAATTTTTACAATTTGTTGCGCAGGTGTCAGGCTCTCTAGCACCTCTGCACCAATTGCCCGAGTTCTTACTGTTTTAACAAAATCTTTTACCACTTGGAAATTTACATCGGCCTCAAGTAATGCAAGCCTAATCTCACGCATGACCTCTCTTACATCAGTCTCACTAATCTTTCCTTTTTTCTTAATTTACCAATTGCATTTTGGAGTCGCTCTGTTAATCCTTCAAATGCCACTTAATCCACCAACTTTCATTCTTCTAGTTCCTCTAATTGTTCAACTAATTTTTCTAAAGTTTCATCATTTGGATAATTTTTCTGTACATAATGCTGAAGTTCGTCGGTTTTTTGACTTTGTTCTTGAAAATTTTGCAATAAATGAAGTTTCTTTTCATATGATTCAAGAATCGTTTCCGTTCTCCTTATATTATCATAAACAGCTTGTCGTGAAATCTGATAATTTTCAGCAATTTCACCAAGGGAATAGTCATCGCGATAGTATAAAGCAATATACTCCATCTGTTTACTAGTCAAAAGCGGTTCATAAAATTCAAATAAAGCATTGATTCTATTTGTCTTTTCAATTGCCATCGCCATCACTCATTTCACAGATTAATTTTCTTCTTTGGGAGCTTCCACCAACCCATTAAAGAGACCATAGACAAACTCAACTGGTTCAAAATCACGCAAGTCATCCATTTTTTCCCCAAGTCCAACAAGTTTAACTGGTAGGTGTAATTCATTACGAATCGCCAAAACAATTCCACCTTTAGCAGTCCCATCCAACTTCGTCAAAACAATTCCGGTCACATTCGTAACGTCTTTAAACTGTTTTGCTTGTGTTAAAGCATTTTGACCAGTAGTCGCATCTAAAGCCAACAAAACTTCTTGCGGTGCATTTGGAAGTTCACGAGTAATTACCCGTGCAATCTTACCCAGCTCATTCATTAGATTAACTTTATTTTGTAATCTTCCTGCAGTGTCAACTAATAAAATATCATAGTTTTTATTCTTGGCCTTTTGTACAGCATCAAAAACAACTGCTGCTGGATCACTTCTTTCTGGCTTTCGGACAACTTCAACATTTACTCGCCTGCCCCATTCAACAAGTTGCTCAATTGCACCGGCTCTAAAGGTATCTGCAGCAGCGAGCAAAACCTTCTTACCCTCTTTCTGATATCTATGAGCGAGCTTACCAATTGTCGTTGTCTTACCAACTCCATTAACACCCACAAAAAGAAAAACAGTTGTACCTTCCTGTGAAAAATGGAGTGAGTTATCTTCTGTTGTTCCCTCTGCTTCATATAGTGAAACAAGTTTCTCAATAATCGCATTTGAAACATCTTTTTTATCTTTTACATTTCGTAATTTCACTTCTTCTTGAAGTTCTTCACTGATCTTAACGGCTGTTTCAAATCCAACATCAGCTTCAATTAATTTTTCCTCTAATTCCTCAAAAAATTCCTCATCGACACTACGGAAATTTGCAAAAAGCTCATTAAGTTTATCTCCAAAAGTTTTACGTGATTTTTCTAACCCTTTTTCATACTTTTTTTCCTCAACCGTTTGTACTTCTTCTTGACCGCTAAAAACATGTTTTATTTTATCAAAAAAACCCATTTTTATCCTCCTTCAGTGACGCTTTCCTCGAGTATGTTTTCCAAAGAAACTGAAACCGTTCTTGACACACCTGATTCTTGCATCGTTATTCCGTATAAGATATCAGCCCTGCTCATAGTTCCTTTTCTATGCGTGATGATAATAAATTGCGTCTGGTCATGAAATCGCTGTAGGTAGGTCGAGTAGCGATCGACATTTGCGTCATCTAAGGCTGCTTCTGCCTCATCTAAAATTACAAAAGGAACTGGCTTGACCTTCAAAATAGCAAACAAAAGAGTCAACGCAGTTAAAGCCTTCTCTCCACCAGATAGTAATGATAACTTTTGTAACTTTTTACCTGGAGGTTGCGACATGATTTCTATTCCTGTGGTCAGCAGATCACTTGAATCAGTTAACTTCAAGGATGCTTTTCCGCCACCAAACATCTGAGGGAAAACTTCAGCAAATGCATCAGCAACCGCCTTAAATGTGTTTCCAAAACGAACTTTGACTTCATTATCCATTTCTTGCATACTTTTTTGCAGTTGGCTTTTTGCTTCTAACAAATCATTTTGCTGCATTGACAAGAATTCAAAGCGCTCATTTACACGTTCATATTCGTCAATTGATCCAATATTAATTTGCCCAAGCTCTTCAATACCCAAACGAAGCAGTTTTAACTTCTGTAATACATGACTCAAATCTCGTTCTTCATTTTTATCTTTTGCTGCCTCATATGTTAACTCATATGTCTGAGATAATTCAGAAAGACTCTGATCAAGTATAGCATTCACCTTGCTTAATTTAACACTTTGTTCACGCTGTTCATTAAAGGTTAACTCTTGCAAATTATTGACCCTTGTTAACTCGGCTTCGTTTAGCTGTAACTGCTCATGAATAGTACTTCTTTCTTCTTTACCCTTGTTAAGCTTAGTAGCAATTGTCTTTTGCTTTTTATTAATCTCTTGTAGTCGTTGTACTATTTCTTCTGATTTTAAAGAATCTATTTTTTGTTTATTATCAATCTCAGCCAATATTTTCTGTGCATCTTGAAGCGCAATTTTATATTCTTTATTTTGCTCTTGATTGATAATAGTCTTATCATGCAATGAATTCAATCTCTCAGTTACAATTGCCAAACGCTGTTTCAATGCACTATTTTTCTGAATATTTTGTTCTTTAGTTTTATTTAGCTCTACAAGCATTTTTTTCTTATTATCAAAATCAGTTCTGAGTGTAGTTAATTGCTGTTCCAAAATAAGTTGCTGCCCATCAAGAGAATTCTTATCATTAACCACAACAACAGTTTTCATTTCCTGTTCAAATTCTCTTTGTTGAAGCTCAAGTGCTTCTTTTGCATGCCTGACTTGATTCTCCAAAAGTATGAGTTGTGAGTCAATCTCATGTATTTCTTCTTTTTTTGCAGTTAAATTTTGTTCTACAGCTTGCATAGCTAATTTTTTTTGTTCAAGTTCTTTTTTTGCGTTATTTCCTTGAACTTCAATTTGTTTCATTTTTTGTTTCATTTCTGAAAGATTATTTTCCAAAATCTTGATTTGCTTCTTCTGTTCGATTAAGCCGCTATTTTTTTGCTTGTTTGCACCACCAGTCATTGCACCGCCAGGATTGACAACATCTCCCGTCAATGAAACGACTTTTAGTCCATGGTTAAGCCGCTTAGCAACATCCACTGCAGTATCAATATCCTTCACAATGATAGTTGAACCTAATAAATAATTTAAGACCGGCTGATTTTCTTTAGCACACTTCACTAACTGATTTCCCATGCCAAGCACCCCAGAAACTTTTGCTAAAATTTCAGATTGGTACTTACTAATTTGTTTTTGTCTAACTGTAGTTCTAGGCAAAAAGGTTACTCGTCCAAGACGATTTTTTACTAAATAATTTATAGCTTCTTTTGCTGCCTGCTCATTCTCAACCACAACGTTTTGGACTTGACTACCGAGTGCGATCTCAATTGCGTATGCAATATTTGTTGGAACGTCTAGCAACTCTGCAACTGCTCCAACAATTCCAGTAAATTGTGCTCTGCTTTGCAAAATTTCCTTGACTCCTCGATAATAACCAGCAAAGTTGTCATCGATATTCTTTAGACTATCATGCTGTGCTTGGGCACGCTGAACTATCTCTAATGCTTTATACCAATTATCTTTTTGCTGTTGTAATTTCAGCTGTAAATCTTTTGTCTCAGCTTGTTCAGCTTCAAAGCGCTTACCTTCATTTGCCAGTTGTTGCTTCTTTTCTTCATAATTTAACTGTAAATCAGCTGCTTCTTTCTGAAGTTTTTCAATGTTATCCTGTTGCTTTTTTGTTTTCTTGATAAAAATATCTTTGCTTGCTTTAGTACGTTGTTCTTCTTTTGTAAGATATAATACTTGATTTTTTAAGGATGCTTGTTCCTGCATCTTTGTGATTATCTGCTGCCTTAATTCTTCAATCTCAGCTGTAATTTGATTTTCATCATATTCATGGATCTTCGTTAAAACTGTAATTTCTTTTTGCAACTCTACTTGTTCTTTTGTGAGATCTTCAATTTTTTTTGTTAATTCCTTAAATTCATGCTCTGCTTGTTTAAGTTTTTCTTGATTTATATTCCTCTGAGTCTTAACTTCTGTAACCTTTTGCAATTGATAATCTTTTTCTTTTTGTGTAACTTCCCTTTTTCCACTATAACGTTCCTTTTGACCCGTCAAAAGTGCCGATTCTTCCTGCAAATGATCAAGATTTTGATTCAGAGTAGCTTGCTTTTTATGCAATGCACTTACAGATGCTTCATATTCCGCAATCTTTTTTTTATTTTTAGACTTAACTGCATTTAATTGAGTCATTTCATTTTCAAGTGCAATTTTTTTCTGCTTATTTTCATCAATTTCCAGAACTAACTTACTCAAATTATAATAATCAAAGTCTTTTTTTTGTTCTAAATAATCTTTTGCAATACTACTTTGTTCTTTTAAAGGCTCTCTTTGTTTTTGCAACTCGTCAACAATATCCGCAACTCTGTCCAAGTGATCTGTAGTTTCAGCTAATTCCTGTTGTGCTTTTTGCTTTTCCTTTTTATACTTTAAGACACCAGCGACTTCTTCGATAATTACGCGACGTTCTTCTGGTTTACTATTAAAAATTGATTCAACTCGTCCTTGAGAAATAATTGAAAAAGATTCTCTTCCAAGTCCGGTATCCAACATTAGCCCTGTGATATCTTTCAAACGTACTTGTTTCCCATTCAACAAAAATTCACTATCACTATTACGATAAATCCTACGCGAAATTGCAACTTCATCTTCATCTAGTGGCAAATAGTGATCCCTATTGTCAAAGATAATCTCGACTTCTGCACGGTTGAGTGGTGCACGAGTATCTGTACCAGCAAAAATTACATCAGGCATTTTCTCTCCACGAAGATTCTTAGCAGACTGTTCACCCAAGACCCAGCGAATTGCTTCAATTACATTACTCTTTCCGCTTCCATTTGGACCAACAATTGCAGTCATTCCATCTTGAAAATCGATTTGAGTTTTATCTGCAAAAGACTTGAAGCCATTGATTACCAGTGACTTTAACTTCATCTTGTACTGCTCCTTTATTACCTTGCTATTAACTTTTTTACTTTAAAGACTTTAATGCGACATTAGCTGCTGCTTGCTCAGCTTCTTTTTTTGAATGTCCACTGCCTGTTCCTAAAACATTACCGTTGGCACTGACTGTCATTGTGTACATCTTATCATGTTCCGGTCCAAGATCAGCAATTTCATCATAGGTGATTGTTACCTCACCTTTTTCTTGCAGTAATTCTTGTAACTCGGTCTTATGATCCAATAAATGGTCAAACCAACCTAAATCTAATTTTGGAAAAACGACTTTTGCAATAAAAATCTCCACAGCTTTTTTTCCTTGATCTTCGTAAAGTGCTCCTATAAACGACTCAAAAATGTCACATAGTAAAGCTGGTCTCTGCCTTGCATTAGCTTTTTCTTCACCTTTTCCGAGTCTAATAAATTCGTCAAAGTTACATTCTTTCGCAAATTTACTGAAACTGTCTTCACAAACCATTGCTGCACGTAAACGTGAAAGCTTCCCTTCTGGCATTCTGGGATAACGTCGAAACAAATATTCCGAAACACACAGCTGCATTACAGCATCTCCCAAAAATTCAATTCGTTCATAATACTTCAACTGTTCCCTAGGATGTTCATTAACATATGACGCATGAGTAAAGGCCTCATCAAGTAGCTCAGGTCTTTTAAAATTTATTCCAAAATCTTTCTTTAGTTTTTGCATCAATCCGATTATCACTTGTTGTCTTCTCCTTTTTATGACTTAATATTCTATATTATACCCTTACATATCTATCTGAACAAAGTCTGATAACTATTACCTTAAAAAAAGATAGATTACTGTTCAGGTTCTTGCCTGCTGCAATCTATCTTCCAGAATCTTAAATGTCAGTAACTATCCTTGGTGATCAGAAATGTATTTAACTGCATCTGCAACAGTGAATAATTTTTCTGCATCTTCATCAGGTATCTCAGCTGAAAACGTATCTTCTAGTTCTAGTACAAATTCAACAATATCTATTGAATCAGCGTTCAAATCCGTTGAAAAGTTCAATTCAGGAGTTACTTTACCTTCTTCAACTTCAAAACGTTCATTAATAATTTTCACAATTTTGTCATAAATTTCTTTTTCTGTCATCTTCTATTCCTCCACACTATCCGCTTTTTTTGCTGCTTCTTCGAAATACGCAACTAAATCAGGAATCATCTTTTCTTCTAACATTTTATGAATCTGTTTCAATGTGTAATATACAGCAGCACTATCGCTTGAACCATGAGCTTTGACAACAGGTGCCTTAACACCAAGTAATACAGCTCCACCATACTGCGATTGATTCATCTTGTTTTTCAACTCACTAAAAGTAGATTTCAGTAGTAGTGCACCTAATTTACCCGTTACGCCACTGTTAAGAATTGAATCCTTCAGTAAATGCATTGTAGCTGAAGCAGTTCCTTCAATTGCCTTTAAAACAGCATTACCGGTAAATCCATCCGCAACAACCACATCTGCAACATCTTTTAAAATCGCATTAGATTCAACATTACCGACAAAATTCAAATCTGAATCTGCCTTTAATAATTGATATGCTTCCTGCGTAGTCTTATTTCCCTTATGTTCTTCAGTCCCATTATTCAACAAACCGATTCGAGGATTAGTAATTCCTCTAACTTTTTGTGCATAATACTTACCAAGAATTGCATACTTGTACAGATGCTCAGGCTTATTTTCAGCATTTGCCCCGCTATCTAACAAATTAAATGCTCCTTCTGACTTTGAAATCATTGGAAGAGTTGAAAGTAACCCAGGTCGACTGATCCCCTTTATTCTCCCGACAATCAATAAACCTGCAGTAAGAAGAGCGCCTGTATTTCCACATGAAAAGAATGCATCAGCTTCGCCATCTTTTACTGCCTTTGCAGCCAAAACCATGGATGAATCTTTTTTTCGTCGAATTGCACGCACAGGTTCATCGTTCATATCAATTTCACTATCCGTATGAATAATTTGAATACGTGATTCATCTTTTAAATACTTCTTAATTTCACTTTCTTTACCGTAAAGATTGAACTCAAGATCCGCATATTTATCTCTTGCTCGCTCAACTCCTTCAACAACTGTTTGAGGTGCATTATCCCCACCCATAGCGTCAACTGCAATTTTCATTAAATTCATCCCTCTTTAATCAAATGATGTTCCTAATAAGGTTCGATTCAAATACTTTATTAGTTCTTCATTTTCTTTTTTTTGTTTAAACCGTTCATCACCAATTATTTGTTGTGCTTCTTCTTTAGCTATCTGTAATATCCGTAAATCATTTATCGGATCGCCTAATTTAAACTCAGGCATCCCTGACTGCTTGTTTCCTAGGATGTCTCCTTGCCCACGAAGTTCTAAATCTTTTTGTGCTATTACAAATCCATTATTTGTTTCTGTCATAATCTGCATTCGAGCAATACCATATTCATTCTTGGGGTCAGAAATAAGTAGACAATAGGACTGTTTGTCTCCACGACCGACCCTACCACGTAACTGATGTAATTGTGCTAATCCAAATCTATCAGCATCAAGAATCATCATAACAGTTGCATTCGCTACATCAACTCCAACCTCGATCACTGTAGTTGCTACCAAGACATCTATTTTATGATCTTTAAAAGCAGTCATCACGTTCTCTTTTTTATCACTACTCATTTTACCATGAAGTAGTCCAACATGATATCTCGACCCAAAACGTTCAGTTGTTTTATCGAATATTTCCTCAGCATTTTTTAAATCCATTGCCTCAGACTCTTCAATTAGCGGACTAACTATATATGCTTGAGAACTATTATTTAACTTACGTTCAATAAACTCATAAGCACTCGCTAATTGCTTATTTTTTAACCACTGTGTTTTAATAATTTTGCGTCCTTTGGGTAACTCATTAATTGTTGAAACATCCATTTCTCCATAAGTTGTCAGCGCCAACGTTCGTGGAATTGGGGTTGCAGTCATCATTAATACATCTGGTGACTTACCCTTTTCCCTTAAAATTTGTCGCTGTCCAACGCCAAAACGATGTTGTTCATCTGTTACCACTAAACCAAGATTTGCGAATTCGATATCTGGTTGAAGTAACGCGTGAGTACCCACCACAAGATTAATTGTTCCTTTTTTTAAATTAGATAATAATTCACGCTTTTGTTTCACTCTCGTTACAGTAGAACTTGTTAACAACGCTACATTAACGCCAATAGGTTCGAATAACTGCGCTAGCTTTATAGCATGCTGTTGCGCTAATATTTCGGTTGGGACCATCAATGCAGCCTGAAAACCAGCCGTAATAGCAGCATACATAATTATTGCGGCCACAATTGTTTTTCCCGAACCAACATCACCTTGCAATAACCTATTCATATGTCTTTGTAAATGCATATCATGACAAATTTCATTCACAACTTTTTTTTGTGAATTTGTTAGTTCAAAAGGAAGGTTTGCTATAAATTGCTTGAGTTTTTCAAGTTCATAATCGATTTTCAGTCCATTATTAATATTCTCATTTTCCTTAATATACTGCATTCGCGCTTGAAAAAGGAAAAATTCCTCAAATATTCCACTACGTCGAGCAAGTTTCGCAGACTTTTGGTCCTCTGGAAAATGAATCCCATGCATAATTTCTTTTCGTGAAAGCAACCGATACTTTTTTATTAGACAATCTGGAATAATATCAACAATTACATCTTCATATTCGCTGTATGCTTGCTCAATTATTTTTTTTACCTGTGACTGTTTAATCTCTTTCGAAGAACGGTACACTCCGCCCAGTTCATTACTATTTTCATCTGCTAATATTTTCATTCCTGCTAAACTTTGTCGCTTGTGGTTCCATTTACCATAAATTGTTAATTCCTTGCCTAATTCAATCTTGGATCGCAGGTAACCTTGATTAAAAAAAGTCACCATGATAACATCATGCTCCACCAACAGTTTAAAATTTAGACGATTTTTTTGGCGACCAAAATGACTCAATACTGGTTCTGTAGCAACGGTTCCCTTTAAAGCTACCTTTTCTTGATCCCCAATTTCCGTAATCTTACGTGCCGCATAGTCATCATATCTGAACGGATAAGCCGTTAAAAGATCTTCAATAGTATTTATACCAAGTTTATTAAGTGCTTGAACTTTTTTGGGACCAACACCTGCAAGAACTGCAACTGAATCACTAAGTTCTTTTGCCAAACATTATCACCTCTACTTTAACTGAACTAAAAATCTGACTAATCCCAGATGTAAAGGAACTAATCAGACTAATATAAAAGTTATTATTCGACAGAAATTAAATATGGATACACCGGTTGATCACCTTGGTGAATTTCGATTTCTAGATCTTCATCAATTTTCAAGATTGCATTTTTGATATTTTCAGCTTCAGCAGAAGTACCTTCTTGACCAATAATTATTGTAACAATTTCACTATCATCATCAAGCATCTTCTCTGTCATTTGAATAGCTGTGTCAACCTTATCTGGATTTGTCAACTCAATTTTCCCGTCAATAATTCCCATATAATCATCTTTTTTGATTACATTTCCTTCGATAGTTGTATCCCGAACTGCAATTGTAATCTGACCTGACTTAACCGAGCCCAACTCATCACTCATATTTGCTGAATTTTCATCTAGACTTTCTGCAGGATTAAATGCAATTAAGGCCGTCATTCCTTGAGCAATTGTCTTACTTGCAACAACTTTTGTTGGTATATCTGCAACTTTTGCAGCTTGTTCTGCAGCCAAAAGAATATTTTTGTTATTAGGCAAAATAATAACTTTTTGTGCCTTAACCTTCTTAATTGCATCAACAATATCTTGCGTACTTGGATTCATTGTTTGACCACCATTTAAAACGTAGGTAGCACCTAAACTTTTAAATAAATTAGAAATGCCGTTTCCAGAAGCAATTGCAATAATACCATATCCTGCATTATCTGTACTTTCTACCGCATCTTCTTTTAATTCCTCTTGCTGGTCATGTTCCAAAATTGTCTCATGCTGTAAACGCATATTATCAACTTTAACCTTGATTAAAGAGCCAAAATGTTGTCCATAAGACATAACACTTCCTGGTTGTTCTGTGTGAACATGTACCTTGACAATCTCCTCATCAGCAACCACTAATAACGAATCACCAATCTCACTTAAATGATTACGAAACTCATCATAATCGAATTTTGAATCAACTAGACGTCCTGCACCTAGCTTAACCATTATTTCAGTACAGTAACCGTACTTGATATCCTCTGTGCTGAGTTGACTTTGAACACTCTTATGATGCTCAGCATTAATCATTTCTTCCATTTCTTCAACACTTGGTTGATGTGCATCATCTTCAGCGCGTTGATTGCCAGCGAGAGCATCAAAAAAGCCTTCATACACAAAAGTAAGGCCCTGTCCACCAGAATCGACTACCCCGACTTCTTTTAGAACTGGCAATAAATCAGGTGTAGTTGCCAAAGCCTTTTTAGCAGCTTCATATGCAGCTTGCATTACTACAACAGTATCATCGCTCTTGTTAGCTGCTTTGTTAGCTGCCTTAGCTGCTTCACGAGCAACAGTTAAAATTGTTCCTTCAGTAGGTTTCATTACAGCCTTATATGCAGTCTCTACCCCTGCAGTCAAAGCTGCTGCCAAATCAGTAGCATTCAAAGTAGCTTTCTTTTCAGCACTCTTATAAAAGCCTCGGAATATCTGTGATAGTATCACTCCTGAATTTCCGCGAGCACCCATTAAAAGTCCCTTAGCTAAGGCAACAGTTAAAGAACCTACATTGTCAGTCGTGGACTCAGATACATATTTTGCACCACTAACAAATGAAAGGCTCATATTTGTTCCAGTATCCCCATCGGGAACAGGAAACACGTTTAAAGAATTAATAAACTCCGCATTATTACTTAATCTTTTTGAACTGACCGCAACCATCTTTCTAAAATGCGTCTCAGTTATTTCAGTGACTTTCAAATTCATTTATCCTCCTTGGCTCCCATAATAATCAGTTATTCTTCAATGACCCGCACACCTTGTACAAAAACATTAACAGAATTAGCTGTTATTCCTAACATGGTTTCCAAATTATATTTAACTTTATCCTGGACATTACGGCAAATTTCCGAAATTTTTGTGCCATAACCTACAATTATGTACACATCAACTGCAACTCCATCATCTTCTTGACGCACAATAACACCCTTAGAGTAATTATCGCGTTTCAAAATTTCATTAAGGTTATCCCTAATCTGATTTTTGCTTGCCATTCCGATAATTCCAAATATTTCAGTCGCAGCACCACCAACAACTGTCGCAATAACATCATTATTGATATCAATATTTCCAAATTGCGTTTTGATTTTCACAGCCATTAGATACAGCCTCCTTAATTTAACACACTATTACTAGTAACATTCTAGCATAAAATACGATAAATCACTATACCGCATGATTATGACGAATTCAAGCAAAGAACAATAATTTGACTGCCAAGTTATTTTACTTTACAGAAAATTCTTGCAATCATTCGTTAATTATGATAACTTATTCTAGTGAGTAAGCAATATGTATGCTTTGAATCCTATCATCAAAGGAGGAATTAATAATGGCAAAAGACTTTATTACTGGCCGTAAAACAACTTTCGGAAAGAAACGTTCACATGCTTTAAACCAAACAAACCGTTCATGGAAACCAAATTTGCAAAAAGTTCGCATCTTGGTTGATGGTAAACCTAAGAAGGTTTGGGTTTCAGCTCGTGCATTGAAATCCGGTAAAGTTACACGTGTTTAATCATTGCAGACTCGTTTTTTACGGGTCTTTTTTTGTACAATCATTTATTTTGAAACTTAACTATGGCCTATGCTTGGAGCTGTGCCAAATGTTAAATTTTGGCTCAACCTCGCTAATTATTTCGTATAAGCGTGTTCCATAAGTCAAAATCTTCCGTCTAACTTCAAATTACTCGCTATATTCATAAATTTGAGTCAGTACTCAAATTTTTTCAACTTATGTCACACTCCCCTGTATTAAAAGTATTATTAATTAAAAAAACACCTCCAAAACTTGACTTGCACGTCCAAGTTTTGTGAGGCACCTCACTTAAATCACACTACTAAACATTAACAATCAAACCGGACATAACACAACTTTTGACCAGCCAACTTATCACTTTCCTACTTAAATTCT
The DNA here is from genome assembly GCF_019443985.1 of Liquorilactobacillus hordei DSM 19519. Classification (NCBI taxonomy): domain Bacteria; kingdom Bacillati; phylum Bacillota; class Bacilli; order Lactobacillales; family Lactobacillaceae; genus Liquorilactobacillus; species Liquorilactobacillus hordei. The sequence continues at coordinate 1,753,992 of NZ_CP049303.1, forward strand.
TAATCTTTACTCTGAATTACACACACTACTCCGGTCGTGAAACTAAAATGGCCCTTTTCACCAATAAATTCATTACTCGCCAAAGAAACTGGAATTTTAAAACTTTTTTCATCCAAACGATATTTTTCATCTACCAAACTCAATTTTTCAACACCAGACATAGGAACAAAAGCCAAGTACTTTTTATCTTTTTCTTTTTGAATTGCGTAGCTTCCAGGTTTATAGAAATTGATAGTATTAAAGCGGTCAAAAATATAAATCTTATCTGCATATTCATAAAATGGTTTTCTTAATACAAAAAATAAATTAGCCAAAAGATGGTCTATCCTACCACCAGTTGCTCCAAATATATTTATTCTACTAATATTTTGAAAGCTCTCAAATATGATTTTTAATGACAGTTCTGTATCCGTATCGTCTTTTTCAGGTTTTGCAGTATAAACTTTTTTACTATTTTCCCTGATTAGATCTTGTTCCTCTTTTGTTGAAGAATCAAAATCACCAATCGCAATCGCTGGTTGAATCCCTTTTTTCACTAGCCGTAAAGCACCACGATCTGCACCAACCCAGATTTTATCAGTATTTCTTTCCAGTAACTCGTCTGGCCACTCACTAACGGGTCCACCAACTAACAAATTTATTTCCATCCTAATCACCTGTCACTTCATGTAGTAATTGAATTGTTGCAGACGGATTAGCAGAATTAAAAACAAATGATCCCGCTACTGCAACTGTCGCACCGGCTTGTTGACATTCTATAATTGTCTTATCATTGATTCCTCCATCAACCTCGATTTCAAAACCAAGCTTCCTATCCTTCTTAATCCGATTTAATTCTTTAATTTTTGACAGCATTCCCGGCAAAAATTTTTGACCCCCAAACCCTGGATTGACAGTCATAATTAATACTGCATCTACTACTTCTAATAAGTCTGTAAGTACAGTCACTGGCGTCCCCGGATTAATTACAACTTCTGCTTTACATCCAGTTTCTTTAATTTGTTGTAAAACACGGTAAATATGCGGAGTCGCTTCATAATGAACTCCAATTACATCAGCACCAGCCTCTGCAAGAATAGCAATATAATCTTCAGGATTATCAACCATTAAGTGACAATCAAAAATTTGTTTTGAATGCGGCCGAAGTGCTTTTAGAATTGGCTCACCAAATGAAAGGTTTGGCACAAAATGACCATCCATTATGTCAATATGCAGATATTCAGCGCCAGCTTGAGCCGTTATCTCTACATCTTTTTGTAAATTTGCAAAATCTGCACTTAAAATTGAAGGAGCAATCTTCATCCCCGACACCTCATTTTCGATATTTTATTTTTTGTTTACTAATCTCTTCTTGAAATTGTTGATAATTCTCATACCTACTTGTTTGAATTTCTCCATTCATAACAGCCTCTTTAACTTTACAATCTGGTTCGTTCAAGTGAATGCAACTTCTGAATTTGCAACCTATCGCAAAATTTTGAAATTCTGGGAAATATCTTGCTAACTCTTCTTTTTTTATCTCCAATAAGTCAAAGGAAGAAAAACCTGGAGTATCAGCAATCAAATTGTTTTTAATAGGTAGAAGCGTTACTTTTCGTGTCGTATGCTTTCCTCGACTCAAAGCTTTCGAGACTTCACCCGTCTCTAATGCAAGTTCTGGTTTGAGATTATTCAACAATGTTGACTTTCCCGCACCTGTTTGTCCCATTACAACAATTACCTTTTGTTGAACTTTTTCAGTCAATACTACATCAGAATCGAGGGCTCCTAATTGACAATCATATATTTTTTGGTATGCTGCAATCACTTGCTCCATTCTCATGGTTTCCTCAGCGGTTAAGAGATCAGCCTTTGAAAAAAATAGCAGTGGTTTAATCCCATTTTTTTCAAGCATTACTAATTGCCGATCCAACAAATTTGAAGAAAATTTAGGCTCCTTACAAGCAGTTACGACAATTGCATAATCAATGTTAGCTACTGGTGGTCTTACCAATTCGTTTTTTCTTTGCTCTATTTTTAAAATGTATCCTTCATTTTGATTTTCAGCCTTAAATTCTACCCAATCACCTACAAGTGGGGCTTCACCTTTTTTCCGAAAGTTTCCACGTGCACGCGTTCGATAAGTAACACCTTCTATCGCAACATCATAATACCCACTCAACGATTGTCGAATTTGACCTCTTAACAATAAATCACCCTGCCTTTCAATTTTCATCTATTTAACTTGTTATATTCGTCTTTTCAGCAATGACTTGACCATCTCTGACAATTTTATACTTTCCAGTATTCGAACCACTGAGAGTAAATGGCAAGGTCACACTTGTATCTGCTGAAATGGTAAATTGTTGATAAACACTGCTATAGCTATGAGTATCGTCTTGTAAATAAATTTGAACTGTATTTGTATTCATCGAACTTGAGCCAGCTGTAGAACTTGTAGAACTAGATGTACTGCTCGAAGAAGACTGATAAGGAATGTTGACATTTACAGAAAAGGTATTAGCAGAACTACTTGCACTACTAGAAGAACTGCTGCTTTGTTCGGATTCACTATCTGAAGAACTACTAGAAGTTGAACCTAACACAATATTTAAAGTATCTCCCGCTTTAACACTAGTATTTGCAGCTGGTTCTTGTGAAATCACTAATCCCGTACTAGTATCACTTACGGAACTATTTTCAATATTTAATACAAGTCCTAACTCATCAGCATAGTCTTCAACACTTTTTTCCGTATAGCCTGTCAAATCGCGAAGAACAGTTGCTTTTGCTCCTGTACTAACAGTAAATTTAACAGTTGTTTGTTCCCAGATTACCTTCTTTTTACCTGAAATATTCTGGCTAATAATTTCTCCTTTAGCTACTGAACTAGAAGTCTTGGTTTCCTTAACAACTGTTACACCTTTATTTTCAAGTTTCTTCTTCACCTTTGTATATGCTTGCCCCTCATAATTACCAAATTTACCTCTTTCAGGACCTCTCGAAATTATTAAGTCAATCTTTGAATTTTCACGTACACTTGAGTTCTCAGCAGGATTAGAAGAAATAACTTGCCCTTTATCATATTTTGTACTATTTCGCCTAATAATTTTTCCAATTGATAACTCTTTAGTCTCGAGTGCAGTTTTAGCTTCTGTTTCAGTCATTCCTTGCAAAGCCGGAACTGCCACATTTTTTGGAGTCATTGCCAATGCAGAAATAAATATTATTATTATTATTATTGCAGCAGCAATCAATGACCAAACAAGCCATTTTTTCTTTTTACTCCATTTTTTCTTTGGTTTTTTATCTTTCTTAGAAACAGATTTGTCATTATCTGATTCAATATTTTTTTTAATTTGTTGTACGTTTAAAGGTTCTAAGACCTTGGTTTCATCTTCAACTGAACTGGCTGGTTTCCATCTTGCTTCATTATTTCTAGTATATGAAAGTGCAGTTTCAATGTCATCTTTCATCTCTGAAACATTCTGATACCGCTCTGCCAGATTCTTTGCAGTTGCTTTTAATACAACATTTTCAAGGGCTTGCGGAATTTGATCGTCGAATGCTCTAACAGAGGGCATATCATTTTGAAAATGTTTCAAAGCTATTGATACAGCCGTGTCTCCTTCATATGGAACCCTGCTTGTCAATAATTCAAATAGGATTATTCCCAGTGAATAGATGTCTGACTGTTTAGTAACTATACTTCCTCTAGCCTGTTCTGGAGAAAGATAATGCACTGAACCCATTAAAGTATTAGTCTGTGTCAATGAATATTCCGAAGTTGCTAGTGCTATTCCAAAGTCAGTAATTTTTACTTGCTCATCAGCATTAATTAAAATGTTTTGCGGTTTTAAATCTCGATGAATGATATCATGTGCATGTGCCTCTTCAACTGCTGACAGCACCTGGTCCATAATATTAACCACCTGGTCATAACTTATAGGATAGTTTTGTGCTATATAACTCTTCAGATCCATACCTTCAACATATTCCATTACAAGAAATTGTGTTCCGTTGTCCTCGCCAATATCGTAAATACTGACAATATTTGAATGGACAAGTTCAGTCAATGAAATTGCTTCACGTCTAAACCGCCTGATTGCCGCTTCATTATCACGTAAATCAAGACGCATCAATTTAACTGCAACATCTCTCTTTAAAAATAAATCATACGCTAAATAGACATTCGCCATTCCGCCTTCGCCTAGCGTTTTTACAATCTGATATCGCCCGCTCAGTACATATCCTGGCTTCAATGCTCATCCCTCCTCTCTAGAGGAGAAGCGAGTAAAAGTGTTACATTATCATTTCCACCAGCCTCATTTGCCAAATTTATCAACTTGTCACATTTATCAGCAAAAGGCTCATTATCTAACAATACTTCTTGTATTAATTGATCATCCACCATATTAGTAAGTCCATCTGAACAAAGCAATAAAATATCATTATCTTCCATCTGGATAATCTTCTCATCGATATTCGCATTTTCTGAAATTCCGAGTGTTCTAGTAACAATATTCTTTTGAGGATGATTTCTTGCCTCTTCTGAACTAATCTGACCACTTTTTAATAACTCATTCACCAAGGAGTGATCTTCCGTTATTTGCATCAACTCGTTGTCACGCAATAAATATCCTCTGCTATCGCCGATATTAGCCAAAAGTACTTCATTACCAAAAAAAATGGCACAAACAATCGTAGTCCCCATACCATTTAAATCTTCATATTGATTAGAGCGTTCTAAAATTAATTTATTTTCTCGTTGAACTTCATCGATCAACCACTTTGCAGCAATATCAATCGTATCAATTACAGTTTCTTCAAAACGAAAACCCAAATGAGAAACTGCCATTTCCGAAGCAACATCGCCACCGTTATGTCCCCCTAGACCATCTGCAACAATTGCAAAACTTACCCCAACAGCATTTTTAAAAACACCCACATAGTCTTCGTTGTTGGGCCTTACCTCACCTACGTCACTCTTATACGCAAAATTCATTAGGTACTCACCTCATTTATCTTACTCTCTTTAATCGGGCAATGAAAAAACCATCAGATTCATAATCATCTGGATAGATCGTCAAGCTGTTATTTGGATTGACTAAATTTAATTTTGTCCTTACTTCCACTTGCTCAAATTCATGGTGCGCTTCCAAAAACTCTTTAATAACTTGGCCATTTTCAGTCTCCAATATCGTACACGTGCTATAAGTTAAATATCCACCAACTTTAATATAATTTGCAACCTTATCTAATATTCCTACTTGGATTTTATGCAGATTTAGCGAATCTTGCAGAGATTTTTCATATCTAATTTCTGGTTTTCTTCTCATCAATCCAATTCCAGAACACGGTGCGTCAACTAATATATGATTGAAACTTTCAAGTTCAAATTTCTCATTGACTTTCCTAGCATCAAGCTGCAATGAATTAACTTTTTTCTCAAAGCCACACTTAATAGCATTTTCCCTAATCAATTTTACCTTGTGTTCATGGATATCCAATGCAGTAACCATTCCCGTGGTCAGATGATCAGCAATCTGCATCGTTTTTCCCCCTGGAGCAGCGCAAGCATCTAAAACTAATTCATCTCCACTTAATTCCATAGATTCAACCACAAGGCTCGCACTTTCATCTTGCAACATAACTTTTCCTTCTTTAAAAAGCTGAGTTAAACTTATGTGCCCCTTTTCTATAATTAAGCTTCCTGCTGCTACTCGGCTGTTTTCGACTTTAAAGCCTTCAACAATCAACTCATTTTTAACATCTTCAATTGATATTTTTGATTCATTCACTCTAATTGCTTGTTTAGGCGCCTTATTCAAAGAACTTAGAATTGAAACTGTTTTTTCTAACCCAACTTGTTTTTTCAACTCTTCAACTATCCATACAGGTACACTGTAGTTAATACTTAAACGCGTGATTTCGTCTTCAATTTTAGCAGTATCATAAACACCTTTACGTAGAATTGCATGTAAAACACCTGTCACAAATTTTCTTGTGCCATCGTGTCCTTTGCCTTTCGCAATCTTAATTGCCTCATTTAGAACTGCATGATCTGGAACCTTATCTAGAAACTTCAACTGGTACAAAGACATTAATAATAACTGTTTCACCCATTCATCCATCTTTTTTCCCTTGACAAAAGGTTCTAACCAAAACTCAAGTAACAACAGATTTTGAAGTACACCATACACAATAATTGTTAGTAAATTAGCATCAACTCTTGATAACTGATCTTTTTTTAGAACTTGATTGATTGCTAAATTTGAATAAGCACCATTTTTGGCAATCTTTGTTAGTATCTCAACCGCTATCAACCTAGAAGTTTTCTTTTCTTCATTCATCTATTATAATCCTCTGTCCTGCTTTTATTCCTTGACCTTGCCCATTTAGAAAATTACCAATTGTCATTTTAGGTTTGCCGGCCGGTTGAATTTCATTTATTTCGTAAACACTTCCCTGAGCAGCAGCTACTTTCAACTTATTCTTTCCAACAAAGATTGCCACTCCTGCTTCATACTCCGTTTTTTCATTAAGTGGGTTTATATCCCATAACTTTGTTCTTTTGTTCAGAAAATTCTCAAAATAAGCCCCTGGTTGTGGTCTAAGTGCTCTAATCATATAATCAAGCCGCTGTGCGGTCAAATCCAATGATAACTTCTCCTGTTCTGGTGAAATAACTGGGGCAAAAGTGACCGCTGTTTCATCTTGCTTTATTCCTGTGACTTCACCACTAATAATTTTAGGAAGTGTCTCTATCAAAACATCCCTTCCTAAAAGGCTCATTTTAGAAAAAATAGTTCCATTATCATCGTTTGGTAAAATTGGTAACTCAGCTTGTGCTAACATCTCACCCGCATCCATCTTCTTAATCATATAGATTAGCGTGACCCCTGTCTTATCCTCACCATTCATGATTGCATATTGGACAGGTGCGCCTCCTCGATACTTAGGCAACAATGATCCATGGACATTTACTGCCGCAATTTTTGCAGAATTTATTAATGACATTGGTAAGAATTGCCCAAATGCAGCTGTAATTATTACATCCGGTTTAATTTCTACTAATTCTGCAAGTTCTGTGCTTTTTCCCAGTTTCTGTGGCTGATAGACTGGAATCGTGTGATTCACTGCTACTTGTTTCACAGGTGATGCTGTTAAAATTCGTTTTCTTCCTACATATCGATCTGGTTGCGTCACAACTGCCTTAACGTCATAACCAGCTTCGATTATTCCTTCAAGAATTGTGGCCGCGAATTGGGGAGTTCCCATAAAAATTACTGATGTCATTCAAATACCTCATTTCATTTTAAATAAAATTAAGTGGTTCTTTATCAATCGAAATTAAAATCCCTTGTCGTTCATCTTTTTGACTCTTTTGTAAAATTGCATCTAAGACCGTGCTTAAGTTAGACTCTTGTTTATATTTAATAATCAACTGGTAATAAAATTGATTGTTAATACGTACAATTGCTTTTGGAGTAGGTCCTAAAATAATTGCTTTAGTACTCAAAGAATCTTTTAATTCTGCATAAATTTGGTAGATTTTTTTTGCCGCTAGGCCCTCTTCCTTAGCACTTGCTGTAATTTGAATTGTATAAAAATATGGTGGATAACCATTTTGATGCCGAATATTCATCTCTCTAACAAAAAAACTTTCATAATCTTGTTTTTTTGCTAATTGCAAAGCATAGTGTTCTGGATTGAAAGTCTGAATAATTACTTTACCTTCCTTATCAGCTCTTCCAGCTCTTCCACTTACTTGTGTCAGTAATTGGAATGTTCGTTCACTTGCTCTAAAGTCAGCTAATCCAAGTGCCGTATCAGCATTTAATACACCAACGAGTGTTACATCAGGATAATCAAGACCTTTAGCAATCATTTGTGTCCCTAATAAAATATCTGCTTTTTTCTCACCAAATTGCTTTAATAATTTTGCATGCATTCCTTTTCTTCTCGTAGTGTCAACATCCATCCTCAAAACACGTGCTTTTGGAAATAAGTTTTGTAATTCCTGCTCCACTTTTTGAGTTCCTGTTCCATAATATCGAATTTTATTACTACCGCAACTTGGACATTTTTGTGGAATTCGCTCCTCATGTCCGCAATAATGGCATTTCATCGAATGACTATCCAAATGCAATGTCAACGAAATATCACAATTTGGACATTGCAAGACTTCTCCACAATCACGACACATCATAAAAGATGAATATCCTCGCCGATTAAGCATCAAAATAATCTGTTCTTTGCGCTCTAGTCGCAAGAAAATTGCATTACGTAATTCAGCTGAGAAATCAACGTTATCATCAATCTTTTTTGTTGCCAATCGCATGTCAATCAATTCAACTTTTGGTAGTGGCATTTTGTTAATTCGCTCATTAAGATGCAGCCAAACATAAACACCCTTTTGTGCACGGGCTCTAGATTCAAGCGAGGGTGTTGCACTGCCTAAAATTAAAGAACACTTATGATACTGTGCACGTTGCTTTGCAATTTCAATAGCGTGGTATCTTGGCATGTTTTCTTGCTTATAACTTGACTCATGTTCCTCATCAATAACAATTATCCCAATATTCTTCAGAGGTGCAAAAACTGCTGATCTTGCGCCAACAACCACCGTTGCATCACCCGTTTGAATTCTGTGCCATTCATCTAGACGTTCCCCTTCTGATAAGCCACTGTGTAATAATGCAACTTTTGAGCCAAATCTTCCAACTACATTTTTTACCATTTGAGGTGTTAAGGCTATTTCAGGGACTAGCATTAAAGCCGATTTACCTTTCTCTAGTGCTTTAGCCATCGCTTGAAGATAAATTTCTGTTTTCCCACTTCCAGTTACACCTTCAAGTAAGAAAGTTTTATTATTGCCTTCATTCATGGCGTTGCTAATCGTAGCAAAGACTGTTTCTTGAGTGCTTGTAAGTTTCTTGGATTCTGTTCTTGTAAAATCACTTTGTTTGTAAGTCGTTCTTCTTTTCACAATTGATTTACGTACTAGCCAATTTTTTGACTCTGCTTTTTTTATTACAGCACTTGTAATTCCTAACTTTTTTTCAACAACTGTTTGTTCAACTTCTCGATTTTCCAGTTTAATTAAATAATCAAGCAACCTCTTCAAATTCAAGGCATTAGCACGTAATTTTGCTTTTTCATTTCTGTAATTTTCAACTGTTAAGTTATTCAAAATGACCTGAACTTTTTTTTCCACCAAATTATCTTTCATCAAGTATTCTAAATTAATTTTTCCAGAAGCTCTTGCTGCTATCAACTTTTTTAATAAAGATGGATCGATTTTATCCTCACTCAGAATTTGTTTTTTATTAGAGGAAAAAAAATTCTTAACAGCTACGTCAACCTCCTCATCAAGCAGTTCGACTTGCTTATAATATTTAGCACGCATTGCACTTGGAAGCATTACTTGAAAACAACTTATTAAGAATGAATAAGTCTCATGCGCCATCCATTTTGCCAACGCAATGGATTCCTCAGTTAATACTGGTTCGACGTCAACTAAAGACTTGATTTCTTTTATTTTCCCGGAAAAATTATTGCCATTTTTTAACCCTATTACAAATCCCTGAATTAACCGATTCCCATTTCCAAACGGCACTCCTACTCTCATTCCTACTTTAATCACGTTTTTAAAGTTTGTAGGGATTTGATATATAAAAGGCCTATCAGTCTGCATCGCTGGTACATCAACAATTATTTCAGCAAAAGATACGATTGTGAATTCCTCCTATTCTTCTGTAATAAGATCAAAAATCATTTTGGCAATTTCATCCTTATTAGTTTTCGGACTATTGATATTTTCCTTATTTGGTCGCATAAAAATCACCTGATTCTCATCACTACCAAATCCAATATCAGAGCGTGATACATCATTTACAACCATTAAATCAAGATTTTTTTTAAGTAATTTTTGTTGACCATTTTCCAACAAGTTTTGAGTTTCCGCCGCAAATCCAACTAATTTTTGCATTCCTTTTTCTTGACCTAGTTGTTTTAAAATATCAATATTTTTTTCCAATTCAATGGTTAACTTACTTCCTGTTTTCTTAATTTTTTGTTTTGCAGGTCGTATTACGTGGTAGTCAGATACTGCAGCCGACATAACAACAATATCAGCATCCACATAACTCTTTTTTACGGCTTCATACATCTGTTCAGTCGTTTTGACAGTTACCAGCTTTGCACCAGTGTCATTTTTCAAGTGAGTTGGTCCACTAATTAGAATTACATCTGCTCCTCTTTGTACCGCATTTCGAGCAACTGCAAATCCCATCTTGCCTGATGAATGATTAGTAATGTATCTGACAGGATCAATTGTTTCAATCGTGTGTCCTGCCGTAACTACTATCTTTTTGCCTTTCAAATCTTGCTTATCTGTTATAAAAGAACTTATCCAGTTAAAAACTGTTTCTGGTTCAGGCATTCGACCTTTGGCGTCGTAACCTTCAGCAAGAAATCCGGTATCAGGTTCCAACACTTGATACCCATCAATAACGAGTTGCTTTAAATTTCGCTGTACTGCTTTATTATCATACATTTTGTCATTCATTGCAGGTATTATAAACTTTCGACAATCCATAGCGATTAAAAAAGTTGTTGTAAAATTATCAGCAATTCCATTAGCTAACTTTCCAATCGTATTAGCGGTCGCTGGAATAACCACTGTAATATCTGCCCATTTCGCAAGTTCAACGTGATCAACAATTCCCTGTTGCTCGCTATCTTCGTAGTAAACCTTATTACGACTAATTGTTTTAAAGGTTAATGGAGTCACAAAAGTTGCTGCCGTTTTAGTCATTACAACTCTAACCTCCGCTTTTGCCTTGATTAATTCCCTAATAAAAATAACTGACTTATAAGCCGCGATTCCACCAGTTACACAGACAACAACATGCATATTCTCCAATTGCATAACCCTCCTTAGTAGTAACTATATTGTATCAATAATACAGCCAAAAAAGAACATCAAAAAAGACCACTGTGACTATTTTCTGATACTATCAGATCAGTAGTCCCAAGGCCTTCTTTTGAAACCAAAAATTACACTTCTTCTCTTTGGTCTGGATCAATAATTAAGTCATTTGCAACAACTTCCTCAAGCGCCTTACCAACATTCTTAACAGACTTGTATTCACTAAGCATTGGAATTGCACCTGCATCCAATTCATGAGCTCTTTTGCTAGCTAACATTACTAGAGAATAACGTGAATCAACACGTTCCAACAAATCATCAACTGATGGATATAAAATCATTTTAAAACATCTCCCAATTGTTTTTTATAATCCGGTAAAAATCTCTTTACTCGCCATCTTTCAGCTCTTATGATAGTTTTTACCTTTTCAACTGCACTCGCTACTTCATCATTAACAACCGCATAATCATAATTCTGCATCATTTCAATCTCATCAACTGCTTTTGCCATACGCTTATCAATAGTTGCCAAATCATCTGTTCCACGCCCACTTATTCTATGACGTAACTCCATTAAATCTGGAGGGGTCAGAAAGATAAATAACCCATCTGGACACTTTTCGCGAACTTGCATAGCACCATTTACCTCAATCTCAAGGAAAACATCTTTTCCCTGATCAAGCATCTCATTTACATATTTTAGCGGTGTTCCGTAATAATTGTCAACATACTGAGCATATTCAAGCATGCCACCATTCTCAATTTCATTCTCAAACTCAGCTTTTGAAACAAAATAATAATCCTTTCCGTCAACCTCTCCTTTTCGCATCGCTCTCGTAGTCATAGAGATTGAATAGTGAAACTTATTATCATCTTGTTCAAAAATAGCTTTTCTGACTGTTCCCTTGCCAACTCCTGAAGGTCCAGACAATACTATCAACATTCCCCGTTTAGACATGTTTACAAAACTCTCCTCTAAAATATTGTATTAAGATTATCATGTACTTTTTCGCGACACATTTCAAGTTATTCTTAATTAGAATTTCTTAATAAAAAACAAAGTTATCACTTGCTTTTTCGAACAAACGTTCTATAATATGAATATCGAACAAACGTTCTGGAAAAGGAGAGTGCTTATATTTATGCTAGAATTAAAGAAAACGACATTGCAGCAAATCACTCAGAGTATTCAAAAACAATTTTCTTCGTATAGAGAATTAGACTTCAGTAATTGCATCCAAATGCCTATTTTTCAACTTAACTACTTCATTAGCCAAGCAATTGAAAAACACAAAGTTATCAGCATTAATTATAAAGACGTTTATAACAATGAGTTTGTAGCCACTGGATTCATTTCAAGAAACAAAAATAATAAAAATATTTTTAAGATTGATAGTCTTGGTAGTAATTTATCACATCTCCTGAACATTAACCAAATAAAATACATCAAGTTAGCAAAAAACTAGATTATAAAAACCATTAGCAAGTTACTACCTCTGAACCTCAGGTAATACTTCACTAATGGTTTTTATTTTGTTGCTTAATACAACTCTAGATATTGATCGCGTTCCCATTGTGAAACTTCTTGACGATAAGCACCCCATTCGAGTTTCTTACCTTCGATAAAGTTTTGATACAAATGAGGTCCCATTGCTTTAGCAATTACTTCATCTTTTTCAAGTTCCTTAATTGCATTATGCAATGTTGATGGAAGATCAGAAATTCCATTTGCCTTACGTTCTTCTGCATCCATCACATAGATATTACGATCAATCGGCTTTGGAGCTTCAATCTTTTTACGTAATCCATCCAAACCAGCTTCAAGAATTGAAGCAATTGCCAAGTATGGGTTCGCACTTGGATCAACACTACGTAATTCAAGACGTGTTGACATTCCACGAGCAATTGGAACACGTACAAGTGGTGAACGGTTGCGACCGGACCAAGCTACATAAACGGGAGCTTCATATCCTGGCACTAATCGTTTGTAGGAATTAACAGTTGGGTTCGTTACCGCAGTAAAGTTACGTGCATGCGTTAATAAACCACCCAAGAAATAACGTGCCTCTTTTGATAATTGCATATCAGCATTTTCATCAAAGAATGCATTTCCTTCACTATTGAACAATGACATATTAATATGCATACCTGAACCATTAATACGATCAAGTGGTTTTGGCATAAATGTTGCGTGCAATCCATGTTTCCTTGCAACAGTTTTCACAACCAATTTAAATGTTTGAATGTTGTCACATGCTTGAAGTGCATCAGCATACTTAAAGTCGATTTCATGTTGTCCAGGAGCAACTTCATGATGAGAAGCTTCTATATCAAATCCCATATTTTCAAGTTCTAAGACAATATCACGACGGCAGTTTTCGCCTAAATCAACAGGAGCTAAATCGAAATAACTGCCCTTATCATTAAGATTCAGCGTTGGTTTGCCAGTTTCTGGATCAAGTTTGAATAAGAAAAATTCAGGTTCTGGTCCAATATTAAACTCTGTAAAGCCTAATTCTTTCATTTCATCAAGAACACGAATTAAGTTATTACGTGGATCACCAATGAATGGTGTACGATCAGCGTTGTAGACTTCACAAATGACACGAGCTACTTTGCCATGTTCACTTCCCCATGGGAAAATCATCCATGTTGATAAATCTGGATACAACCACATATCACTCTCTTCAATTCTAACAAAACCGTCAATTGAAGAACCATCAAACATTAATTTATCATCCAATAATTTCTCAAGTTGGCTAATCGGAACCTCAACATTTTTGATAACACCATATAAATCAGTGAACATTAAGCGTAAAAACTTAACATTTTCATCTTTAGCTATCTTACGGATATCGTCCTTTGTATAATTAGGCTTTACCATCATTAAATCGCTCCTTATTAAATTTTTAGAAGTTATTGTTATGTTTAAAAGAAGACTCATCTTGCTTGCTAAGTCCACTTACTGAAATAAATTCATCACGTAAAATTCGTCGCACATCAGTATCCGTCAGCGGTTTCTCAAGTTTCGCCTGTTTCTCAGCAAGTTTTCGTTCCTTCTCATCGTATATATGCTTAATACCAGCCATATTAATGCCTTCATCTAAGAAATCCTTAATCTCAAGTAAACGATCAATGTCATTCAAAGAATACATCCTACGATTACCCTCACTACGCTTAGGCATAACCAACTGTTGTTCTTCATAATAACGAATTTGACGCGCTGACAAATTTGTAAGTTTCATCACCGTGCCTATAGGTAACACGGCAAGCGACCGTCTGAGCTCCTTTTCTTTCATAACAACCCTCCTCTAAGTTACGCCCTTATGATAGCAAGGGGCTTCATTAATGTCAACGCCAAATGTTACATTTTCTTACATCTTTTTGTTTTCAAAGAAAGTTTCACTGACTGCATTACTAATCGCAATTTTTACATGCGAATAAGTTAATCCTCCTTGAATATACAAAGTAAATGGTGGTCTCAAAGGTCCATCGGATGACAGTTCAATTGTTGAACCTTCTGTAAAACTACCTGATGCCATTATTTCTTCATCCTCATATCCATCCATATAGCTAGGTACAGGATCTACAAAAGAATTTACGGGTGAATAATGCTGAATTGCCGCACAAAAAGAAATCATTGCCTCAGGATTTCCAAAATTAATTGTTTGTACTAAGTCTGTCCGTGGTTCGTTCCATTTAGGTGAAACATCAAGTTCCATTTTTTCCAGCAATGCACTTGCAAATATTGCACCTTTAATTGCATTAGCTGTCACATTTGGTGCCAAAAAAAAGCCCTGGAACATATCACGCATATGTCCAATAGTTGCTCCTTCATTTTTACCTGCCCCTGGAACATTCAACCTATTTCCAGCTTTTTTAATCAAGTCTTTTCTACCGACTATATAGGCCCCTGTCTTAGCAATTCCAGCCCCAGCATTTTTGAATAATGATCCTGCCATTAAGTCAGCTCCATATTCCGTTGGTTCATGTACTTCTGAAAATTCACCATAGCAGTTATCAACAAATATAATCATATCTGGTCTGATTCGTTTTACAAATTTAATCATTTTTTTTATTTTTGCAACAGTAAAACTTGCTCGATCTGAGTAACCACGTGAACGTTGAATAGCAACTACTTTAATATTTTCGTCGGCCTTCAATTTTTTTTCAACATCTTCATAGTCAACCTCACCGTTTTCAAGTAATGCTGAATAATTGAAATTAATACCAAAATCCTTCATTGTTCCTGGTTCATTCCCAACGATACCTACCACATGCTGAATTGTGTCATATGGCATTCCAGTCATATAAAATAACGTATCTGCTGGTCTAAGTACTCCAAAAAGTGCTGTTGTAATTGCATGTGTTCCAGAGATTAGCTGTGGTCTAACCATTGCATCTTCAGTGTTAAAGTAATCTGCATAAATTGCATCAAGCTTATCTCTGCCAACATCATCATAGCCATAACCTGTAGAACCAGCAAAATCTTCTTCTGCCACATGATGACTTTTAAAACTCTCGAGTACTCTCATCTGATTGTAGGTTGCTTGGTCATCAACTTCTTGTATCTTATGACTTATCTGCAGTTCAACCTCTTCAATTGTTTTTTGTAACTTTAATGGTAATTTAGACATCCATGCGCTCAAGTTCCATCTATCCTCTCTCTTTAAGCCACTCTATAACTGTTTTTTTTATTTTTACAACATCCGTTTCATTAGAAACCAAATCAAACCATGTCACATTCATTTTATTTCTAAACCATGTTAACTGTCTTTTAGCGTAGTGTCTTGAATTTTTCTTAATCTCCGCCACTCCATCTTCCAAAGAACCTTTACCATCAATAAAAGGGAACAGCTCCTTATAACCAATTCCTTTTCCTGCTTGGAATTTGGCTCCTCCTTCATAAAAAAGCCATCGTGCCTCATCTAATAATCCATCTTGCATCATCTGATCGACTCTTTGTTCAATTCTTTTGTACAAGACATTGCGTTCTGTATTTAAACCAATTACTAATGCATCAATTTCTTCATTTGGGCGATCAACTTGTTCTGAAAACTTATGTCCAGTCATTTCATAAACTTCAATAGCACGAATAATTCTTCTAACATTATTAAGAGGAATTTGTTTTGCTGCAAGTTCGTCAATACTATTTAGATACGCCCATAGAGCATTGTTCCCATTTTCTAGAGCAAATTTTTGATACTTAGCACGAATCTTACCATCACCTTTTACCTCATTTCCACCTAAATGATAACCATCAAGTAATGCCTGGAGGTAAAATCCTGTTCCACCTACTATTAATGGCAATTTATTTCTGTCATTAATTTCTTTAATTTTTCTTTGAGCATCACACACAAAGTCTGCAACCGTAAAATGCTGCTGAATTTCTCTAATATCTATTAAATGATGTGGAATTAACTTTCTTTCTTCCTCAGTAGCCTTAGCAGTACCAATGTCTAGGCCACGATAAACCTGCATAGAATCCCCCGAAATTATTTCAGCATCAAACATCTGAGCTAATTCCAAAGATAGCGCGGTTTTCCCAACGGCAGTAGGCCCAACTATAACTATAACTTTATAAGCCAAAGAAAATACTCCCTTCATTTTTTATTTTAAAGCAAATTAATCAATAAACTGGAATTTGAAGCAAAAATACTTCATAATAAACCTGTAACGATATTGAGGAGGTTTTTTTATTGAAGCAATTTAATACAGGATTTTTATTAGGGGTTGTCACAACAATTAGTGCCGCTGCAGGTTGTTTTTATGCTTTCAAGAAAAATGTTGTTGAACCAATTGAATTAAAAGAAGAACTTAATGATAAACATCGTCGTCGCACAATCCGTAAAATGCATTCTGCACATCAAGGATAATCTTTTAACTCTTCACGATAGTTTACTGTAAGTTTCTTAGAAATAATTAATTGCATTTGAGAAAAGGGCTGTGCCAAAACAGATGTTTTGTAGCAGCCCTTTTTCTTTTATCTATACCTGTCATTTTTTCAAGACAAATTCAAAAACTATTTTCTTTTTTTAATCTTGCCATCCCAGTGTTCAAAACCATTTTTTAATATAAAGATATCTTTATAACCATCCTTATGTAACTTGACAGCTATCCTTGTACTCAAGGACTTTCCTTGGTCATATAAGTAAACAGGCATATCCTTACGAATTGATTCCTTCATAATTTTGAATTGAGTATAAGGAACATTACGTGCCCCCATTACATGCCCTGCATCAAAATTGTCTTTATCGCGCAGATCAATAATTTGTCCAACATGCATTCCTTGCCTAAAATCCTTATTCTCAAGCAGAGTAGCTACCCGTCTTCCTTGATACCATAAATACAATTGATTTCCGATAATGTAAAGTAGAATTGCAATGGCGATAATATCAATTACAACCCATATTGAAACATTTAATAGCATAAACTATCATCCCCTTTTTTAATTCTCATCTTTTATTTGAAGCGCAGAGCAAGCGATGCAGCACCGATAACGCCAGCTTCATTCCCTAGCTGAGCTAATTTAAGTTGTGTAGTCTTTCTAACAGTTGGGAAGGCAAATTCTAAGAAATACTTCTCCACACGACTTAACAAAAATACACCTGCTGCTGAAACGCCACCACCAATAACAATAGATGAAGGATTCAGTAAATTGCCAATATTACCACAAGCTAGCCCAAGATAATAACTGACACGATCAACAACCATCTTTCCAAGTAGATCGTCTTCCTTGGCTAAATCAAATACAATCTTAGATGTGATTTCCTGACCATCGTCTAAAGCACGTTTTAATTTAGAATCTCCTGCAAATTCCTCAGCGAGATCACGTGCAACACGAACAACCCCGGTTGCAGAAGCATATGTCTCTAAACAACCATGATTACCACAAGTGCACAAATAACCATTTGGTTGGACAACCATATGTCCAATTTCGCCTGCTGCTCCAAGCCCATGGAGTAACTTTCCATTAGAAACTAAACCGCCACCAACTCCAGTTCCTAATGTAACAAAAGCAACTTCCTGATCATTTTCACCAGCACCCTTCCACTGCTCACCAAGGGCAGCTACATTAGCATCGTTGTCAATTGCAAATGGAATTTTCGTCTCTTCTTCAATAACTTTTTTTACTTCTTGCAAGTTTTTCCAATTAAGATTATAGGCACCTGTAACCGTACCAGCTTCTAAATCGACAGTTCCTGGTGAACCCATGCCAATACCAAGAAATTGCTCCGTCTCCATCCCATACAACTTTATATGATGATTGATAGATTCAACTATATCTGGAACGATGTGTGCTCCATCATCAAGAATATTAGTCTCAAAACTCCATTTTTGTTGAATTTCACCTTTTTCAGTCAAAATTGCAAATTTGATTGTTGTGCCACCTAAATCAATACCAATCAATTTTTTATCCATTAAAATTTCCTCCCAAAAATGACATCTAGTTATTTTCTTCAACCTTATGTTCGCGCGTTAAAACAAGCTTAGCACTTAAAAAAGTTTGTTTATCAATAACTCCAGCTCGATAGAGGTTATCAAGTTCAAGTGCCATTAACTCAATATCCCATAGTCGCTTACCCACATAAACAAAAACTCCAAATTTTTTTAATAATTGTTGTACGTCGTAAAGTGTTTTCAAAAAAACATCTCCAATTGATTATAATAGAAAACTTTAATTTTTAAAACCCAAAGTAAACATCATAATACCAAGAAATATCAATGCTAAAATACTGACTATTTTTTTAGGAAGTGGTACACTGCCGACATATGGCACACCCACAGAATACCCCATTAAAAAACCACCAATAAGTCCACCAATGTGACCTGCTAAATCAACACCACCGTAAAATCCAAAACCGATATTCAATACAACCAATAATAAAAACTGTTTTGCCATTACACGAATATATGGATTACTACCGAAGGATTCTCCCATCATTAAAAATACCCCAAAAAGCCCAAACAATGCAGTACTTGCACCTGCCGATACAGCATTGGGGTTAAATGCAAAGCTCGCAAGATTTCCAATAAGCCCACTTACTAGATAGACAGCCAAAAATCTGATTCGACCTAAAATATTCTCAAGTTGAATTCCGACAAAATACAAAGTTATCATATTCACAATAATATGTTCAAATCCAATATGCAGAAACATTGGTGCAATTAAACGCCACCACTGTCCTTCCACAATAAGTGCGTTAACTTTTGCACCAAATTCAACTAGTACTCCTAAATTCTCACTACCACCCGCTAAAGTCATTAATATAAAGACAATTACGTTCATTCCCAAAAGTGTATAGGTAACCACTGGTTTCTTTACCACCATAAATCATCCTCACAATGTCAATATTTTTTTTATCAAAACATCAGTTTCTTCAAGCGGCCAAACAGCTTTCTCAAAGAACCGATTTTTTTCAGCAAGACTAATAGTTTCCCCCTCATAATCTGCTAAAAATCGATCAAAATATCCACCACCAAATCCAAGACGTTCTCCCCTTGAAGAAAAAGCTAGACCTGGGACAATAATTAAGTCAATTTTATTTTTGTTGACTTCTTTACTTGATTTTTCAGGTTCTAATATTCCAAAACTATTCTTAATAATTCTCGTTGTTGGCGTCAACAACTTAAAATTCATCTTTCTTTGCGGCAAGGTGAGTGGAATACAAATCTTTTTACCTTGCAACCATGCTTGCGAGATAATTGGCTTAGTATCAATTTCAGGTGGCAACCCAAGAGTTATCCCAATTACATTAGCTTCATTCCACTCAAATGAATTAAAAAGCTTTTTATAAAGAAGCAATTCATCTAGTTCTTTGCTCCATTCGTTCTTCTCTTTTTCGAATACTGCTAGTTGTTTTTTTCGAAAGATCTTTTTTTCTCTGCTCATTTCTAACTAGGCACCCCCCAATAGATTCTATGCTAAGAATTTCAAAGAGCGTAGCATAACAAAAAACAACAGGAAAAAGTTCCTGTTGTTATTTTGTTTCGCGATGTAATGTTACCTTATTGTCACGTGGACAGAACTTATTCAATTCCAAGCGATCTGGGTTATTACGCTTATTCTTACTTGATAGATATGTCCTCTCATGACATTCAGTACATTCCATTGTAATGTGTACACGCATATTCTAAACCTCCAAACTACGACTTCATTTCAAAAAAGGCAATCGAGCCTCTAACGTAAATATGATACCATCTTTTGTACAAACACGCTAGTATTTTTTCGAAAAATGTTAAGGAAATTACCTTGACAGTCTAATCTGTGGTATAGCCATCACTAGATTGTACATCTTTCCAATAAGCTTCATAGATTTCATGCATTGATAGCATATTGATTGAATCTTCTTCAGACATTCCAGGAAAGGCAATCGCTATCACAACCTGTGGGTTTTTAGCAGGTGCATATGAAACACCACTCAAAGTAGTTGTTTCATTTGTTCCATAAAATGTTTGCGCAGTCCCGGTTTTAGCAACAACCTGTGGATTCAAATCTGCGAGTTTTGTACCAGTTCGCATTGAGTTAGAACCATGAACTACATCCCAAAAACCAGTCTTTACAATATTCCATTCAGAACTCGTCGCACTTACAACATTTAAGATATTCGGAGTAAATTGGTACTTAGTCTTCCCTAAAGTTCCATCTTTGTTTGTACCTCGGATAGCTTGTAAAATGTGTGGCTGCAAACGATATCCTCCATTTGCAACAGTCGACATGTATTGTGCTAACTGAATTGTAGTGTATGAATCATAGTTACCAAATGACAAGTCAAGAGCTTTACCTATATCACTCTGGGTTGAAGGTCCTTCATATCCAGAGGCTTCCCCTGGAATATCAACACCAGTCTTCACTCCTAATCCAAATTGATTAAAATACCCTCTAAGTTTGCTGAATATTGAAGTCGACATATTCAATGAAGCATTCTCCTGATAGTTGAAGCCAGCTTCACGCATTGCCACCTGCATCATATACGAGTTTGAAGAAATTTCCAATGCTTCAGAGGCTGTTAATTGCATATTGTTACTTCCTGAAGAATTAAACCATGAAGATTTGCTAGGTGTATCTTTTAACTTAATTGGCTGATCAGTAAAGGTATTGCTCGTAGGTGTAATTGCACCTGACATTAAGCCACCCATTACTGTTGCCCCTTTAACAACTGACCCCATAACAAACGACTGATTAATTGTCCCAAGTGCATTCTCAGAAACCTTACCAGTTTTAATATTGCGATTTACACCAGCTAGACCATAGATTGCCCCTGTATTAGGATTCATTATTACAGCGTAAGCTCCAGCAAGATAAGGATTACTTTCTTCAACACTCTTAACAGCACTTTCCATAATATCTTGAACATCTTGCTGGAATTTTTCATTAATTGTTAAAACAACATTATCACCTTTTTTACCACCATAGGTCTTAATTTCTTTAGTAATTTTATTATTTTGTGTTTCAAGTGTTGTAACAGAATTAGTTCCCTTCAATACATTCTCATACTGAGATTCAATATAACTTGAGCCAACACTATCATCTCTTGCATATCCTTCTGCTAAAAGTTCACTTAATTGATCGCTTGGAAGACCTTGCTTTTTGCTAGTAACAGTTCCAATAACACTTTTAACAGAGCTTCCATTAGGATAACTTCTAGACCAACTTGTACCAATCTTTACACCTGGCATTTGGGAAAGATTTTCTCCAACTTCTGCCATTTCGCTATCACTAACATCCTCATACTTTAAATATACAGTTGAAAGTGAATAAGCTCCGCTCATCTTTGAATAGACAATTGCAGCCTGTTTTTGTTTGCTAGTGAGGTTAGCAGTTAATTTATGCTTCTTTACATAAGCAACCTCTGCTTTATAGGTCGCTGTCCCGCTTAAACTTGAAAATTTGGTTATTTGTTTTTTTAATTTATTATTAACTGCTTTAAGATTTTGTTCATTGCCAAGATAATAATCTGATTTCATTGATGATGTTAACGTTGAAGTATCTATCTTGACATATTTAACAAGTGCATTAGCGATCTGATACATCTGCTTTGAAGTAACAGATAATGGTTTAGTATATGTAATCGCTCGTGAGGAACTATTTGATACCAATACTTTCCCCGTTGAATCATAAATCATTCCACGTTGAACACTTCCTGTTTCAGTTTGTGTATCAGTACTGCTGATTTCAGATTCAAATTTGTTTCCATTAACAATTTGAAGATATGCTAATTGCCAAATTAGAGCAGCAAATAGCAAAAAAACAATTACAAAAAGAAAATTCAGCCTAAAAGGTGTCTGTGATTTCTTTGCTTGCTTTTTTTTACTTGTTTTTCTAAGAAACTTCAATTTTTTTCCCTCACAATAAATAATTAATTAGCCCTTTTCAAATGCCGGACCGCCCTATAATAGCTTACTCAATAATGTTACCATAAATTAACCCTGATACTTTATTAATTGTCTAAACTTTAATAAAAACTACATGCTTTTTTCAACTTTGACTTTAACTCTGTATTATAATTAGAGATGTTACATAAATTATTATTAGGAGTCTAGCATGAAAATAAGATTAGCACATTTCGCTCGAAGTCACTATCCTTTATTACTTAGCTTTTTTTTACCTATTTTTTTAATGGGTGGTTACTTTATCTCACAGGAAATGTTTCCTTTTGGTAAAAGCAGCCTTTTAACCGTTGACTTAGGACAACAATACATTGATTTCTTCTCATACTTCAGAAGGACACTTTTATCCAATCCAAGTGGATTCTTTTATTCATTCTCAAAAGAAGTCGGCGGTAACATGATTGGTGAATGGGCATATTACCTTATGAGTCCATTCAATTTGTTTTTATTGTTATTTCCAGAAAAAAATCTGGCAGCTGGTGTCATGTTGATCACGCTTTTAAAATACGGCTGTGCAGGTTTATCATTTGGCTATTTTCTTAAAAAAATGCGCACACAATCGGGATTAACGATCGTCGCTTTTGCAACATCTTATGCAATGATGGGATGGTTTGTTGCTAATCAATTAAATTTGTTATGGTTAGATGCAACAATTTTTCTACCCCTAATCGTTTTGCAACTTCACAGATTTTTATCTGGTAAACGAAGTTGGCCATATATTGTTTTATTAGCCATTATGCTAATTGACAATTACTATATGGCTTATATGATTTGCTTATTTCTAATCTTATATTTCATTTGGTTTGTATTCTCAACCAAGCGAAATTTAAAGCAGATTTTCTCATTAAGTATTCACTTCGTTGTTAACTCACTTGTTGCCGTCGCACTCTCAATGATTGTTCTATTACCCACGATTTCTTCTCTACTATCAAGTAAAGGACAATACACTCAAAATTCTGTAAGTTTTAAATTTGAATATAATGCTCTAAAAATGCTTTCTAAATTTATTATTGGTTCTTTTAACTTCCAACAAATGCCTTCAGGCTACCCAAATCTCTTTATTGGTTCAATTTTCGTGATAGGCTTTATTCTATATTTTATTGACTCCAAAATCAGTCTACGAGAACGAATTTTAGCATTTTTGATTAGCATTTTCTTGGTATTATCTTTATGTTTCGAACCTCTTGATTTGTTATGGCATGGTTGGCAATTCCCAGTCTGGTATCCATATCGTTTTTCTTATATTATCAGCTTCTGGATGTTTCTTTTAGCAAGCAGGACTCTCAAAAACTTTGTAGCAATCCGTCCTTGGAAAATCTGGCTTAGTTTTCTTCTTTATGCCGGTATAATTGCATATTCCTTTATAGATGCAAAGAAGTTCTCATATGTGACTAATGAAACTTTGATTTTTACAAGTGTTTTTGCAGCTCTTTCTCTTATAGTTCTAGCTACAGCTCTAAATTCCAAATATAATAAAATAAAAATTTTCTTACTATTTTTAATTAGTGTTGTTGAAATATCAATGAATGCTTATATCTCACTAGGTAATTTGAGTTACCTCACACAAAAAGACTATGCGACACCCACAAAGGCACTTATAAAAGATAGTAATTATTTAAATAATCTCAAAGATAGTGCTTTTCGTACCGGTCAAACATACAGTCGTACAAAAAATGATGGCCTTGCCAATAACCTAAATACCGGTTCATACTTTAGCTCAGCTCTTGAAAAAAGTATTCCAGATTTTTATGGTATGATTGGTAATCCCGATGGTGACAATTACGTTACTTACTCAAACGGAACAATTATTAGTGATGCGTTCTTGAATATGAAATATTTCATTACACCAATTGACAGCTCATTGCTAAAAAATGGACAACCTCTTTCATCTTTAGCTGAAAAGCCAGATTTGTCTCGCTACAAAGCAGTTAAACAAAATAAATTAACACAGATTTATAAAAATAATAATGCTTTAGGATATGCTTATCTTGCTAGTAATCAATTAAAAAACTTGCAAGTATTCTATGACAATCCAATTGAATATCAAACTGAGTGGTTAAATAAGACACTTGGCAATAAAAATACCAAGTACTTTGAATCACAAAACTTCAATGAAGTTGTCTTTCAAAATATTGAACAATCAACTAAATTGACGAATACTGTTTTTAAGAAGAAAGACTTTGCAAAATCTGCCCAAATAGTCTTCAAATTTACGCCTACAACAAATGATTCTTATTACCTGACACTTGGCTCAGCTTTTGATTCAGACAATGTATCATTATACTTGAATAATCAACAGCTAAAACAATACGGAACTTTCAGGCACACCGTTGTAGTTAATATTGCCAATCATTCAAAAGGTCAAGAAATTGTCTTAACCGCTCATTTTAAAAAGTCGTCATTGTGGCTCAATAACTTTGTTCTTTACAGAATGAATAATAGTTTGGTTCAAAATAAGATTACAAGCATCAAAAAACACTCTGTTAATTTAAAACAAGTTTCATCACGGAAACTATCCGGAACATATAATGCTACCTCTAATCATCTTTTAGCTACTACGATACCGTATAGCTCTGGGTGGACAGTTCGTGTAGATGGCAAAAAAGTTCCTACTTTTAAAATTCAAAACACATTTCTAGCAGCAAATGTGGCTAAAGGAAAGCACTCAATCACACTAACCTTCACGCCTCCTTTATTCTTGGTAGGTACCGTAATTACATTAATTGGAATAATTATGCTATCATTCATAATTATTTTGGAACGCAGAAAAAAGAGGTGAACATGGCACTAGACATGCACTAGACAGAAATCAATAAAATTTAAATCGGTTAACGTTAAATAAAGAGTTTTGATCTATGAGAAACAAATGTAACTAGAATAAATGTGTTTCATAAGTCAAAACTTTCCGCTTAACTTCTCGTTATTCGTAGAAGAGCACTCGCGATATTCGTAATTTCGTGTTAGTACTCAAACTTTTCACGACTTTGTACTGCCTTAAAAAAGTTGGACATGTTTGTTTTAATTATTAGTTAGATACTGTTTACGATATTCGACTGGAGTTAATCCGTGACGCTTAAGTGAAATTCGCTGGTTATTATACCAAGCAACATAATGTTCCACTAATGTACTTAGTTCACTGAGCGAAGTAACCTTAATGCGCCTTAAACATTCACGTTTAAGCATACTGAAAAAGCTCTCAACTGGGGCATTGTCTAAACAATTTCCCTTACGAGACATGCTTTGAATGAAATGATGATGTCTTAGTTTAGCTTGATAATTGGTCATTTGATATTGCCACCCTTGATCAGAGTGTAGAATTGGTTTAGTGGTTGCGGGAATTTTTTTAATGACTGTTTCAAGGGTTTGATCGATCAAAACACGATTGGGTGTTGAACTAACTTTAGCGGCTAAAACTTCATTACTAGCCTCATCAATAACTGTCGAAATATAACCCCATTTTCCACACGTAAGTTTAAACTGACTGACGTCAGTATGCAAAACAGTATATGGTTTATGGGCCTTGAATTGTTGCTTGAGCAAGTTAGGTACCACCTGTCCAACATGACCATGATATGAGTTGTACCGACCAGAATGTTTTGAAAAAAGAGTAACTTTCAGACCCATAGAAAACATAATTTTACGAACAGTTTCTAGACAAAGTTTAACATGATGCTGTTTTAAAACAAATCTCATGCGACGATAACCATAAGTTTGATGAGAGCGGGCAAATTCTTGCCGAATAATTTGTTTAACCTGACGATATTTATCAGGCCGGTTTAGACAAGCTAAATGATAGTAATACGTCGAACGCGCAAGTCCCGCAACTTTTAAGAGCGTAATAAAGGGATAATCACGCCGCAATTCGTTAATTGTTTTAACTTTTAGTGCTGTTTTTTGTTTCGAATTACGGCATCCAATTTTTTTAGATAAACATTCTCAATTTTAGTATAGGAAAGTTCCTGTTCTAAATGTCTGATTTGTTTTTGTTGTCTCTCTATTAACTGTTGTTCGGTCTTTTTCTTGGATGTTTCTTTCTTTTTCTTAACCATCTTGGGTCGTCCTATCTTAGATGAAATTACGGCTTTAATTCCAAATTGCCGCATTAATTTAAGCCAATTATAAACGACTGTGTGGCTGATATTAAAGTGGATGGCTGTTTTTTGAATACTGGTAGAATGGTTCAAGTAATATGTAATAACCGCTACCTTGAAATCATTAGAATAGTGCCGGCGTTTAAGCTGTTTAAGTCCGGTAGGACCAAAAGCTTTATAACGCGACACCCAAATTACTAATGGAGTATCACTCGGCATCTTATATTTCAGACACAGTGTGTGGAGTGAATTTTCACCATTTAAATATTCTTTAACTACTTTCAACTTAAAGCTGTAGGTATAATTACGTGTCAAAAAAGCACCTCCAAAACTTGATTTACATGTCCAAGTTTTGTAAGGCACTTCACTTATGTCATTCTCCCAATTTTTCATCTATTCAATAAAGACTATTGATCCATTAAACTGTTGAAATAATCAACATCTTTTTGATAACCAACAACTAGTAGACTATCTCCTAGAATCAGTGCATCACTTGGTGCGGGGGAAATGTCTATTTTTTTGTCGTGTCTGATTGCAATTACGTTAAGTGCGTATTTCTTTCTAAATTCAAGTGAAGCTAAAGATGCCCCAACAAAAGAATTTTTTGTAATCTTAATCTCAGCAACTTTGATATCAGAAGATAGGTCAAGGTAATCTAACATATTTCTTGAAAGAAGATTCTTACCAATTCTTGTTCCCATATCTCTTTCAGGATGAACAACTTTATCTGCTCCCAACTTTACCAAAACACGTGCATGATACTCGTTTTGCGCCTTGGCAGTAATATACTTAACACCCAATTCTTTAACCATCAATGTGACCAGAATACTTGCTTGGATGTCTTCACCAATCGCTATTACGACATGATCAAAGTTTCGAATACCAATTGATTTGAGCGTACTTTCATCTTGTGCATCCGCAATAATTGCTTGAGTTGCAATATCTTTAAAAGCATTTATTCGTGCCTCGTCTTTGTCAATCACCAATACTTCAGCACCAGCGTTTATCAAAGTCTGACAAACACTTGAACCAAATCTTCCTAGCCCAATCACCGCAAAAGTTTGTTTAATCATTCTGTTGAAGTCCCTCCTTAACAAAAAAGAGCTACGACACAAAAGTAATTTGTCAGAGCTCCTTTTCAACATTAATTTCATCATACCTGCTAAATGTTAAATCAATTAAATTAATAATTCATCAAACTTAAAATATCATAATCCTTAATTTTGTCACGTCCATTTAAAGCGTCTAGTTCAATAATGAACGCACAGCCAACAACAATCCCACCTAGTTGTTCAACTAAATCAATTGTCGCTCCAATTGTTCCACCAGTTGCCAATAAGTCATCAGTAACCAACACCCGTTGTCCTGGTCTAACCGCATCTTTATGCATGTACAGAGCAGATGTCCCATATTCAAGCGCATATTTTGCTTCAACCGTTTCACGAGGCAACTTTCCCTTTTTACGTGCGGGCGCAAAACCAACCCCTAGTTCATAGGCTACAGGGCATCCAACAATAAAGCCTCGTGCTTCAGGGCCAACAATCATCTCAACCTTCTTATCATGGGCAAATTGAACTATTCGTGCCGTAGCTTGCTTATAAGCTTCTCCATCTGCCATCAGAGGTGAGATATCCCGAAAAACAATTCCCTTTTCAGGATAATCAGGGATGCTTGCGATATACTTCGTCAAATCTAGTGCCATTCTATAAACGCTCCTTTAATTAAACTGTTATGAACTGGGAAATAATTTTCTCAAATTCTACAGTTTTACTCGTCAATAAGACATTTTCTGCTTCAAGCAATCGTTGTCTTGCACGATAACTAGGAGCATCCTTCAAATTAATTCTTCTGCTTGAAGATGATCCAGCCATTAATCCATTGTCTATTTTAACAAATCCAACTTCAAAAAACACCTGTAACATAAAAATCAGCAAATCTTTTTTTATTTTCAAATAATCTGCTAGTTTGTTCAAATCATTTTTTAAATCAATATTTTTGTGTGAAACTGCAAAACGATAAACTTTTCCAAGTTCTTCTTTGGTTGGCATCCCCGTGAGAAGTATCGGCTTGTACGGATAAAGAATAGTTGTTATCTCTTCAAATTCAACTTTATTTAATAAAGTACTAAAGCTTTCCAAATTTGGTGGACAATCCACAATAATTAAATTGTTGACCTTTGCTTGTTCAGGCAACTTATCCAGCCCTACAATTATTCTTGCATCGCGCTTAAAATAATTTGCCAACTTCCGATAGACCGTTGCATCAAAGAAAAAGAATTCACCATCTGTTCGTAGCAAATTTGGAGTTAACTTACTGTGTCTTAAGTCATTAACTCTAATCTTAGTTGTTTCCGCAATATCTAGGCAAAAGTCCTTAATCATTATTTGCAGTTTTGTTTGTCCTCTCCACACATTAGTGCTCAGCTCTCCAACAAATTCTATTTCATCTGCATTATTAACAAGTTGTTGCCCATTCTCACCAATTGAAAATGCAATTGCATCAATTGCTTCCTGTCTACCTTTTAAAGTCATTTTAAAATGATTCTTATCTTGCCCCATCAAAATTGACTTTTGAACTTTATAATTTGAAAAGGAAAAAATGGGCTTAGGGTTAGCCACTCCAAATGGTGCTAATTGTTTTATTTCTTCAAAAAAATCAAGACTGAGATCATCTATCTCAATAGTTTGCTCAACTTCTAATGGTGTTTTCTTATCTAAATCCAGCTGCTGGTTTTTTGCTTCAACATCTAGTACTCTTTGTAATTCAACCACTTTTGATTTTTCCAAAGCCAAACCACATGCCATATGATGTCCGCCAAAACTAATTAAAAGATCACGATGAACATTAATTGCATCAAAAAGTTGGAAAGATTCAATCGATCTCCCCGAACCTTTCACCGTTTCCCCATCTTCACTAACACTTAACACAAGTGATGGTTTTCCCGTTCTTTCAACTAAGTGACTAGCAACAATCCCTAAGACACCTTCATGCCAATTTTCACCAGCAACAACATTGATTAAATGCTTATTGGGATTTTCTTCAGCTAACTTCTGAAGTGCCTGTTCTGTAATAGTCGTCACTAATTCTTTGCGTTTAGCATTCAACTCTTCAACTTTATCTGCCAGTTGCTTTGCCCTGTCATCATCAAGTGTAGTTAATAATTCTACCCCAGTATTTCCATTTTGAATTCTTCCTAGTGAATTTAAGCGTGGAGCAAGTGCAAAGCCGATCGTTTCTTCACTAATATCAGCAACGTTGATTTTTGCATTATCTAACAAAGTTAACAATCCCAAACGTTGTGTGTTTCTAAGCGCAATAATTCCAAACTTAACAAGTGCGCGGTTTTCACCAAGTAACGGCATTAAATCAGCAACTGTCCCAATTGCAACTAAATCAAGTAGCTCTTGTGGAATATCTTCCAACAATGCTGAAGCAACTTTAAAAGCAACCCCAACACCTGCTAAATCTGGACAAGGATATTTTTTATTAGGATGTCGTGGATGAACAATTGCAGCTGCTTCAGGTAACTTGTCAGGCAATTCATGATGGTCGGTTATCACAACATCGACACCTTTACTTTGTGCGTATGCAACCTCCTCATATCCACTAACTCCGTTATCGACCGTAATAATTAGTTCTGTTCCAGCACTAATCAACTTTTTATACACATCTATATTTGGTCCATATCCATCAACGAAACGATCAGGTATGTAATAGTTTACACTGGCACCCAGTTGTTCAAGTGTTTCGTACATCACTGCTGTACTTGTTAAACCATCTGCATCATAGTCACCATAAACTGTAATCATTTGATTATTCATTACAGCATTTTGGATTCGTTCTACAGCTTTATCCATATCATGCAAAAGATAGGGGTCACAAATATTATCTTCACTTGGATTTAGAAATTTGTTAGCCGCATCAGAGTTTGAGATATTTCTCTTAACTAACAACCGTGCTAGCAGTTTTGAAATTCCCATTTGTTTTTGCAATTTTAATTCTTTTTCTTCCAATGCCGTAGACTCGAACTTCCATTCGTAGTGCTTGTCGAACAAAAAAATCAACTCCTACTAAGTTTTACTTCAAATTCAAATCATTAGTTCGATTATTATTGATTTTGCGCTGATATTTCGCCCTGACTTCAGTCAACTTTTTCTGGTAATCATCTTCAAGTTGCTTCTTAATTTGTTCTTCATTATCATTTTTCTTTTTCAATTCTCGTCTTAAACTAACAATTGTTACTGTTGACACTAAAACAGCCACTAAAGCACCTAACAACAATGAAACTACTAAAATTAAGACTAATGGCAAACTAAACTTACCAAACAGAAAATTCAGTTCAACTTTTTGTGTATTCAGCAACGCAAAAATCACTACGACTAATGCTATCAAAAGTGCCACAATCATTCTCCACTGATTTTTCATACTCAACGCTCCCTTTTATTAATCCTATTTCTTGTTAAACAAATCCCCCGCTAAATAATCCCCAATTCTTGGAAATAATTCATAAAAGCGATGAGCTATTTCAAAAGAAAAAGGTACCGTAAGCTCCCTTTTGCTGGTTCCAATTGTACTAACTACTTTTTGCGCAATGTCTTCTGGTTGTTGAACTAAAAAACCAACTCTACTTAGATAGCTTCCCGTTTTATCAGCTATCTCAAAAAACTCAGTATCAATTGGTCCTGGATTAACAGTCAACACAGAAATTCCCAGAGGCTTTAATTCGAGCCTTAGTGCATTTGAATACCCCAGCACTGCAAATTTAGTTGCTGAATACACGGCCGATTTTGGTGTTGCAATCTTACCGGCTACAGAGGCCACATTAATAATGGCACCTCTTTTACGTTTTGCCATCTTAAGCGCAGTATACTTTGATAGGTACATCAATCCCAATACATTAACTCTGAACATCTTTTCAGCCGTCTTCATTTCAAAATTAAGAACATCTTCCATTAATCCAAAACCTGCATTATTTACAAGGACATCAATCGGCCCCAGTTCGTCTTCGATATTTTTGACTAAATGCTCAATTTGCAGTGGATCTTCAACATCTAGCTGTTTTGCAACCGATATTCGTCCTGATAATTTCTGACATTCTCTCGTGACTACCTCAAGTCTGTCTAATCTTCGGGCACAAGCTACTACAATCGCACCCTTTCTCGCTAATTCATATGCTATCTGTTCCCCTAGTCCAGAAGATGCTCCTGTTACAACAACAATCCGATTATGCAGATCCTTTAGTTGTTTATAATTCTTCATTCTTTCCCTCCTATTTATGAGAAAATGGAACCATGTAGGTATCAAAATCATTAGCCAATTTTGTATTTTCAAAAACTTTATGTGCATCTTTTTCAAGTTGTAATGCCTTTACACCGACATATCTAGCAGATATATGCGTGAGAAAAAGTTGTTTTACTTCAGCTTGCTTAGCAATTTTAGCAGCTTGCATATTAGTTGAATGATGATAGTTAAATGCGAGTTGAGCTTCATCTCTACCGAAAGTACTTTCATGAATAAGTACGTCTGCATTTTGTGCTAACCCCAAAATTGATGGTGCCTGCCTTGTATCGCCAAGAATAGTAACGATTCTTCCTCTTTTTTTCTCTCCAAGGTAGTCCTGCCCATCAATAACTCTACCATCAGGCAACTCTACTTTTTCACCCGCTTTTAACCTTCCATAAATTGGTCCTGCAGGTATATGTTCCTCTTTCAGCCGCTCAACCTGTAATTCTCCTGCATAGTCATTTTCAACAACTCGGTAACCAAAACACTCTATTCGATGATCCAAGCGATCTACATATACTCTAAACTGTGCTTCGTTTACAAGTAATCCTGTTTTTTCAATCTCAATATACTTTATTTTGTAAGTTAACTTAGTTTGCGAAACACGTAGACTAAGCTGTACGAAATCTTTAACTCCTTTTGGCCCATAAATAATCAAAGTTCCCATTTGTTGGGCACCTTGGAAAGAACGACTACTTAAAAAGCCTGGTAATCCAAAGAGATGATCTCCATGAAGATGTGTGATAAAAATTCTAGTCACCTTTCGAGGTCTAATTGAGGTTTTCAATATTTGATGCTGTGTTCCTTCACCGACATCAAACAACCAAACTTCATTTATCTCTTCCAACAATTTTAGCGCTATACTAGTTACATTACGTGACTTTGCGGGTGAACCCGCACCAGTTCCTAAAAATTCAATTTCCATATATAATTCCAATCTATCAAGCACATATAAACGGCTTAAAGTATAATAATATCTTACATCATTTTAACATCAAAATAAAAGCTGTCACTATATTTAATTACAAAATATAATTAAACAGATGTCTTAAAAAACAAAATTCATTTCATGAAAAGAGGAAGAATATGTATTTAAAAGACTTTTCAACCCTAGTATTTGGACTCAATCCTAGTTATCAGCTATATTTTCAAAACAACAATTCTTTAATTCCAATTACACAGTTTTTAAAGAATGATCAGGCTACAATTTTGCTAACAAATTCTGCTTCAGGTACTGCAATGAGCTTACAATCCTTTTTCAAATTGTCAAATCAATTTGCTTCACCAAACACAGAAATCTTAATTAACTATAATTCCCAAGACTTCAAAGTTTTTGGATATCGTATATCAGAAAACAGATTGTTAATAAATGGTAAATTACGTCTTGTAGAATAAAAAAACGAGGCTGTCACAAATTATTAATTTGTTGGCATTCCTCATAATTAATTATCTTTCTAACCAAAAAAGGCTACATTAATATCTTTTTTAAGCATTTTATTTTTCTTCTAATACTTCTTTTGCAATAAAATTACTATAATAATTCAGACCGTATTCGTTCGGATGAACATTATCGTCATAGAACCAGTTAGTGTGATTATTACTATAATCATACCAATCTATTACATGCAAATTAGAATATGTTTTAGTTGCAGCATTCAGTGAGTCATTAACTTGACCTTGCCATCTTCTAGTCGGAACATGCGTATTTATCCAATAAACTCTGCGATTGCCGATTGCACCCATGATTTGATAGAGTTCTTCATCGTTAAATGGTCCATTAGTTCCCAAACTCAACAAAACAGTATTATCTAATTGACCTTTTTGTGCAAGTTCATTCAAGATTCCAATTGCATCTCTTGGCTGTCTTCCGACTTTTGCATCAATATACATTTGCTGAAAAATAGACTTTAACTTAACCGACCCATCAGCCAATACTGAATCACCAATTGCTGTAATTCTCATAGTTGCAGCTTGCTGTTGTTGCTGTGGTGTCAATTCAACTGGTTGTGAACTTGATTTTGCCTGCGAAGAGCTCGTTGAATTGCTTGCACTTTCTTGTGAAGAAGATGTAGAGCCTGAATTTTGTGCTCCCTTGTCTTGTAATTTTTTATTGCTCTTTGTAACTTCTTTTTGATTCTTCTTTATCACGTTCTCCAATTGCTTATCTTCCTGATTACTTTGTAACTTAGGTTGGAAAACTGCGCCTGTCATCGTTAATGCAATTAAGATAATTGCACCTACAATCCATAATCTACGCCAACCATAACGAGACTTTCTTTTAAGAAGTTCTGCTATTACCTCCCTTGTCCTTGAATAATCAAAGTGTTGGAGTGGTAATTCAATATAACAATAAGATAAGTGACTGATTATCAAAATCAAACAAATCTCAATAAAAAAATGAATCCACGGATGTGCTGCCATATTTGAAATATGCGACTCATAAAAAATCATTACCGGATATTGATAAAGATATATTCCATAACTTCTCTTGCCTAACCAAGTAAAAATCGGATTAGTTAATAATTTATTCATATCAGCACCTGGGTGAGCAACAGTTGCTATCAGAAGCATTGAAATTAAGGAAAAGAAGAACATCCCCCCATGGTATGTCAAATCACTTTCACCAGACATTGAGAAGAACATCAAAATAATTATAATTAAACTAGCTATTCCTATACAATCTAAAATTATTCTTGATTTTTTCTGAAGATTATTTTTCAATCCTTTACTTGGCCAGATAACTGCCAAACTAGTTCCCAATAAGATCGAAAACATCCTTGTATCAGTTCCAAAGTATATTCTTGAGGAATCTTGACCATCTTTATACAATAATGCCATCGCTAATGCTGAAAAGAATGCCACTATAAAAATAACATCAAAAATAGGTTGTTTTTTTCGCAAAATTACCCATAAAACTGTTAGTATAATTGGCCAAAAAAGATAAAATTGACCTTCAATCGACAATGACCAGAGATGTGTAAAAGGTGACTGTACTGCTCCAAAACGATCAAAGTACGATTGTCCCTGTTTAACTTGCACCCAGTTATAAACATAAATCAAGTTGCCAATTATTACATTTCGGATGCCAGTCAACAAACTTCTTTGAAATAAAGTTATATATGCACTCGTAGCAACAATCATTGTCACCAATCCTGGATATAGTCGCTTCATTCTTTTCTTATAGAAGGAAAACAGATTAACTTTTCCATTTTTTTGAATCTCTTCATTCAAAATATCTGTAATAAGATATCCAGATAACACAAAAAAAATTGGGACCCCCAAAAAGCCACCCTGAACATCATATGGTACAAGGTGATATAAAATAACTCCGATAACTGCAATTGCTCTGATGCCATCAAAGCCTGTAATATAACGTCTTTTTTTACTACTCGTATTCATTTTTCCAACCCCAAAATACAAAAAACTTCTACCGTTTATTCAACAAATTCAAATGTAAACTTATCAATCCTAACCAAATCACCTTGTTTAGCACCTTTTGCTCTCAGTGCATCATCAACACCCATTCCCCTTAATTGACGGGCAAAGCGCATAATACTTTCATCATGTTCAAAATCAGTCATTTTAAATAACTTATCTAATTCGACACCGCTTAATACCCATGTTGCATCTGGATCTCTTGTGATTTCAAAAGGATATTTTTCTGACTCTTCAAACTTATAAACAACTCCATTTTCAAGCTGCTCTTGGCGTTTTCTATCTGCCAATGTTGGAAATACAGGTGTCTTTTCAAGTAAATCAGCGGCTTTTGCCATCAACTCCTTAACACCCGTATGTGTTACTGCAGAGATTTCAACAACCTCTGGGACAGTTTTGAGCATTGTATCCTTCTTAATCTTTGCAATGAATTCTGGCAAATTTTCCTTTGAATCTGGTAAATCCATCTTACTTGCTACTACAATTTGTGGTCGCTCAAGTAGCGTTTCATCGTATGACACCAATTCTTGATTGATTTTAACAAAATCATCATATGGATCTCGCCCATCTGTACCACTTAAATCAACCAAATGCAGGATTACTCTTGTCCGTTCAATATGTCTCAAAAATTGAATTCCAAGTCCGACTCCTTGCGAAGCACCCTCAATTAATCCTGGCAAATCAGCCATGACGAAGTCTCTGCCATCATCTAATCTGACCATTCCTAAGTTAGGTACAAGTGTTGTAAAATGATAAGCAGCTATCTTAGGTTTAGCACTCGTAACGGTTGCTAACAATGTTGATTTTCCAACTGAAGGGAAACCAACCAGTCCAATATCTGCTAGAACTTTTAATTCTAGTCGCAAGATTCGTTCAACACCTGGTTCACCATTTTCCGAAATTTCTGGTGCTGGGTTCTTTGCACTCGCAAAATGAATATTTCCACGACCACCACGACCACCTTTTGCAACAACTAGCTCATCGCCATTGTGCAGTAAATCACCTAAAATTTCACCTGTTTCATCATCAGTTACTGTAGTCCCTTCAGGTACAAAAACATAAGAATCGCTTGCTCCACGACCATACATTCCTTTATTCATACCTTTTTCACCATTTTTAGCCTTAAAATGGCGATGGTAACGGAAATCCATCAATGTCCGTAATCCTTCATCGACTTTTAAAACTATACTTCCACCTTTACCACCGTCGCCGCCAGCGGGCCCCCCGTTAGGAACAAACTTTTCACGACGAAATGCGACTATCCCATCTCCGCCATTTCCAGCTTTTACGTTAATCTTGACTTGATCGACAAACATTATTTGTTCACCCTTCTTTCCATATTGATTATTTACATTTGTGCTAATATGTGAGCTAATAAAGAAAAAATGAACTTGTTCATCGTTACCCTAAAAACTACCACCGCCAACTATAACAGTTTTTAGAATTAAGGTCAAAAATACGCTCGTTGTCTTTTTACGTATTTATACTATAAAGTTTAACAATTTCATTTCATCAAAAAAAATCATATAATTTACGTATCTAAAACTAATCAAGGAGTGATCTAAAATGCAACAAAGGTATAAAAATCTAAAAATAGCACAAAAAGGTGTCTTAATCAGCCTTTGCGCTTATATTATACTCTCCTTGCTAAAAGTTATCATTGGTCAGTTAAGTCACTCCGAAACATTACTTGCGGACGGATTCAACAACTCAACCGATATTTTCTCATCATGTGCTGTCATGGTTGGGCTAAGATTAGCTACCTGTCCACCGGATGAACATCACCAATATGGCCATTGGAAGGCTGAAACAATTGCTACCTTCTTAACTTCATTAATTATGCTACTGGTGGGTCTCAGTGTCCTTTACACTTCAATTAGAAATATTCTGGCAGGCAATCACGAATCACCTGATATTTATGCCTTATTTGTTGGGATCTTCAGTGGGTCATTAATGTATGGTGTCTACTTCCATAACGCTCATCAAGCAAAAAAAATCAACTCACAATCGTTACTTGCAATTGCCAAGGATTGTAGAAGCGATGCCTGGACTAGTTTTGGAACATCCGTTACAATCTTTGCTGCAAACTTTAACATGGCTTGGCTTGATGGAGTCGTTGCCTTTTTAATTGGCCTCCTAATTCTCAAAACAGCCTATGATATTTTCTCAGCAAGTGCTTTCTCATTATCTGATGGTTTTGACGATGATCTACTTGAAAAATATGTTGCTGATGTTGAAAAAATCCCTGGAGTTGAGCTCGTACATAATATTCAAGGCCGTTCATATGGTGCGAATGTTTTTATCGATATTATTATCTGGGTAGATCCGCAGATGACGGTGCGAAAAAGCCATCATATTACTGAAAAGATTGAAAGCCTCTTACAAAGAGACTATGGCGTCTTTGATACTGATGTTCATGTCGAACCTTGGGACGTTGACTACGAACCTCAACAACCCAATGAGTTAAACAGTCATTAGTTATTTAAGACTTAATTTAATTGTCTGTGCAACCTTTTTAGGAATTCCCAAAGCTTGAATTTCTTCTAGCGAAGCATCTGCAATTTTCTTCATAGATCCAAATTTCCTCAACAATTTAATCCGTGACTTTGGCCCAATGCCAGGAATTAAATCAAGTCGCGAAGATAAAGAGTTTTTAGAATGCGTTTGTCGATGAAAAGTTATCGCAAACCTATGAACTTCATCTTGAATGCGTTGAATCAAATAAAAAGCTTCACTCTTAGGATTCAATGACACCTTCTGATACTGCATATTCATTAAATCTGCGGTCTTATGGTGATTATCTTTAACCATTCCTGCCACAGGGATATCCAAACCAAGCTCGTTTTGCAACACATCTTGTGCGGCTTCAATTTGAATTTCTGCTCCATCCATTAAGATTAGATCTGGTAGATCATGATGTTCCTTCAATAATCTGGTATACCTTCTTCTGATGACTTCTCTTGTACTTGCACTTTCATCAGCGTGCGTAACAGTTCGTAACTTGTACTTACGATACTGACTTTTTTGTGGCCTTCCATCTAAAAATGACACCATTGCTGAAACAACATCAGAACCTTGAATATGCGAATGGTCAAATGACTCAATTCGATGTCCAATTGGTAAATTTAAGGCACTCATCAGTTCATCCATCGCACCTGTTGTCTTACGATCATCTAATTCCAATAGACGAAACTTCTCTTCAAGTACAAGCCGTGCATTTTTTTCTCCAAGTTCCATTAAATTTTTCTTTGTTCCCCTAATTGGTGTTTTGACAGGAATCTGCAGTATTTCACCAAGCACATCATGACTTACTCCCTTTGGAACAAGTATCTCCTTAGGAAGTATCCTATTTTTTTGGTTATAAAACTGTAAAATAAATGATTCTAGCTCTGCCTCAGGGGTATCTATACAAGGAAAAAGTCTTTTCTCACGCTTGATTAGACGGGCTTGGCGAATAAAGAAAATTTGCATTGAAATCCAGCCTTTATCCATGTAAAAATTAAATAAATCTCTTGGTGTATTATCATTTGAAATTATTTTTTGCTTTTCAACTGTTACTTCAATGTAATGCATTTGATCACGAAGTTCAGCTGCTCTTTCAAACTCAAGTTTTTGTGCAGCAAGATTCATCTTACTCTCTAATGTTTTCTTAATTGCACCAACATTGCCATTTAGAAACGTTTTTATTTTTTTTATCTGTTTGTCATATTCTTCCGCCTTAACTTCTTTAAAACAAGCCCCTAAACACTGTCCCATATGGTAATACAGACACGGGCGCTTCTGATAACCATTACACCTTCTTAGCGGATAAACACGTTGAAGCAGATGCATCGTCTCACTTGCAGCATAAACATTCGGATAAGGACCGAAATAGTAAGCTCCATCCTTCTTTACCTGACTAACAATTTTTAATGTTGGATCCTTTTCATTCGTAATTTTTATATAGGGATACCCTGTACCCCTTTTTAATTTTATATTGTAATATGGTTTATGTTTCTGGATTAGTGTGATTTCTAATAAAAATGCCTCTTTATCGGTTGAGGTAATAATTGTTTCAAAATCTCTTATTTCCGAAACTAATTTAGCGGTCTTACCTTCATGCATGCTTTTAAAATAAGAACGCACTCTATTCTTCAAATTTTTAGCTTTACCAACATAAATAATTTTACTATTGAGATCTTTCATCAAATAGCATCCTGGTAAATCGGGTAACAATTTCAATTTATTTTCAATGTGTTGTGTTGCCAACTTAATTCTTACACCTCCGTCTGCCGAACAAATTCTTATAATATTATATTACAGCATTAAACAAGTTTGTAGTGAAAGACTTTGAATTCTCCATCTTCGCTTTAAGATCTGAGTTAACGGTGAGTTAACAAAAAAGAAATGGATGTAACAAAAGTCAGAAAATTTTGAGTACTAACTCGAAATTACAAATATCGCGAGTGTTTTAATATGAATAATTCGAAGTGAAACAGAGAGGTTTGACTTATGAAATACGTTTAAACGGAATAATTAGCACGGCTGGAGCAAACTTTAGCTTTTGGCGTATCCCCAGACAAAGAGGATGGGTCAAAAGTTAACTTTTGACTCATCCTCTTTCATATCACCATATCTAAAATCCAAATATTTAAACTCTATTACTACAATATTTTTGACAAAAATTCTTTAGCTCGACTCGTTTTCGGATTTGCAAAAAATTCACTGGGTGTGCCCTTTTCTTGAATATAACCCTCATCCATAAACCATATCTGATCTGCAACTTCTTTTGCAAATCCCATCTCGTGTGTTACAACAATCATTGTCATCCCAGATTCAGCAAGATCTTGCATTACTTTTAAAACTTCACCAACCATCTCTGGATCTAAAGCTGATGTTGGTTCATCAAAAAGCATCATCTCAGGATCCATCGCAAGTGCTCTTGCAATTGCCACACGTTGTTGTTGTCCCCCTGAAAGACTTTGTGGAAATTGTTCAGCTTTATCTGCCAGACCAACTTGCTCTAATAATTGCGCTGCTTTTTGGGCCACTTGTGTTTCTGGACTTTTTTTAACTTTTGAAGGTGCAAGCTGAACATTATTTATTACGTTCATGTTAGGGAAAAGATTAAAGCTTTGAAAAACCATTCCCATTCGTTCTCTGAGTTTATTTAATTCAACTTCAGAAATATTTGTTAAATCTTGTCCTTCAAATATTATTTGGCCGGCGGAAGGTTGCTCTAAAACATTCAAACATCTTAAAAAAGTGCTTTTACCTGAACCAGAAGGACCTATTACACAGATAACTTGTCCTTTTTGCACAACTTCCGTAATATTTTTTAAAACTTGATTATCACCAAATGATTTCTCAAGATTTTTAATTTCAATCATATTAGGCATGTTTCATTCTCCCTTCAAAATAACCTAAGACCTTAGAAAGACCAAATGTCATTACAAAATAAATGACCATTGTAATAAAGATTGGGATTACTCCTTTGTATGTTGCTGATTGTACTAATTGCATTTGATACATCAAATCACCAACGCCAATAATAGAAACAATTGAACTCTCTTTGATAAGAGTAATGAACTCATTACCAAGTGCTGGCCAAATATTCTTCAATGCTTGTGGAATAATAACATATCTATAAGTTAATGTTTGTGACATTCCCAAACTTCTAGCCGCTTCTGTTTGACCTGATGGGATTGACTCAATACCTGAACGAATGACCTCAGCAACATAAGCCGCAGAGTTTAGTGAAACAGCAATTATCCCCGCGAGCAAAGCTGGCAATGATTGAACAATCGCACCTATTCCAAAATAAACAAACATTACCTGAACCATCAAGGGAGTTCCTCTGACAAATTCAATATATGCAACTGCAATTGCTTTGCCCAATTTATTTTTAGACAATCGCAGGAGTGCCAATAATATTCCTAATATGAATCCAAAAAACACTGAAACAACAGTTATTATGAGGGTATACTCAATTCCCTTTGCAAAATAAGTCCAATAATCCCACATTGAATTTTTCTTTGAATTATTACTCATATATTTTCCTGCTAAAGGAATGTATTGCTTGTTTATCAAGTCTTTTTTCTGAATTTCAGCAATTGTCTTATTAGCTGCATTAACTAGGCTCGTTGCACCCTTAGGGAATGCCATCGCTGAACCTGTTTGGCTAGAATCAACATTAAATTCCGGATTAATAACCTTTAATGAGCTGTTGTTTTGTGCAAATGCCTTAGCCGTTGCCTCTTCCATTGCAACCGCATTGACTTTGCCTGACTGAAGAGCAATGACCAAATCATTCAATTTGGCTAATCCCTTTATTTGATTATTCTTCATCTGCTTCTTAACGAGATCATATTGTAATGAACCTGTCTGAGCACCAATCGTCTTGTTCTTAAAACTATGAATATTTTTATAGAGTGCTGCATCTTTTTTATTAATCAGCATATACTGTTTCCCTCTATAATAAATATTTGAGAAATCCACACTTTTTTGGCGTTCAGGAGTTGGATTCATTCCCGAAATAACAGCATCAACTTTATGAGTCTCAAGAGCAACAAGTAATGAATCGAAATTCATATTTTTTATTTCTAGTTTCACACCTAAATTCTTGGCAAATTTCTTGGCAATCTCAATATCCAAACCTACGTAGTTCGTTTTTCCACTTTGCTTTACCGTAAATTCATAAGGTGGATAATCGGCACTTGTCCCAACTACAAGTGTTCCTTTATCTTTAACTTTCTGTAAATAATTATCATTTGAGGCACTTACTTTCCCCAGTGGTACTAGCAACATCATAATTAAAACTACCAAAGTAATCCAAATCTTTTTACTTTTCATTAAATTTCTCCCTTACGTTTTCTTACTCAACGATGTAAAGTATACATCAAAAAGAATTATTATTCAATAAAATTGCAAAATAAACATTTTTATTCGTTAATTAGGTGTATAAACCATAAAATATACATTTTACTTTATAATTGAATTTTTACTTACAAACTGATACTCTATTACTAATAATACGTAAGGGAGACTTAATTATGGGACTTACAGTAAATAGTCAGGCACGACTAGATGAACTTTTCGATAAATTTGCAGTTGATCCAAAGCAACCTAAAACAACGCAAAAACCTAAAGACGAAAAGAAAAAAAAGGACGAAAAAGATAAGAAAAATTAATACTTTAGTTTTAATTGACGGAGAATTTTAACTTACGAAACACATTTATTAATAATAAAACGAGGGATAGGGTCAGAAATTTAACTTTTGAAGTGCCATAAAAAAGTTAGACAAATTTGAATTGAATTATGCAATGACGGTCTGATTCCTGTATTCAACAGGCGTTAGGCCATTTTTGTTCATGGAAATCCGTTCATTGTTATACCAATCAGTGTATTCTGCTACAACTTTGACTAATTCATCAATGTTGTTAATGCGAATACGATTCAGACATTCTCGTTTCATTAGGTTAAAGAAACTTTCAATTGGCGCGTTGTCATGACAATTACCTTTACGTGACATACTTTGGGTAATGTTCATTCTGTTTAAGGCTTTACGATAAGCTTTTTGCTGATATTGCCAGCCTTGATCAGAATGTAAGATTGCTGCTGATCCGGGCGTAATCCATGATTCTAATTCATCTAATGTATCTTGTATCAAGGCCATATTGGGTGATGTACTAGCTTTGGCGACAAGGATTTCACCACTTGCTTCATCAGTGACACATGATAAATAACCCCATTTACCATCAACTAGCCTAATTTGTGTTATATCGGTATGGAACACGGTTAATGGTGTGGTTTGATTGAAATTTTGTTTAATAATATTAGGTGCAATGCGTCCAACTTGCCCTTTGTATGACGAATACTGGGAAGTGTGCTTCGAATACACACCAACTTTAAGCCCTAAAAGACTCATAAGACTTCTAATTGTTTCGCGGCATAACGTATAACCAGCTTTTAACGCCATCGCATATACTCGTCGATATCCATACGTCTCATGGCTTTCGTGGTAAACATGTTCAATGAACAATTTTATATTTTTATACTTGTCAGGTCTCTTCATCCGTTTTCGTTGATCGTAGTAAGTAGCTCGTGGTAATTTGAATTGTTCTAATAATATTTGTAGTTTGTATTGCGACCTTAAGGAGTCCACGATAACTGTTTTTTCGCGACTTGTTAATGCTTGCGTTGATTGTGCCTCATGGCCGCTAATGCTTTTAAAATATCACGTTCCATTTCAGTTTCCTGAAGTTGTGCTTTGAGTTTGAGAATTTCCTCTTTATACTTTTCCTCGGCCGACGGGTTAAGTTTCTTGTTTGTTGATTTAGTCATACTTGCAGGCCTCCCTCGAGGCCTTTTACGTAAACCAGCAGCACCCATTTTTTGGAATGTATTCACCCATGAATTTACCCGGCTGAATGTAATACCAAAATGGGCAGCGACTGCCATTTGGCTGACCTCATGTGTTTTTACATAGTTTACCACAAAAAGCTTGAAATCTTGTGAGTAAACTTTTTTGGTATGTTGCGCTTTGAGAGATGACAATCCATGCACGCTTGCTTGCAGAACCCATTTTCGAATAGTTATCATACTTGGGATATTGTATTTACGCATTAAATCAGAGTAAGAAACGTCTCCATTCCAGTACTCTTGAACCAATTTAACTTTGAATTCAAATGTATATTTAGTCATAAAAAAGCGCTCCATAATAATTAGATTTTTGTCTAACTATTATGGGGCACTTCATTTTGACCCCGTCCCTCGTTTTATTTGTACCAATTAATTACTCTTGAAATAATGACTCAGTAATCTCAAATTCCTTCTTATCAAAATCAATTTTTGCCGTACAACCATAAGGTATTACAGTTCTAGGATACGCATGTCCAAAATTAACATTCGTTAGAATTGGTAAATCATATTTTTCTGCTATAGTTTTTAATTTTTCTCGATAATCTTGATAATATACATTGTTTTGTGGCTTACCCGCGATTATTGCATTAATCACTTTGAA
The DNA here is from genome assembly GCF_019443985.1 of Liquorilactobacillus hordei DSM 19519. Taxonomy (NCBI): domain Bacteria; kingdom Bacillati; phylum Bacillota; class Bacilli; order Lactobacillales; family Lactobacillaceae; genus Liquorilactobacillus; species Liquorilactobacillus hordei. Next base: position 1,798,109 of record NZ_CP049303.1, read on the forward strand.
TATTCCTTTTTTTTCTAAATTACCAAGCATTACTTCATATTCCTCTGGAGTAGGGCGTTCTTCACTAGTTTCAATAAAGAGAATTTTATCTTGCCATTGCTTTATCTCAGGAAAGATTCCATATTTAAAACAAATCTCACGCTCATCAGAATACCTGGTATTTGTCAAAATATCATTTAAACTGTCGATACATCCTCCAAGTAACTTTCCAGTTATTACAACACCACTCCCATTTAATGTCTCGTATCCTAGCTTTTCTGTATGGCTAACTCGAGCAGTTCCAACAACGTCAGGTGAAAAGTCAGTTCTCTCCTCATACCATGTATTGCTGGAAATAATTTTTAAGCTGGTAGTCAATTTAAAATAATTACTAATTGTATTTGCAGTATATGGTAGTAAATCTTTATCTAATTCCGCCAAATCGTTTAAGAAATTAGGACCATAAAATGTTTGTAAGCCCAATTTATAAAACATTAAGTGATTAATTGTTGTATCAGAAAAACCTGAAAATAGTTTTGGATGATTGTGTACCGCAGTAATAAATTCTGGATCATCCATCAGGTAAGGCAGTAATCTATATGTATCATCCCCACCAATAACACAGAATATACCTTGAATGTCATCTCGCAAAAACGCTGCTTTCAAATCTGCAGCACGTGCTTCTGGATGCTTATTCAAATATTCTATTCCCATTAAGGTGTTAGCCATATAGACAGGTTCTACACCATAATTGCGAAGTCTTTTTTCTCCTAATTTTTTCTGATGCTGTGCGAAATTTTCACCTAATATACCACCAGACAGACTTACAATCGCAACCTTGTCACCCTTTTTCAATTTATGTGGTTTCACTAAACTCACTCCTTTTGGCTTTAGTTCTGCTAAAATTTTACTTTTTAACTATCTTGTGAAAAGCCGTGTGGATATCGTTTATTAAGCGTCTCAATGTTATCCTTTGCAATTTCATCAAACGGAATATCTGCCCACGCAGCAATCTGTGATAAGTACCACAATACATCTCCCATCTCATGTATCATTTCTTCTCGGTTCAGTTCTTTTCCTTTAAAGGTGTAATTCTTAATAAGATCTATTACCTGTCCACTCTCGCCTGCAAGTCCAAGTGCACAATTTGTAAGGACTTGTTCATTGCCATAAAGTGTCCTAGTCGCCGCTTCTTGATATTCATTAAATTCCATTAAACTCCAATCCCTTCTAGTTATTTATTTTTTCTTCTATCCAATTCCATACCGCATCTTCACCAATTTTTTCAGTGGCAGAAAAAAGTACTAATCTATCTTTATCATTTAATTTTATCTTTTTCCTGATATCTTTTTCAACTTTATTCCACTTACCTCTTGGCATTTTATCAATTTTTGTTGCCACTAATAAAACTGGTAAGTTATAATATTGAAGAAATTCTACCATTTGTACATCTAATTCTGTTGGCTCATGGCGTCCATCAATCAAGGAGACAACTCCTCTTAGCGGTTCACGCTGAACTAAATATGTTTCAATCATTCTACCCCATTTTTCCCGCTCAGCTTTGGAAACCTTCGCATAACCATACCCAGGTACATCAACTAAATAAAGCAATGATTCTACATCATAAAAATTCAGTGTCTGTGTTTTCCCCGGTTGACTTGATGTTCGTGCATAACTCTTTCTATTAATTAAACGATTAATTAACGAAGACTTACCAACATTAGATCTGCCAACCAATGCAACTTCTGGGTATCCTTCTTCTGGATATTGTTCTGGCCTAACAGCACTTATTTTGAGATTTACATTATGAACTTTCATCAGCTTACTGTCCTTTCTTACACTGCTAAATTCTACCATATCTTATCTTTATGACTCTAGAGATAAAACATATTTTACAAAAAAAAAAACACCCCTCGCTCAATTAGCTTGGGATGCAACATTCATCAAAAAATAAAATAAGGGCCATGGTCCCTCATCTTAATTATTAATCAACTTTTACAACTTCCTTATCACCGTAGAACCCACAGCTTGGGCATACATGATGAGACTTTCTTAATTCACCACAGTTAGGGCATGCACTCATACCTGGTACTTGCAATTTGTAGTGTGTACGACGTAATCTCTTACGAGTTTTTGATGTTTTACGTGCTGGTACTGCCATCTTAACAGCCACCTCCTTCAAATTAATAAAATTAATCAACAAAAAGAATTGTACTTTTAATTCAACAATTTTGCAACTGCTAAAGTTTTAATTTTACTCATTAAAAAAATCCTTTAGCTTCACTAATCGCGGATCGATTGCATCTTTATCTTTTTGCTTTTGATTATTACGACTATCTTCAGAAACTTCCCAATCCTTACCTTGAGGTAAGTTTGCACTAGCTTCTTCCTCAGTTGTCAAAACTCTTGTTGGAATCTGCAACAATATATTATCCTCAACAGCTCGGTCAAGGTCAAAAATATCATCCTCCAAAATAATCACGACATCGTTAGCATCAAATCTAGACAAATCATGTGTTCTGTGACTTACATAATATTCACTCACTTCAAAATTAAGCGGAACCTCTACCACTTTAAGAGATCTGGTAGAAGGTAATGTCACTTTAACACTAACGCTAAACGACCCAAGGAGACCTAGACTGTCTACTACGAAAAAGCCGCTTACATGTGCTGGAGAAATAGCAGTGATCTCACTATTTCGTTTGATAATTGAATTAGACACGTTGATTACTTCCTCAAATTGAAAAGGCATTGAACCAATCTGTCCTAGCTCATTTAAAGACCACTTCATTCAAAACTTCCTCCTAATGCAACAAACTTGATTATACCTGTCAAAAAATACATTGTCAATGTTTTTTCCTTGACAGCACTACTGTTGGAATGGACTTCGCCCAAAATCCTGTCTCTGACCACTGAACTGGCTATATACCAGTCCTGCTCTATAGTCTAGTTTAAGCAGGTTAGCAGCTACTTTTTGCGAAACTCTCGAAACGACCGGAAATAATAGCTTCTTCTTCACACTATTCAGATGGTTTTGACCCTTAATATCAAAACCAAGTATTCTAATATAGGGTTTTTGTTCAACCTCTTCAATATCTTCGTTTTTTGCCTGAAGTAGAATCATCGTTGCTATTCTTGTCATATGGGTATATGTGAATCGCTTTGACTTGACTTCACTTATCCAATCATTAAATGTAACTGCCGGCCCCATTCTCTCTAACTTATCCTTAATACGAAACTCAAGTCCTTCTGTCATTCCATATATTTCTCTTAACTCTTGTACATTGCTTGTCAAGATTTGATATTTAAGTAGTGGCCAAAAATCTACCCAGCTTAATGTCTTCCCTTGTTGAAGATCTACTGCTGTCAAATGAGGCACGTGATTAGCAACAGATTCTTGTCTATTTAGTGCAGCATCTCTGATTGCTGAAGCACTTGCAATTCGAGAAGTAATCGGCAATTGTTGATCATGATGTGCTGCTGCTCTCCTTTGAATTGGTACTAACTCCAAAAATGATCCCAATTTTAGATTTGCTCTTGCATATGCTAACCCTAAAAGATTATTCGGTTTAGAGACATCTACACCTGTTTTTTCCGTAATAGCTCGTTGATAAGCCTTTGCATAAGATTCATTATAAGTAGAAAAATTTCCATGAACCCTTTTCGTTATTTCTGCCATTTCAGCAAAATTATATTCTTCATTTTCAGCACCGAAAACTAACTTTTGGACGCCTAATTCTTTAAGAATTCTTAATGCTCCAAAAGCAAAAAAATCAGCTGGTTGAACACAAAAAGCTACTGGTAGTTCAACTACTAGATTGACCCCATTTAAGATTGCTTCCCTTGCTCTGGTCCATTTATCAAGAATAGCCGGTTCTCCACGTTCCAGAAAATTCCCACTCATCACGACAATTATGACCGCATCTGGAAATCTTTTTTTCACTTCATTAACTTGATATAAATGTCCGTTGTGAAACGGATTATACTCTGTCACTATTCCCACAACATCCATTCAAAGTCCTCCTCATCTCTTGTGACAAACAAAGAAAAAGCGAGTTGTTTCTTTATCAATTTTCCCATTACCATAATCCGCAGTAGCTTCGATCTTATCAAATCCTGCTTGGCTGAGAAGCTTTAAATATACATCTAATTCATAAGTTCGCTCATAATGAGTTTCTTCATAACGTTGATAACTTGCCTTATTTTTATCAGCAATAAAAAAAGTCAAATCATGGATAACACTATGCAAAGTTTCACCAGCAAAACTCTCCCACAAGAAAGCTTGCTCTTTTGTCGTATAATTATACATGTAACCTGGGTAGACTATGTCAGTCTGATAAGGAGAGATTACATCAAAAACAAATATACCTTTTTCGTTTAAATGCTCGCTGACTTCTTGAAAAGTTCTCAATACCTCTTCTTCATCAGCAAGATAACATAATGAATCTAATCCACAAGTCACAATATCAAAGTTCTCTAATTCACTTAAATCTGTCATATTTGCTTGTACGAGACTCAAATCTGCTTCTTCTTTTCGAGTCCGAGCTTCTGCAAGTGCCAACATTTCTTCAGACAGATCAGCACCAGTTACTTGATAACCACTCTGAGCAAGCATTACCGCCAATCTACCTGCACCACATGCCAGATCTAACAATTTGTTTTTTTGTTTATCTACGACTTTATTAACTAGATTTAACCAATTATCATAAATCTCTGGGTCCATCAATTCATCATAGACTTGCGCAAATGTCGAGTAAATCATTATTCCGTAATCCAATCATTGACTTCAACTAGTGGTGCATCAGCCCAAAGTTTCTCAAGGTTATAAAAACCTCTCGTCTCTGATTTGAATACATGAACAACAACATCTCTTAAATCAATTAAAATCCAATTGCCGCTGCTTTTTCCTTCAATTTGCTTGATATCAATCCCAGCTTTTTCAACTTCTTCTTCGATGTTGTCAACAATTGCTTTGACCTGACGTTCAGAATCCGCCTGCATTATCACAAAATAATCAGCTAAATAACTTATTTTACTAACATCTAATGCAACTATATCTTCAGCACGCTTACTATCAGCAGCTTCTACAACAACTTTTAATATCTCTTTACTATCCATTAAATTCTCCTTTACTTAACTACCCATTTATTATAAGTCAAGATTGCCGCAGGGTACACTACTCCATTAGTCGAAATCAAATATTCCAATGTGTGTTTAATTTCAAATGCAACAGCATCATTCAGATTGCTATAGGCTAATGTCCGTGCAATATTGACATCTGGAAATACTCTTCCATCTTCAACATAGTCGGCAACATAAATGATTTTATCGAGGACCATCATCTTCTCAGCACCAATAGTATGTTTCCTCACTGCATCCAAAATTTCCCCGTCTTTAATATTCAATTCATCCTTAATAATTTCAGCACCAACAACTCCATGCCAGATAAAGTTATTCCAGTTTAGTAAGTCTGGGTCAAGTTGCTTACTGATTACAACTTGTTTAAATTCTTCATCATTTCGTTCTTTAGCATAGTCGTGTACTAAAGCAGCGATGCTTGCTTTTTCAACATTATAATTATTATTCTTTGCAAGCTTAATTGCTGCTTTTTCAACACCCAATATATGTTGGTACCTTTTATCACTAACACTTTTTCTTACTTTATTTAACAATTCATCTCTTGTACCTGGAAAATATTTCTGGCTATACTCCTCATTCAAGATAGAGCCCCTCTTCCTTAATATAATTCTCTACATTCTCAGGAACCAAATACTTTATTGAACACTTATGCTGGATATTCCATCGGATTTGTGTTGAACTGATTTCAATCAGTGGTACATCGACCCACATCACTGGGTATTGACTTTCCTTTGGAAATCCTGCTCTAGCCACCCCTACAAAATGAACCAATTTTACTAATTCGTCAATCCGATACCATTTTGGAAGGTAGTCTACCATGTCTCCACCAATAATAAAATAGTATTCATAGTCAGGATGCCTTCTCTTCAATTCAATTATTGTATCAAAGGTATAACTTACTCCGCCACGTTCCAACTCAGCAGTTTCCAAATTAAAAAGGGGATTTCCTGAAATGCTTAACTCAACCATCATTCTTCTCTTATCAGCCGCTATTGCATCTTTATAATCGATGTGTGGTGGCAAAGAATCCGGCATAAAAAACATCTTATCCAAATCCAGTTGATTTGCAACTTGATCCGCGATTATTAGATGACCCATATGGGGTGGATTGAAGGTACCTCCCAAAATACCTACTCGTTTTTTCTTACTATTCTCATTTGGCTCAACTACAGGATTAGTCTGAGCAACTGATTTCACGAGTGTACTAACATTCATCTATTAACACTCCCCATATCCTCCATATTAAATATTGCGTAATTCAGTTGAAACTTTACGATTTTCTTCTTTAGCTGATTGGCGATATAAAACAAGTACATGACCGATAACTTGAACTACAATAACGTCAGTGTTTTCTGCTAAATATTCAGCCACATCACTCGCTTCAAAATCTGAGCCTTGCAATACATTAACCTTTATTAACTCACGTTTATCCAAAGCAAATTTAATTTGTTCAATCCACTTATCTGAAATTCCTTCTTTACCAACTTGAAAAATTGGTCTCAAATTATGTGCTTTAGCTTTTAGAAACTTTTTTTGTTTTCCGCTTAATAAATTCATTTAATTCTCCTTAAATCATTGCGCGTCTAATTGTCACAGATACACCTTTTGGTGCCCATCCAGCAACTACAGCACCTGTTGGGATAGTTATCCAGCCTAAACCTGAAAAGACTAAATCGCTTTTTTGAGCAGTTTTGAATTCAAATCTCACTAACTCGGGTATTTTTTTCAATGTTTCCTCAGAAGGAGGCTGCAACAATTCACCAACATGTTTAGCATACAATGTATCCGCATTTTCTAATTTTGTTCGGTGCAACATCAAATTATTATCTGTGTAAACAACAATTCCATCTTTTTCACCAGAAATGTAATCAAACCGTGCTAACCCACCAAGAAAGAGCGTTTGTCCTGCATTCAATTGATATACACGCGGTTTTATTTCTTTTTGCGGTGAAGCAATATTAAGTTCCTTACCGCTAAGAAAATGTGCCATTTGATGTTGATGTATTATCCCCGGAGTATCAATTAACAAGTGCTCATCATCTAGCGGTATCTCTATCTTATCAAGCGTTGTTCCTGGAAAACGCGATGTCGTAATCAATTCACTTATTCCTGTTTGTTGCTTAATAATCTGATTAATCAAAGTTGACTTTCCAACATTGGTCACACCTACAACGTACACATCACGCCCTTCGCGATACTTCTCGATCAAAGAAAGGAGCGTCGCTATTCCATGATTTTTCCCTGCACTTACCAAAGCCACATCTACTGGTCTCAATCCAACTATATTAGCACTTTGCCTAATCCAGTCCTTCAACTTTGTCCGTTTAAGTGACTTAGGTAACAAGTCCTCTTTATTTCCAACCATCAAAATTGGATTCTTACCAACATAACGTTGAATACCAGGAATAATCGAACCACTAAAGTCAAAGATATCAATCACATTTACAATCAATGCGTCTGCATCACCGATTTGTGTCAAAATTTTCAAGAAATCATCATCTGTCAAGCTGACATCTGAGACTTCATTATAGTGACGCAACCTAAAACATCTTTTACAATATAATTCTTTAGTTTCAACTTGTTTTTTCAAAGCGGAAGTAGGTACATAACCTAATCCATCTGGATTATCACTTTGAATTAATGAGCCACATCCAATACAATATAGTGCCTCAGTTTCATCAGTCATTCAATGAATGCCCCCAAACTTCTTTTATAATATTTTTCTTTTGCAATCTTTTTTTTATTATTTTTTCTAAAAAACGATTTAATTTTGTATTCCAGGCATCTGTTTCAACAAGCGGTTTAACCCAGATACTCTTTATTTTAGCAGCATTAGCCGCCGCAACATCTGTAAGTAATTGATCACCAACCAAGACAATTTGACTGTCTTCTAAATTTAATTTTTTCTTAGCCTCATTGATTCCCTTCGTTAGCGGCTTCATAGCTCGTGAAATAAAAGGTAATCCTAAAGGTTCAACAGCTTTTTCAACGCGTTTCTTATTATTATTCGAAACAACAATTACGGGAATCTTTTCAGCATTCATGACCTCAAGCCACTTTCGCAACTCAGGAGTGCCATCCGGATTATTCCATGCAATTAATGTATTGTCTAAGTCAGTTAAAACTACTTTAATGCCCATCTTCTTAATCTCATCTGGTGTTATCTCATATATTGAGCTAATCATCCAAGTTGGTTTGAAACAAGTCAGCATTTGGTTCACTCCTAAATTAATCCTTTTGCTTGTTAATTATATGCTATGAACCCTACTTAAAGCAAAAAAATTACGTTTATTAATAAATTTTTCAATGTAAAATAAAAGGGCTGGGTCAAAAGTTATGACCAGCAGCCCTTTAGCGATAAAGTATAACCGTGTTTCATAAGATAAGATTCCTAGACTAGTTTCAAATCACACAGCAAAACAAACACACTGCTTGTAATTTGAGTCAATACTCTAGCTTAACAACCTATGTTCCACACTCATACTTATCTGCAAAATTATTTTGCTAATGCTTGCTTTGCTTCTTCAACAAGTGCTGTAAATGCTGCACTATCACTAATTGCAAGATCTGCTAACATCTTACGGTTAACTTCAACTTCAGCAAGCTTCAATCCATGCATTAATTTGCTGTAGCTGATATCGTTCATACGAGCAGCTGCATTGATACGAGCTATCCATAATTTGCGAAAATTTGTCTTCGTCTTACGACGATCACGGAAAGCATACAAGTATGATTTCATAACTTGTTGCTTAGCTACCTTGAATTGGATGTGCTTTGAACCGCGGTACCCTTTTGCTAATTTAATCATTCTTTTACGACGTTGACGCGTAACTGTTCCACCTTTAACACGTGGCATGATAATTCCTCCCTTATATATTCGAGGTGTTTATCTTTAATACACCTTCGAAACGGTCTTTTCTTCAAGACCTCATCATCAATTTTATTTTAATTAGTTCATTTGTGAAAGCATCTGCTTGATACGTTTCATATCCGAGCTAGATACCATTGATGCCTTGCGTAATTGACGACGTTGTTTCTTTGTCTTTCCGTGGAATCGATGACTTGTAAAAGCGTTTGAACGCTTTAATCCGCCATCTCCTGTACGCTTGAAACGTTTTGCTGATGCGCGATGTGTTTTTTGTTTTGGCATAGTACTTTCTTCCTCCTATATTAAAACCTATTTTTCGGCTTTAGGTGCCAGCATCATGAACATGCTGCGTCCATCCATTTTTGCTCTCGATTCAACAGTTGCAACTTCTTCAACTGCTTTTGCAAATCGATTCAAAACATCATAACCGATTTCTTTATGAGTAATTGCGCGTCCTTTGAAACGGATTGATACTTTTACCTTATCTCCCTTACCAAGGAATTTAAGCGCATTATTCAATTTTGTATTAAAGTCGTTTGTGTCAATCGTAGGACTCAAGCGAACCTCTTTAACATTGATAACTTTTTGATTCTTTCTAGCCTCACGTTGTTTCTTTTGCAGCTCAAACCGATATTTACCATAATCCATAATTCTGGCAACAGGTGGTTTCGCCTTTGGAGCAACTAAAACGAGATCAAGACTAGATTGTTCAGCTAGCTTCAATGCTTCTTGTTTGGTTTTAACCCCAAGTTGGGAACCATCACTGGCAATTAAGCGCAATTCACTTGCACGTATGCCTTCATTTACCATCTTATCTACTGCTATGATGCTTCACCTCCGTTTAATATCAGAGAAAATGCAGAAAAAAACCGGGTAGCTTAACCTAAGCTACCCGGACTAATCTTCACTTCATCAATTCGAAATAAATATCATCTGCCCGTGAACTAACTGTTCGCTAGGCGAGAAGCGGGTTGCTTCTGCTTTTTCTCAACTCTCTTACTATACATTGCTAACAAACTAAAGTCAAGTATTATTTTGTACGACTATAGCTTGCAATATCAGCTAGAATTTCATTAACAAATTTATCTTTTGAGACATTCACTGTATTTTTTTCACTATAGCGACGAACTGCAACTTCATTTGAGGCAACTTCTTGATCACCTACAACCAAAATATAAGGAATCTTTGTAACCTGTGCCTGACGAACTTTGTAACCCATTTTTTCATTTCTGTCATCAATTGATACACGTACATTAGCTGCTGCCAAACGATCACGCAATTCTTCACAATATTCCAAGTGCAAATCATTTTTAACAGGAATAATCGTAACTTGTTTTGGTGATAACCATGTTGGGAATGCACCCTTATACATTTCTGTTAAGTAAGCTGTAAATCGTTCCATAGTTGAAACAATTCCGCGATGAATCATAACTGGGCGGTGCTCCTCACCATCTGCGCCAATGTAATGTAGGTCAAACTTTTCAGGTAATAAGAAATCTAATTGAATAGTGGACAATGTCTCTTCTCCACCCAGAGCCGTCTTTGTTTGAACATCAAGTTTAGGGCCATAGAAAGCTGCTTCACCTTCTGCTTCAAAATACTCTAATCCTAGATCGTCCATCGCAGCCTTAAGCATTTTTTGTGATTTTTCCCACATCTCATCGTCATCAAAATACTTATGTGTGTTTTTAGGATCACGATAGCTTAAGCGGAAGCGATAGTCAGTGATATCAAAATCAGCATATACCGAAACCATTAATTGTAACGTACTCTTGAATTCTGCCTCGATTTGATCAGGTGTAACAAATGTATGACCATCATTCAATGTCATCTCGCGCACACGTGATAATCCTGTAAGTGCACCTGACTTTTCATAACGATGCATCATTCCTAATTCGGCAATTCTTAGAGGAAGATCACGGTATGAACGAATATGATGATTGTAAATTTGGATATGTGATGGACAGTTCATTGGACGTAATTCCAATAATTCGCCATCTCCCATGTCCATTGGTGGAAACATATCTTCACGATAATGATCCCAGTGACCTGATTGTTTATACAAATCTAAATTAGCAAGAATTGGAGTATAAACATGCTCATAACCACGTGAGACTTCTTTATCAATAATATAACGTTCAATCGTTCGACGAATTGTAGCACCATTAGGCATCCAATATGGTAATCCCGCACCTGCTTTAGGATCAACGAAGAACAAATCCAAATCGTTTCCAATTACACGATGGTCACGTTCACGTGCTTCTTGTCTTCTTTGTAACTCAGCATCTAATTCCTTTTGCTTGTAGAAGGCCGTCCCGTAAACACGTTGAAGCATAGGATTACTTGAAGCTCCCTTCCAATATGCTCCAGCAACTGAAAGTAATTTAAAAATTTTAATTGAACTAACTTTTTCTAAATAAGCACCTGCGGAAACATCTACAAAACTATTTAATTTGTGTAGAACAACTTTGCCAGAAACAGCAGCTTCTTTGACAAGTTCCATCCGATAAGCATCACCATCTACTAATGCTAACGCTTCTTTTTCATCGACTACTATGCGTTCAACTTTTGCACCTGAATTCACGATTTCTTGCATTTTTTTCGAAATTTTCTCAAATTCAGTTTCAGCAATCTGACCAGTTACATTATCCGTATCAATAAAGAAGCCATGCTCGCTAACACTACCTTCGCCAAACTTCATCTCTGGATATAGTTCTGACAATGATGCTCCTACCAACAAAGAAGCCGTCTGCCATAAAACTTTCAGTCCATCTTCAGAATTTTTTGTGACAATTTCAATTTCACCGTCACTCACTAAAGGCGCATTAAAATCAATTAACTCGCCATTATATCGTCCAGCGACAGCTTTTTTTGCAAGGCTCATACTAATTGATTGAGCAACCGTTGCAACCGTCGCCCCATCTTCAAATTCTTTAACAGCACCATCAGGAAACTTAACTTTAACCATAATTTCATCTCTCCTTTGAATAATTAACAAAATAAAAATCCCTAGCACACTTTAAAAAAGTATGCTAGGGACGCCATTAGCGTGGTTCCACCCAAATTTAGATATCAAAAATCTCTCAAATCGTTTTTAACAGGTCCGACCCGTTCCAATTATTAATTGGAATAATTTCTTCATAGAGGTGGTAAATTATATCATACTGAGTAGCTTGCAGTTAATGCCACTCATCCCTAATTCGTATAACCTTTTGTCCCCTAACATTTTACTCAATCATTATTAAACCACTATTATAGAAATCATTCAAGACTTAATTACAATTTATGAGCGACGTCTATTTCGACCAATCATTGTATATTCTTTACTTAAAAATACGATTCTTTCCATTATTCTGCGTGCCTTAAGTGGTTCAGCTTCTCCACGATTATTGACTGTTAAGTATTGCGTCAATAGATCTTGTAATGAAAGATTTGAACTAAAGAAAGTTGGTAACTCTTCTTGCATACGATATTGTAAAATGATTCCTAAAACATCGTCTCTTAACCAACTTGATAACTGATCGGCTCCAATATCATCTAACATCAAAATTGGCGCCTTTTTTATATTATCAATTTTTTCCATCACATTGTTCGACCCAATTGCACTTTTAACCTCAACTGCAAAAGATGGAAAGTGAAGCATGGTTGAGCGAAAACCCTCTTCTGCCAGCCCGTTTGCAATCGCCCCCAGCAAGTAGGTCTTCCCAACACCGAAACTTCCTTGTAGATACATTCCCTTAATAAATTTCCGCGGATTAGCTGTGTACGCATCAATAAAATCTGACGCAGCCTGCGCAATTTCTTCACGACCAGATATGTCAAAATCAGCCAATTGGGCATTTCTGATTGCCTTTGGCATATTAAGAGTCCTAACTCGCGCTCTGATCTCTGCTTTTTTCTGACTCCTTATTAACTCGTCACTGGGAACATATGCAACATCTATTAAGTGGTTACTTAAAACTAGTTGTGGTTGATATCCAGGTGCCGGAGTAACCTCACCGTTTTTAATTTGTCTTTTTATACTGACAAATTCGTAAACTTTACTAGCACTGCGCGCTAATTCTGCCTGCGTCAACTGATTTTCAGCCATGAAAGTTCTGACCTCTTCATCGGCAAAAGCTTCATCAATCAGTTCTTTATAATTTTTTATCCAATTCCTATTACGGAGTTGTTGGGCCATCTCTTCACCGACATCCTTCATTTTCTCACCACCTTTACTAGTCAATTTTTTTCTTAAATCTACTTAATCTTTTTTTCAGTTGTTCTTGTTTTTCTTTGCTCCATGTAGATTCATTTTCTGATACATGCTCAGTTTTTGCCCATTCTGGCAATTTTTCCTTTTGCACAATCTTCTTGCCTACATAGCCTTTTGTCTGTACATACTTTGTATTTTTTTTAGGTGCATTAAAAGTCCGCACCTGAATCATTGCCTCCTCAGGTGTGCTAATCTTTTTTTGACTCCAATCAGCAATTACCGCCTCAAAAAAGGCTCGATTCAAAGTTGCCATTCCACGATCAACTATCATGTAATGAATTAGAATATTTATTATGTCCGCTTGAAATAGATTTTTTTGGACAATCCACTCAATAACATTTCTTTCAGAACTTGTTACAAACGAACCCTGTTCACGTTTCAATTCTTGCAAAAACTCCGCGGGTGCATAGGCCTTGCTTGCATCTAGCAGTTCTTGATCTTCGCTTTTCATTATTTTTTGCTTTTTATTTACAGTATTCTCAGTTTTTTTATCGGTATTCGTAGCTAACACAGGTTTAGAATCCTGTTTTGAAAATTTATCATGAACCAGCTTCCAAAATAAGTCGAAGTCTACCTGATTTGTTGCGATATTTGCAGCCTCCTCCAGTAAATTCAACAACACGAGTTCATCAAGCCCATACACAGCATTTGCAGCTGTTAATCGTTGATAATTATCAAAAACTTGTTTGCTATCGATGAAGGAATGATCAATAAGCTGTTTCAAGAACTCCTCATCTAAGTTAGAACTTTGTTTTATTTTGGACTTATACATTGGTGCTTGCTTAGCATCTATCAGATTTCTACCCTCATTCAATGTTTGGGGCTGTACCGTAAAAACTTCTAAAAAATGTTTAGTGGTTTCAACGGCCTTCGTCTTATTAATTGGTGAAAAAAAGAAATACGTTTGTAGTTCTTTAAAAATTCGCTCTCCAACAGTCTCCAACAATAAGCTCCGCAACAAATCATCTGTGAAAAAATTTTCAGGTTCTTGTGGTTCTTGAATCTCATAGATTATTAATTTACCAAGTTCATCATTTTGTTCAAATGTCCTAAGCAATCCAATTGCTTCTAATTTACACCTGGCCTCATAAAAGGATTGTAACCCAATATCAAGTAAATCAAACAACTCACTATGCATCTTTCGCCTTGAGAGCTGTAAATCAGGTTGTATCATTGTACGCAAAAGGGCATACAGACTAAAACTTGCTGTCCCAATCAATGGTTGATAAAGTTTTAACACTACTTCTAGTTGGCTCTCATACAGTTTTTTCCTTGTATACACTACGAAACCATCCTTAGGTGTAAAATCTTTTTCTTCAACAACCATCTCACTCACACCCTTCTTTATTCACTCTGCTTATCATCGTCACTTGAAAGGTTCTTTTTATCTCGTGCCATCATTTCTTGTAATTCTTTTAAGAATACTCTCATATCCTTAAACTGCCGATAAACACTTGCAAAACGAATATACGATATTTCATCGACATCTGCCAACATTCCCATCACATATTCTCCAATTAGTTGACTAGAAACTTCACTTTCTCCAAGTGATCTCACTTTATTTTCAACATCATCTACAATTTGTGTAATTTGGTCCATTCCAACTGGTCTCTTTTCGGCAGCTCTAATAATTCCACGCAATATTTTCTCACGATTAAATTCATCACGCGTCCCATCTTTCTTGATTACCAAAAGCGGAGTAACCTCAATTCGTTCAAATGTCGTAAACCTAAAACCACAAGCTTCACACTCGCGACGCCGTCTAATTACATGACCATCATCTGCTGGGCGACTATCAACTACTCGTGAACCATTATGATGGCACTTGGGACATCTCATATTTTTCACCTCATCATTTTATACCTTTAGTATAATATATAATACCTCTGTAGTTACACTAAATTCATTGTCACTAGCCATTTTAGCACTTGCTTAAGTGTTTCTTCAACTTGTTTAGAGTTATCTATTAAAACATCAGCTAATGCACAACGTTCTTCATTTGACATTTGGCTCAAAACTCGTTGTCTTGCTTGTGTTTTGTCATATCCATCTCGTGACATCAAACGCTTTACTTGCAATTCTTGTGGTACACACACACACATGACGCTATCACAATACTTCTCATAGTTACCTTCAAAAAGTAGTGGATTATCCAATACCAACAATCTACACTTTATCACTTTTGCTTCATCAATTAGTTCTTCAATTCGCTTGTGAATTAAGGGACTTGTAATATCAGTTAGCTGGTTTAACATTTCTTTATTATTAAACACAAGATTACCTAATTTTTTGCGATTCAGTTCACCAGAATTCGTCAAATAGTCTTCACCAAAGATACTCACTATTTGCTTTAAACCAACACTCTTCTTCTGGACAACTTCGCGTGCGACAAGGTCCCCATCAATAATCCTTGCACCATACTTTTTTAAAAAATGACTGACTGTTGATTTGCCGGACGCAATTCCTCCAGTTAGTCCAAGAATATATGTCACTTACTCCACCTTCTGACAATTTGGGCAATAATGCGTGCCTCGTTGAGCAACAACGATCTTTTTAATTAATGTGCCACATCTACTACAAGGTTCACCTGTTTTCCCGTAGGCGTTTAACTCAAATTGGAACTCTCCTGAGTTTTCAAATGCATTTGTATAACTTCTAATAGTCGTTCCACCAGCTTTTACAGCTTTTGCTAGCTCAGCTATAATTGCGTTACGCAAAATGCTGATTTCCTTTTTCTCAAGATGTCTTGCTGGCGTCTCTGGATTTATCTTACTCATCCATAAAACTTCATCAGCATAAATATTTCCTAAACCCGCAACTAAAGTTTGATCAAGCAATGCAGGCTTAATCATCTTATTTTTGTTTTTCAATTTATTTGTGAAATTTTCTAAATCAAAATCAGTTTCCGTTGGTTCTGGTCCCAACTTTTTTATACCTTTTAGGTCGTTAACCTTGTCAGTTCTAACTAACTCCATTCGACCAAACTTGCGGACATCATTATATCTAAGCTGTTTCCCGTCGGTAAATTCAAAAATAATGTGAGTATGTTTCTCGATTTCATCCCCTGTTTGTCTCACAAAATACTTTCCTTCCATTCGCAAATGGGAAACTAATGAAGTTCCCTCGTTGAAATTAAAAATTAAATATTTCCCACGACGGCCAATTTCTTTGATTGTCAATCCTTCAACCGTTTCAATAAAAATATCGGTATCGCCATTTATAATCTTAGGGTAAAGTACCCTAACATTGCGAATTTTTTTGTTCAATACTAATTGACGCAATCCTTGGCGGACAGTTTCAACTTCTGGTAATTCAGGCATCTTTATCTCCTTTTTAAACTCTTATTTTGCATCAAACCAGGTTTTCCCATGGGCACTTTCAACTTTAAGCGGAACTTCCAAGGAAACTGCTTGGTCCATTACTTTTGGTACAAATTTCTCCAACATGGCAATCTCTTTACTTGGTACTTCAAAAATTAATTCATCATGAACCTGCAGTAACATTTTGGCTTCAAGTCGTTCTTCTTTGAGCATTTTTTGCATATTTATCATGGCGACTTTAATGATGTCTGCGGCACTTCCCTGAATCGGCGTGTTCATAGCTGTTCTTTCCGCAAAAGAACGTAAATTAAAGTTTTTGCTCTTAATTTCAGGTAAATATCTGCGACGTTTAAATAAAGTTTCAACATATCCTTGTTCATGAGCCTTTGCCACAATCTCATCCATGTACTGTTTTACTCCAGGAAAAATTTCAAAATACCGACCTATAAATTCTTTTGCTTGTTTACGTGTAATTCCAATATTTTGTGCCAATCCGTAATCGCTTATCCCATACACAATTCCAAAATTAACAGCTTTTGCCTGTCTACGCATATTGCTTGTAACTTCAGAGGCTGAATCTAGCCCAAATATTTGCATTGCGGTATTTGCATGAATATCTGCCCCTTCATTGAAAGCAGCCTGCATGTTTTTATCATGCGAAATATGCGCTAAAACACGCAATTCAATTTGTGAATAATCCGATGAAAAAATTTCCCAATCAGCACTCTCAGGAACAAACGCTTTCCTGATTTGCCTACCTTCTTCTAGTCTCACAGGAATATTCTGTAAATTAGGATCAACAGATGATAATCTTCCAGTAGCTGTGAGTGTTTGTGTATATCTTGTATGAACTTTTCCATCTTTTTGTGAGACTACTTTTAGCAAACCTTCAACATAGGTTGACTGAATTTTGGCAACCTGACGATATTTTAAAATATTATCAATAATTGGTGCCATGCCTCTCAATTCTTCCAGCACTCCTACTGCAGTTGAATAACCTGTTTTAGTTTTCTTAATCACTGGCAACTTCAACTTTTCAAAGAGTATAACTCCTAATTGTTTGGGGGAGTTAATATTAAAATCTTCACCAGCTTCAGTATGAATTGCTTGTTCCAGTTCTGTTAACCGTTCTTTTAACTTACTGCTCATCTCTTCTAGTTTATCTTTATCTAATCTAATCCCAGCAACTTCCATTTCCCCTAGAACCAAAGAGAGTGGACGTTCGATTTCAAAATAGAGCTCGTCTTGCTTATTATCAGAAAGTTTTTTCATTAAACTTTCCTTTAACTCTTCAATTGCCTGAACTTTACCAGCTAGATGTTCAAAAAAAACTGCATCTTCTGCAGGAATTTGATATTTTGCACCTTTACCATATACTTCTTCATCACTTGCAACCTTAAAATAATCATGCTGTTGTGCTAATTTACCAAAATCATTATTATTATCACTTGAGTCTAATAAATAAGATACAAGCAACATATCAAAATCAACATTTGCGAGGTTAATCCCTAATCTTTTAAGTCCAACAAAAGTTCGCTTACCATCAAATAAATCAATCTTTATGTCCTTATTTTCAAGTATTTCTTTGAGTTTTTTCTCTTTCAAAAGTTCGACGTCGCGGCTAACATATATTGTTTCTCCATTTTTAAAAGCAAATCCCGCAAACTGTGCTTGATGATAATTCTCACCACTCATTTCCAAATAAAAAGATACAGTCGTTTTTCTTTCAATGACTGTCTTATTAAGGCCTTCCTTATCTAACACTTGGTAGTCTAACTTAGATAATTTATTTTCCTTTAGTGTGGTTTTCTCGTTGCCAGGTACATTCATTTTTGCAAGGAAACTCTTGAAGTCCATCTCTTCATAAAATGCTCTTAATTTTTCTTCTATCGGTCCAGGCCATTTTGCATCATCAACTGTAACTTCAATCGGAGCATCTCTTAGAATTTTTGCCAAATCTTTGCACATGAAAGCCAGTTCACGATCTTCAACTAAATGTTCTTTCATTTTAGAAGCTTTAATATTATCTAAATTTTCATAAATTCCTTCAATTGTCTCAAATTGTTGCAATAATTTAATTGCCGTTTTCTCACCAACTTTTGTTACTCCAGGATAATTATCTGAATTATCTCCAACTAAACCTTTCATATCAACAATTTGTTCAGACTTAATTCCATATTTTTCAAACACATGGTCTGGTGTATATTCCTCAACTTCACTAACGCCTTTTTGTGTAACTGCCACAGTTGTCTCATTAGTCGTAAGCTGAGTCAAGTCACGGTCTCCCGTCACAATTGTTACTTTAAAGCCCTGTTTTTCAGCCTTATCTGCCAAAGTTCCAATAATATCATCAGCTTCAAAATTCTCCAATTCATAGCTTTTTATGCCATAAGCCAGTAGTAACTTCTTTATATATGGGAATTGTTCTGAAAGCTCACTAGGTGTTTTGGAACGTCCACCTTTGTATTCCTCAAATTTTTCGGTTCTAAATGTTTTTTTGCCCGCATCAAAAGCAACTAAAATATGACTAGGTTGAACTTTTTCAATAATTTTATCCAACATATTTTTGAAACCATAAATTGCAGTCGTATGTAGTCCGTTATGATTAACAAATCTTTCAAGTGATTGATGGAGTGCAAAGAAAGCACGGAAAGCCACACTATTGCCATCAATGAGCAGTAATTTATTTTGTTTATTCATTTATTTAGCTCCTTTGATATATTATCCTCTCTTATTTTAACAAACTATCGTGGTCATTAATAGAAATCAAAGACTTCATTCTAAAAAAAAACCTCGCCGGGCAGTTTGCCTAAGCGAAGTTCTTTAAAATTATTGTCTTATTTATTATTAAATCCTGTAAAAATGTTCAAAAGACTGATGAAGATGTTAACAAAATCAAGATAAAGTTGTAAAGCACCCATCAAGGCTAAGTTAGTTCCAGAAACCTGGCCTCTTGTTTGTAAGTATAATGTTCTAAATTTCTGAGCATCCCACGCTGTTAAGGCTGTAAAGATAATCACCCCAACAAATGAGAAGACGAAAGTAATCATTGTACTTTGCAAAAAGATATTAATGAATGAAACAATAATCAAAGCGATTAAAGCTGCTAAAGCATGTGTCCCAATTCTCGACAAGTCCTTCTTAGTAGTTGTTCCAATCACCGCCATTGAGACAAATACTGCTGCAGCACCCACAAAAGCCATCGTAACATCACTTGCAGCATATAACGATACTATTGTACCAAAGAATATTCCCTCAATTACCGCAAAAGACACAAGTCCCAAGCCCGAAGCAACTGGTGATCTGTCAGCTTTGAAAGACATTCCAAATACTATCAACAGCTGAATCCCAAATAGGACAAACATCATAAACTGATGCTCAGCCATGTAACTAGCAACTTCATTGTAAAAAACGTTTGAAACTAGATATGCTACCACTGCAGAAATTGCAACTGCACCAGCCATAAAGCCATACATTTTTGTCAAAAATCCGTTGACACCGGTATTACTTACTAATTTTCTTCCATTCTCCATTAAACACTCACCTCTGCACTTTCATTTTCATCGTTTCCCGCTAACATTGCCTTAATGGGCGGTTTAACCATCACAACTGCATCAACAATTCTGCAATCGTCATCGTTAACACCTGTTACGGATAGTGTAACTACTTCCTTCATGTCGTCTACTTTTATGACCTCAAAAGTAAAGGTCACGTCTTCTTCGTGATACACCGGCAAAATAAAATTGACTGACAAATTGACTACCTGACTTCCAGGACCTGGAAGCAACTTTGATACTGATCTTGTAATAATTCCTGTCAGTAAAACTGGCGGAACTATCGCTGCTTTATAATCCATGTTTTTAGCATATTCATCCTGAATATACAATGGATTATTATCGTTAGTCATTCCTAAATACAACAAAACATCTCGATCCGAAACACTTTCATTAACTGTCAACGAATCTCCTTCACTCAACTCATCAATCGTTTTCCCTTGCCTATGAGTATCTTCTGACATTAATATTGACACCTCCATATAATCTTAAATGTATTTTAGCATATACTTTAGCTCGTCTCAATCCATCTGATGCGAAAATAAGAAAGGAACGAAAAACATGATATTGCTAGAAACTTCGAATTAAAAATAAGAATATTCAGAATAAAATAAAGAGGCCGCGTCAAAAGTTAATTTTGACCCAGCCTCACTCATTATTCCAGATAAACGTGTTCCATAACTTAATTATTTTTGAGACTCAAACTACTCAATAATTTTTCATAAGCATATTCATACTTTTGAATGTCACCAGCACCCATGAATACTACAACAGCATCATGAAAATCAAGTAATGGCGACATATTATCAACTTTTAATACTTCTCCACCCTTTGTAATTCTATCACCCAAATCAGTACTTGAAACATTGCCTCCATGTTCACGAATCGAACTAAAAATGTCGGTCAAATAAACTTTATCTGCAAGATTAAGACTGGTTGCAAAATCATCCATCAAGGCAATCGTTCTACTAAACGTATGCGGTTGGAAAACTGCAATAATTTTCTTACTAGGATACTTCTGACGTGCAGCATCAATCGTTGCTTTAATCTCAGAAGGATGATGTGCATAATCATCAATAATTGTTATATCTGCAACATATTTCTCTGTAAATCGTCTCTTCACACCTTGATAAGTCAACAATTCACGTTTGACTTCATCCTGAGAAACTTTTTCAAAATACGACACTGCAATTACAGCTAAGCTATTTAGTACGTTATGTTCCCCAAAAATTGGAATTTCATACGTGCCTAAGTATTCATCATAATGATATACATCGAAAGTCGAACCCGTTGTTGCTCGCTTGATATTTGTTGCTCTAAACTCATTTTCATCGGATGTTCCATAATAATGAACCGGAACATCAGCCTTCAAGTTTCTCAGATACTTGTCTTCTCCCCAAGCAAAAATTCCTTTTTTTGTCTGCTTGGCTAAAGTCTCAAATGCATCAAATACATCTTCAATTCCAGTAAAGTAGTCAGGATGGTCAAAGTCCACGTTAGTCATAACCACATAATCAGGATGATATGCAACAAAATGACGTCGGTATTCATCCGCCTCAAACACAAAGAAACGTGCATCAGGTACACCTTTACCAGATCCATCCCCAATTAAATAACTAGTTGGTGCAACCCCACCTAAAACATGAGCCAATAATCCTGTAGTGCTTGTTTTTCCGTGTGCTCCTGCAATTCCAATGCTTGTCGTATCTTCGACAATTTTTTCCAAAAAATCGGGATATGTAATAATTTTAATTCCAATTTCCTTGGCCTTTTTTATTTCTGGGTGATCATCACCAAATGCATTTCCTTGGATTATCGTCAAACCTTTACGAATATTTTTTTCATCGAAAGGTAATATTTTTATTCCTGCTAATTCTAATCCTCGTTGTGTAAAAGTATATTTTTCAATATCGGAACCAATAACTTTTAATCCTTTATCATGTAAAAGTAAGGCCAATGAACTCATTCCAGTTCCCTTAATTCCTACAAAATAATAGGTGGTTTCTGTATCCATAGTATTGCCCTCTCTTTTCTTTAATTAAATAAAACCACCGTTTAATCTTACCACAAAACAAATGAGATTTCTTTTCAATCATTAACATTTGCCCTAAGCTTCTCCAATCCCTCTTGTGTAAGATAAACTTCCCGTGGTTTAGACCCTCTTGTCGGTGAAATGTATCTTCGGTCCTCTAAAGTGTCAATAATGTTAGCAGCCCTATTATAACCAATTGCAAATATTCGTTGTAATTTCGATGTTGAAATACTGTCCTCATTTACAATACAATCTAAAACTTCTGGTAAAATTTCATCTTCTTGTTTATTTTGAATATTTTTCTTTTTCAATCCATCTGGATCAAAAGCGTAATTTGGTCGTCCCTGAGCACGTACAAAATCAGTAATTTTTTCTACCTCATTTTGTACAAATGTTCCTTGTAATCGCATTGGCTGACTTGCACCATTTCCCAGATATAGCATGTCTCCTCTTCCAAGGAGACGTTCTGCACCTGCTGTATCAATAATAGTTCTTGAATCAACTTGACTAGCGACCATAAAAGCAACTCTTGTAGGAATATTATTTTTAATTGTCCCGGTTATCACATCTACACTCGGTCGTTGTGTCGCGATTAACAAATGAATTCCTGCTGCACGTGCTTTTTGGGTAATTCTAGCAATATAATCTTGCACCTCTGATGATGCAACCATCATTAAATCAGCCAATTCGTCTATAATTATCACAATATATGGTATCTGTAATCCATAATCTTCATGTTGAATTGCTTTTTCATTAAATTCTTCAATGTTTCTAACACCTGCTGCAGCAAGTTTTTGATATCTTTCTTCCATTTCTTCAACTACCCATTTCAATGCAGCTGAAGCAGCAACTGGGTCAGAAACAACAGGTGCTAACAAATGGGGAATATCATGATATGGTGCCATTTCAACGGCCTTAGGATCAATTAATAACAATTTTACTTGTTGTGGTGTAGCCTTGTACAACAAGGAAATTAATATACTATTTATAAAAACTGACTTTCCTGAACCAGTTGCACCAGCTATCAATCCGTGAGGCATTTTTCTTAAATCAGTCACAATTGATTCACCAGAAAGATTAACTCCAAGTGCAACCGTTAACGGTGATTTCTTATTTACAAAAGCTGCAGAATTCAAAACTTCTGCTAGCATGACTGGCCGTGCTTTTAAATTTGGAATTTCAATTCCAACACTACTTCTTCCAGGAATAGGTGCTTCAATCCGAATATCCTTAGCGGCTAATGCTAACTTTAAATCATCAATCAAATTGGTGATTTTATTGACTTTAACACCTCTTCCAATTGATAATTCAAATTGTGTAACAGCAGGACCTATCGTCCAATCCTTGACAGTTGCTTCAACATGAAATGCTTCTAAAGTCTCATTAAGTGTATCTATTTGCTCTAGCACCCATTCATCTTGGGTATCATCGTTAATTCGAACCGGTTTTGGTAATAAGTCCATGACAGGAAATTTATATTCGCCAACAACATTTATTCTTTGTGATTCTTCTCCGGGACTTTTCACCGGTTTTACTGTTGTATTTGCACTATTTTCTTCTTCATTTTCAGTCAAATCAAGATCTTTTATTCTTGGTTCATAACTACTTGTTTGGGTCATCAACTTAGCAGCTGGGATCGCTGAACTAATTTTTGTTTCTTGTTCTAAAATACTTTCAGGTTTTTCAGGTTCACTCAATCTAACTTCTTCACTTGATCGCATTAAATTGGAATGCCCTTGTTTTTCCTGCTCGAAAAATTTTTTATCGTTTACTTGAACAGATTTATTTTCAGATGGTTGCTGATTAATATTGGTTACTGCAATGTCTTTGGCATTATCCCTTGACTCAGCAGTCTCTATTGTTTCATCAATTACTTTCTTATCTACTACATCAGCTTTGTTAATCTCTTTTTCCCGAGGTAATCCGGTAACACCCGTCTCCGTTATATTCTTTATTTCACTTTTTTCACTATCCGCTGTTTCGTCAAATAAAAAATAGTCTTTCTCTTCTTTTTGTAAGCTTTCAAATAACATTTGATATTTTTGCTTTCTTTTTTGAAGAGAATACTTTCGACTGGCTAAAGAAGGTGGCACGTAAGAGGGATGAAACGTTTGGCCTTTTTTAATGACTACTTTAGCTAGCGGTTCTGATATCTCATTATTTGTAATCTGTTTTGCTTTTTTATTTTGTCTTCTATAAAAGGCTGGTCCATCATAATGTCGCATTAGTATTCTTCCTTACTTTTTATAATACTTTATTCAAAAAAATAGTTATCTTTAGTTCACATGAGCTAAAGACAACCATTATATTGTACCTTCAAACATGCCAATATACTCATGAGAGCATATTACCATATAATTATTTCAATCAGCAAAATATTTAGCCAATTGAGAAGGATTGCCCTTGATGGTAAGTGTCTGCTGACAAAACTAAAATACCTCGTTTCTGTGGTGCATTCGGTAAATGCAATTCGCGTGCTGAACAAATCATCCCATCACTCTCAACTCCCCGAAGCTTTCCAGGCCAAATTACTTCACCATTTGGCATCATTGCACCAACCTTAGCAACTACTACCAGCTGTCCCTGTGCAATATTAGGAGCACCACAGACAATTTGCAATGTTTCCTTGCCAATATTGGTTTTCGTAATATGCAAATGATCTGAATCTGGATGTTTCGCTATATCTTCGACCAAGCCAACTACAAATGAAGGTGCCTTATCAACCTCAAGACTTGTTTTAAAACCTGCTTTATGAAGCTTGTTATTCAAAAACTTTACCTGTTCTTCATTAAGGTTAATTTGACCAGTTGTAGTAAGGCCAAGTTCCTTACCAACTCCAAAAAAATTATAACCTAATGCATTTCCATTGCTTAGATCACTTATTTCCACGACTTCATTTTTTTTCTGTATCGTCTGAGCTTGAACATCCTCGTGAAGCATTACTACGAGAACATCCCCCATTTGAGGCCTATTATAACTAGCGATTAGCATATTTCTTCTCCTTTACACAAAAAAAGACTGCGTATTTACACAGTCCCATTATCAATTA
Organism: Liquorilactobacillus hordei DSM 19519; assembly: GCF_019443985.1. Taxonomy (NCBI): domain Bacteria; kingdom Bacillati; phylum Bacillota; class Bacilli; order Lactobacillales; family Lactobacillaceae; genus Liquorilactobacillus; species Liquorilactobacillus hordei. Next base: position 1,823,305 of record NZ_CP049303.1, read on the forward strand.
AAATTATGCGACTTCATTTAAAAATGTTTCAATTTCTTCTTTTGTTTTACGATCCTTATTAACAAAACGTGCAACTTCTTCACCATTCTTATAAACAATAAAGCTTGGAATTCCCATAACCATTAATTCCCGACAAAGATCAATATTTTCGTCACGATCAATGTGAATAAATTTATAATCTGGATATTCTGCTTCAATTGCAGGAAGAGCTGGTTTAATAAAATTACAATCTGAACACCAATCAGCAGAGAAAAATAGGACATAAGCACCCTTTCCAAGCTTTTTCGTTAATGTTTCCAAATTCATTTTTCCAAATTGTTCCATTTTCCATTCCTCCTCAACATACTTCAATTTTTTCAAGATAACACCATTATAGACTATTTATTTCCAAAAAAAAGTGATTTGTTTTGATTTTATTAAGCAATTAGTGGTCTAAATATTATTATTGGTGCTATAATTACATATCATAAGAAATTTGGTAAGGAGTTTAGCTATGACAAATACTTTTAATAAGTTTCTCCCATTAACACTTGGTGTAGTAACTGGTTTTGTTGGTGGCATCCAAGCCAGCAACATTCTCAAAAAGGCGGAACGACTCACTCCCCAACAGATTTTAAACAACATCAAAAACTCGTTTCAAAATGAAACACCTGTTCAAGATTCTTGGATATCTGTTAAACCCACGAGGATTCGTAAATTCGCACTAACCACAGACATTTATCAAGGAGGAATTTCACGTTTTGAAGACAATCAGCTTGTTCGTTATGAATTTCAAGCTGATGCTAAAACCGGGAGCATTCTTAATCTAAATAGGATCGATCTGTAATTCTTATTTTTCACTTACCTTAGCTTAGGATAATCAGTTGTTTTCTGTTAGCTTTTAAAACTAGCAGAAATCTTATAAATTGGTTGTCCTTTTTTACTGAATTTATCTTCGTACTCAGTCATTACATTCTCAATCATCGCTTCTTCATCTTTATGTAAATCTAAAAAAACTTGATTGAAATTCATTCCATAGTTATTGAAACTAACTAAAGTGTATTCAAACAGTCCTCGATTATCAGTCTTAAACTCCAAGCAACCTTTATTACTTAAGACATACTGATACTGCTTTAAAAATGTTTTATAAGTTAACCTTCTTTTTTCTTGCCTTGTCTTAGGCCATGGATCAGAAAAATTCAAATAAATTCCAGCTACTTCATTTTCTTCAAAATATTCACTTAAGCCACTCCCATTAGCACAAATAAGCTGTAAATTTGGTAACCTTGTTTCTATTTGTTTCCTTAAAACGATTGCAGCCACCGTTGTTTGAATCTCAATTCCAATATAATTATTTTCTGGATGTCTGCTTGCCATCTCCATTATGAAGCCACCCTTACCCATTCCAATCTCAATAAATAATGGTGCTTCTTTTTCAAATCTTGTTTTCCATTTACCACAATATTCGCTTGGCTTTGTTACTATCAAATCTGGGTTGTTCTCAATAAGTGGTTTTGCCCATGGCTTATTCCTTAAACGCATTATGTCAATCCTTTCAAATATAAATAAAGTGTGTTGTCGTATCTCGGAAAGCCCTGAATATTAACTCTAAATTAGGCGGAGAAATTTGACTTAGTCACACTTTCATCTGTGATAAATAAAGGCCGGAATCAAAATTTAATTTTTGATCCAGCCTCTTTGCAAACATGTTCACCATCTAATTATGCTTTTTCTTTATTTCAATTTAAATAAAATCTTGGTTCTCAAAGAAGTCTGCCAATCGTAATATGTCTCGGTTCATTTCGAAAAAATGACCACGCTGATGCTCATTCTTGATAGAAAGAAGCAAATTAACCATGTAGTACCAACTAATTCTTTGTCTCAATCCTATTGTAATTGAGACTCCATACTTCTCGGTTAACCATTGTTTCCACTCCGCGCGTGGGACATATTGACACATTAACATGCTAATATCCAGTGCACTATCCGCTAACCTTGCCGATTCCCAATCAACTAAATATAGCCTATTGTTATCCGACAATAACCAATTCTTATGATTCAAATCACCATGTGAAACCTTAAATTCTCTATGATCTAGCTTTGGCTGATGCGTCCGCAATCGGTTTGCAACCTTTTTTAGTAAGGGGTGAGCTCGTAACTCTAAGCTCAATCCCCGAAAATAGTTGCTGAGTATTTCTTCAGGGAAAACATATCTTCCACCTACTTGACGTAACATCTTTCTAAGAATTTTAGACCTATGAATTCTAGCTAACAAGCGTGCTACGTTTTCCTGTCCCATTTCTTCTTTAGAAAGACATCTACCATTTAACCACTCTTGTGCTGTTAAAGTATCACCTGTTGAAATATGTTTTGTCCATACCAACCTTGGTGTAATTTCCTCCAACGACAATGCGGCAAGAAAAGGTGAAGTATTCCTCTTTATAAATAACTTTTCCTGCTCTTTAAATCCCATATAAGCAGTCCCTGTGTTACCCCCAAGCGGATGAATCTGCCAACCATCATCCAAACTGAAATCCATATTGGCAAGTCTCCTCTACAAGTCCATAATCCTTAACCAAGGATACAAATTCACAACACAAGTGTCAAGTATTTTTTTTGAGGTAGTTTCCCAAAAAAAGGTTCGTTATCAAGTATACTTCAGCTAAAGAAATAACTGGCAACAATAAATAATTTATCTCAAAACGTGGTGTCGCCACTGCAATTACATTCGTTACTAACCATGCGCTTAACAATATTTTTTGCAGTAAGTTTTTAAATGCAAGTTTTTTTTGACTTTCATCGACAGGATAAATATGGACAAAAACATTGTCTTCAAATATCGAATAAAGCCCAAACAATTGAATTCCAATTAAATAAAGACATACACAAATTATAAATAGACTAAATAGATAATTAGGTGAGAAAAAAACAATAATACTTGCTAAAAATAACAGTCGAAGAAAAAGTCCGCTAAAACCACTTTGTCTAACAAAACTTCTACTATACAAGAAAAGATAAACATTCTTGGAAGTTCTCCGTAATAGAAAATCAAAAAATTTACGCCGCTTAGTTTGTCCAACTATTTGTGGGACATCAGTAAACATATTTATAAAACGATACAAAGTCATTAAGCGTTCTTTCTCAGATTTAATCGCATCATTCCATTTGAAAACATGTTGCTGTGAGACTTTACCAACGTAATATCTAATTATCCCTGCTAAAACTATTGCTAAGATTACACCCAATATTACATTTAGATATAAACTAAGCACTAAAATAAGCATCACAGCTGCATGGAATAAAAACTGCTGAGAAAATGATTTCGCCGCGAGATTGTAAGTTCCTATCACCAAAAAGGACAGGTAACTAAATTTCAACAAACACTGTACTATTAAAAGAACAATCCACATCCAAAACTGCCATTTCAAACCTTGTATAATGAATGGTGCCAATATAGCCATAAATACTAATTGCGTAAAAAAAGATACTAATGCTGAATGTTTTAAAACCAATTTAAAATAATCTTTCATTTGATAATCCTTAGGCAAAAGAAAAACCTTATCCGCTTCCTCCAGCAAACTTGCTAATTTGCCAATTTGGACTATTAAAAACAGAATTATAATCAGTGTAGGTTGCTCCCACCAAAAAGGTTTTTGCGGCAAGCTTTTCACAAAATTCGAATATGAAAGCCCCAACCCACCAACAAAAAATAATAATGCTAAAACAAAGTGATCATTAAATACATACTTTGAATAACGTAGTAACATTTTTTGATATTTTTTTAGTCTTCCATTCCAAATTTCATTCATTAGTATTTCCACCCTGTGTCATCCCAAGATAAATATCCGTTAACGATGCCTGCTTATCTTTAAAAAGACTTCTTAATTCTGTAAGGCTTCCTTGTGCTCTAATTTTTCCCTGATGAAGCAAGACAAAATAATCACAATGCTCTTGTGCTGTACTGAGTACATGTGTCGACATTAAGATAGCGGCACCCCTTTTCTTTTCATTATCAACCAAGTTCAATAAGTCTCTGGTTGCCAACGGGTCTAGTCCTAAGAAAGGTTCATCAATTACATAAACTTGTGCTTCCGTCATAAATGCGCATACAATCATTACCTTTTGTCGCATTCCTTTTGAAAAATTTGCAGGAAACCAATCCAACTTATTATCTAAACGAAAAATTTTTAGAAGTTCATTTGCCCTTTTCCAAGCATTTGCTGCGTCCAAATTATATGCCATAACAGTTAATTCCAAATGTTCTTTTAAGGTTAACTCTTGATATAAGACTGGCATTTCTGGCATATATGCTAATTTTCCTTTATATGTCTTGGGATCATCTTTTAACTTAACATCATCAATTGTAATATTACCCTTTTGCGGTTCAAGCAATCCAATAATATGATTAATTGTCGTTGATTTACCAGCCCCATTCAATCCTATTAATCCAACCAATTGACCGGAGTTAACTTCAAATGAGATATCTTTCAAAACTGGTATTCGTGAATATCCACCCACTAATCCATTTATTTTTAAGGCCATAGATTTATAATTCCTTTCACTTCAATTATTGAAAATTATAACATAAAGTTCTCTCTTCAATTTATTTTTAAATTTCCATCATTGAGATGTGTTATTGTATACTAAAATAAACATATTGAAAGAAGGTTCTTTTAAATGAACGATTGCATTTTTTGTAAAATTATTGATGGTACAATTCCAAGTGTTTCCGTGTATGAGGACGATGATATTAAGGTATTTCTAGATATTTCGCAAACAACTCCTGGGCATACGCTCATGATACCCAAAAAACATGTTGCTAATATTTTTGACTATGATGATTCTTTGGCTAGGCATGTTCTACCCAAAATACCGGTGATTGCTCGTGCTATAAAAAAAAGCAACCCTCAAATTTTAGGCCTTAATATTGTTAACAATAATGGTGAAATTGCATACCAGTCTGTCTTCCACTCACATTTTCATTTTATCCCACGATTTGCAGCTAGTGATGACTTTGCAATGACTTTTAAAGACAATTCTTCCAACTATTCTTCTGAAGAATTAGAAGAAATTGCTAGTCGCATCCATAAAAACATGGAGGATTAATTATATGAGCGTTAAAAAAACATTGCTTTCTTTAGGAGCACTTGGGGTTATTTCGGCTGTCGCATATCTATCTCTTCGTAAAATTACACCTGCTAATAAAGAAAAGAGCGAAGAACTGATAGAAGCCGCCAATAACGTTAAAAGGGCATATACGAGATTGACAGAAAATATTGAAACGTTAAAAAATGAACTACCTAATTCACAGCAAACAATTGATGACCTAACTGAGCTTGTATCTGAGTATCAATTCAAAATTCAAAATAACCTGGATAATATTTCAAAGATTCAAGATAAAAATAAAAAATAACACTTAAACTGAACACAAGTTGAATAAAAGATGAATTTTTTTGTAAATTTTATCTTTTCTTTCAACATCATTAACTATTGTGTTATAGTTAGTAACGTTGATTTGTATCTTAAATACAAGCAAAATAAACGAATGGATGTGTATTTTATAATGAAAAAATGGCTTCTTGCACTAGCAGGTATTCTCATGACTGTCAGCTTGGCTGCTTGTTCTAAGACAGTTGCAACTACTTCTGGTGGTAAAATTACTGAGAGTGCCTACTACGATAGTATGAAAAAAACATCATCTGGCAAGCAGATCTTACAACAGATGATTCTTGATAAGGTTCTTGAGAAACAATATGGTAGCAAGGTTACAACTAAACAAGTTAATGCACAATATAACACATATGCAAGTCAATATGGTTCTTCATTTTCTTCAGTACTTTCACAAAATAGTTTGACAAAGTCTAGTTTCAAAAAACAACTTCGTTCAAATTTATTGCTTCGTGAAGCTGTAAAGGATCATACAACTATTACTCAGAAACAATTAAAAACACAATGGAAGAGTTATCAACCTAAGACTACAGTTGCTCATATTTTAGTATCTAAGAAAGCTACTGCTGAAGAGATTATTCAAAAATTACAAGCTGGCGAAAGCTTTACAAAACTTGCTAAAAAGTACTCAACAGATACAGCTACAAAGAGCAGTGGTGGTAAATTAACTGCTTTTGATAATACTGATACTTCACTTGCATCAGCATTTAAAAAGGCTGCATTTGCTTTGAAGCAAGGTGAATATACAACCACACCTGTTAAGACAAGCTACGGATACCACGTTATCAAATCAATTAAGAGACCTGCTAAGGGTAAGATGAGCTCACACACTAGTGAACTTAAGAAACAAATTATTGATAGCGATATGAATAACTCAACATTGCTACAAAAAGTTATTGGTAAAGTTCTTAAAAAAGGAAATGTTTCCATTAAAGATAATGATTTAAAGGATATCCTTTCAAGTTACCTATCAAGTAGCTCAAGTTCTAGCTCAAGTAACTAAAAGTAAAAGACGATTATACAAACATAAAAAAGAGTTTAGGTTTTTGCCTAAGCTCTTTTTTTATGTTTCAAGATAGTAATTAATTCTTGAATTAATTTTTTAGAAAACGTACTTTCTTAATTCTTAATACCCTAATCTAATCCAATAATATCAACAATTTGCTCATAAGCTCTTTTTGATTCCGGCAATCGGAAAAATGGGAATACATGAAACATTCCTTCATATGTGATCAGTCTGACATCTTGTTTTGCCTTTTTTGTAAACAACTTCATATCTGGATATAAAATATCATTTGTCCCTCCAAAAATAGTAATTGGCGGTAAATCAACAAGATCACCATAAATAGGACTCACAATTGGGCTTTTCAAATTTTCACTACCAGCATAGTATTTACCTTCAAAACGTAATTCTTCTAATTTTAAGATTGGATCTTTAGTTACAAGTTTTGCAATTTCTGGATTTTCCAGAGAAAGATCTAGCCATGGGGAAAGTAAGATAACTTGCTTCGGAAGATCAATCTGTGCATTTCTTAATTGTTCTATCAATGAAACCGCAAGTCCACCTCCCGCTGAGTCACCAAGCAATATAATATTTTCAGCGGTAACGCCACTCGTAGCGAGTAAATCTTGGTAGCTCTTCATAACCATGGATAAAGCGTCATTAACATCATATACAGGTGCTTTGGGATATATAGGCATGATAACACTCGCACCAACACGATCGGCTAATTTGGCTATAAAATGATACTGTAAGCCAAATGGTTGATACCAGTATGATCCCCCATGTAAATAAAAAATAATCTTCTTCTCTGGAGTAACAATACTATCTCTTTTTAAAATTTGCATATCAATATCTAACCATTTAAAATCAAGTTGCTTCTGGACTTGTTCAGGAATACGATAGTTTTCCGAATTAACATGGTTGAATTTTTCAAAATCCGAAGCTTTTCTGGGATCCGTTTCATGTAAAAAGTGTCTTAATCCTTGTTCAACAAGAATACTTTGCACACTGCGCTTTTGTCTCACACTCTGATACTTCAAATATGCAGCTGACGCCACTAAAGTTGTAAGTAACATTTTTTTCATAGCCACAAGCTCATCTCCTAAAAAAATTTCACTGCTTTATATGCTTAGGCTAGCACAATTATTATTATTTAGTCCACCTTTTAAGTATAATTAATGGACAAGTACTCAATGAATATACTAGAATGTAATTTGTTGATGCTTTTATTTCAGATGTTTAAACCATGTTTTTTTAATTTTTATTAACTAATATTCAGTATAGTTTGTTTTGATTGTAGCATACTTAACTTTGGGGTGGATAAATTGTTAAACTATAGTTTCATAAGTGACCTGTTAATCTTTTTCTTGGACTATTCTTCAGGGGGGAATGGTAGTCCAACTGAACGTGCAGTTATTTCCTACGCAGCCAAAAAAAATATTACTAAGCAAGAACTTGGTAATATTGAACTACTTCTATTTCAGGCAAAATTTATCACCCGTTGTCCAAGTAGAGTTGAAGATAGATTTGTTAACTTCAATCCTGGAGCGCTCACAACTGAAGGAATTAAACTTGCACGTAAACTCGCTAACGATGGTTGTTCGTCACTAATCATTGCATTATAGATTACCCATATTTATCCATGAGACTAAAAAATAAGAGGTAAGACCAAAAGTTAACTTTGGTCTTGCCTCTTTCTTTATTTGTTCTGTATACACATGTTCCATAAATCAAAATTATCTGTCTAACTTCAACTTACTCTTAGTAAAGTATTCATTATTTTCGTAATTTTGAGTTAGTGCTCAAATTTTTCGACTTTATGCTGCTTTTTATTTATTATAAAAAGGCTTTAGTCTTGTCCCTTATCTTCAAGTTCTTCTTTTGTTTTCACATCATTAACATGCATTTCAAATTCGATAACTTTTAAACCAGTCATTTCCAAAATAGCTTGCTTAACCTTCGTAGTTACCTCGGTAAAAATTTGAGTTGCGTTCTTCCCATATTCGATTGTTGCATCCAACTTAAGCTTTACTTGTTTTTCCCCTATATCAGCATCGATGCCTTTAGTTGGATCTTCGCCAGAAGTAAAACGATTTGTTAGTTCACTGAATACATTTCCATCAAGTGATACAATTCCCTCAACTTTTGACGCGGTGATTCCTGCAATCTTTTTGATAACCTGATCATCAAATGTAAGCTTAGACTTCAAAGTGTCGCTACCCGTGTTTGCCATTATATACGCTCCTCCTAGTCAGTTAACTTATTTAAAAAACTAACAATCAACTTCTTTAATGTAACTCCCTTTACTTCCAACCACCCCCCAAAAATGCCACCAATAACTGTAAACAACAATATGATTAACATACTTCCAAAACCTAATAATATCCACAACAGTGGTATCAAAAATCCTGCTAGTACCCCTAATAAAGATAATCTCATCTAACTTTCCTCCCTACACAATTGAAAGTTTGTCACCTTTTTTGTATGGCATTAAGTGTACAAAAACTTTTTTAGTGCCTATATTCAACATACAACTAAGATTTTCTTTTAACTTATCTGCAATTTGCCTTTCAAGTTGATCAATATCATTTTCTTCAAGATAAATTCCAGTTAACTTAATTTTCGCACTTTTGCTTTTTTTGAATAATTTTACACTTACTTCAATATTTGAAACATCATAATTACTTACAATGGCTTTCTCTAAGCTCTTTTCAACCGCAGACCTTGATACAGAAAGATGATTTGTTTTGCTTTCATATATCACTAACTGATTTACCGTTGCTTTTTTGAATAAACTTCTTAAAAAAATACCCAATCCAACCAAAGTTACATACCCTAATGCAATGATAAGCAATTTTCGAATTTCAACTGCACCAATTTTGTCCATAATTTCCATAGTGATGGGTTCATTTGGTGACAATACAATCCATAAACCCAAAATTCCTATAAATAATTGCACCAAGGAAATTATAAGCAATATTAACTTCTTCAATTTTCCCACTCCCCACACCTCTTTTTTATTACTCATTTTTATCAACTTACAATCATAATTATTACATATTTACGTTTAAAGTTGCAAAAATAGTGCTTACATTACGTAATAACGAATTTATTTATATTTTAAAGTTCAGCTTTCTTACTGCCATAATTATGATATGCTTATATTCAATATTATGTACGAGGAAGTGCTTCTTTATGTCTAATAACTATCAACGAATTTTATGTCCTATTTCATGGAGTGATAACTCAATGAATGCACTTAAAGAAACTGTCAATTATACACGGAATCATAATATTCAACTTGATATTCTCTATGTTATTGATAGTACACTACTTGCTTTTGGCAGTTTTCAGCCTGTGATGTCGCCCCAACAACAAAAAGAATTAGCAGAAATTTATGAAAAAAAAATGACGAACCTTATCCAAAAAATCTTGGATGAAGGTTCGTCCATGTATCAGGTCCACTCACATATCCGTTTTGGTGATCCACGCAAAGTAATTTGCGAAAACTTTCTTGAGGAATACCGTAATGATTTAATTGTTCTCGGTCAACCTCATCTCAATCATTTACATAGGGCACTGACAGGCTCTGTGTATACTTATGTTAGCAAATATGCAAGTTGTGATATTTTGACAATTCATTAATCTTGATTTGCCGCAATTATTTTTTAGGAAAGCTAATTGCAGTCCCATATCCATGTAAGATTATATATTTTGGCCCCACACCTACACTAACTATTTCTGGGACAAAATGAACAGCCACAATTCCATCACCATCTCTGGCAACTGTACGCTCAATTAATTTTGTCTTAACTTTTTCATATAAGTCATCAAAATTGTCAACATCATCAATTTCATCTGGTGTTAATGTCCGTTTAACCGTTGCATTAACAATTCCGACTATCATATGTGCTCGATTTATTTCTCCAGTTGTCAAAAACATCAAATATCCTCCTTCCCACAAACTATATTAACTTTAGTTGAATCATAGTGATTCTGAGGTATAAATCATGGTAACTATAACATTATTAAAGAAAAATTCGATAATTACGTTTTGTTATATTTACTACCTCTTTTTTTGTGTTTTTTGAACTCATCTTAAGCAAATTTTTTAACATTCTCTCAAATTTCAAGTCATTTTCCAACTTAGAAAGGACTTCTTTATCTACTTTGATTACTAAATTTTCTCTTTTGCTAGGTACAGAAAAAGTCTTTGTTGTATCATCTTCGTCCAAAATGTTCGATTCAATTTCATGCATAAATTCTTTTTGCATGCCAAATCCCCCTTTTTATACTCTAAGTTTACCCCTTATCTAGTAGTAATTCAAAAAACATGAAAACTAAGTGTTAACTCCAACCAATCTTTTATTTTATTAATTCATAGATTGCCTCAGCATATATTGCAGCTGCTTTCAGAATATCTTCAACTACCATATATTCATTTGCTTGATGCATCGTATCTGGGGTTCCTGGGAACATAGCTCCAAAAGCGACTCCTCGTTCCATCAAACGGCCATAAGTTCCACCTCCAACAACCATTCCATATCCCTTATTGCCTGTTTGACGTTCGTAGACACTCAACAAGGTTTTAACTAATGGATCTTCTGGCGAAACATAGTGTGGTTCTTGCATTTTACCTGTTGCATTAATTTGTGCACCCAGCTTATCAGCCACCTTGATTAATGCCTCTTCAATCTGACTTGCACCGATACCTTTTGGAAAACGGAAATTTAAGGTTACTCGACCACCTTGAGCAGCTGCAAAGTTAAAAATTCCTGCATTCATAGTTAGATCACCCATAATTTCATCAGTAAAGTGTAAGTCGAAATTATCCATCCGCGAATCTTCATGCAGATAATCAGCTGCAAAATCAATAAACTGTTTAGCACCTGCCCCTAATTCGATTTGTTTTAAAAACAATGCAAGATATGTTCCTGCATTTTCACCATTTTTTGGCTCTTGAGCATGGGCTGCTTTTCCTATAACGGATATTGCGATTCTTTCATCTTCTTCTACAGCCTCAACCTCAATTGGTTTATCATCTGCAAATTTATTAAGCAGCTCCTTAACTTTCTTTAGCTCAATTCCACTGATATGAGCAGTTGCATCACGTGGAACCATATTTTCACGTAAGCCTGCAGAGAAGTCCAGTAGTTTTGCATTTGCGCCGTTTCCACCTTGAAAATCAACATTAAAACTGACATTTCCTTTTTCACCATTGATCAAAGGGAAGAATGCATCTGGTGAAAATCCAAAATCAGGTAGTGGCATTTTCTCAAAATAATGTGTCATACATCTCCAGCCACTTTCTTCATCTGTTCCGATAATCATACGAACTTTTTTTCTAATTGGTAAGTTAAGCTCCTTGATAAGTTTTAAGCCATAGTATGCAGCCATCCCTGGACCCTTATCATCCGAAGAACCTCTTGCAAATAATTTACCGCCCTTAATGACTGGGCTAAAAGGATCAGTATCCCACCCTTTTCCAGCTGGCATTACATCAACATGAGCTAAAATCCCCATTGTTTCAGCACCAGTTCCATATTCAAGATGGCCTACAATTCCATCCAAATTAAGTACTTCAAATCCATCACGATTCCCAATTTCTAAAAACTTATCCAATGCTTCCCTTGGTCCAGGACCAAACGGTGCATTTTTTGATCCTCTTTTTTCATCTCGCACACTCTCGATTTTTAACATTTCAGTTAAGTCAGTTAATAATGCTTCTTTTCTTTTATCAATTTCTTTTTGCCAATCTACTTGCATTGCTTCTCCTCCTTGTAATCTATACTATAGACTAATTTTATCATAGGATATCCAGATATCATTATTAAATAATACAAACAAAAAAATGATTTGCTGTATAATGATATTAATATTTCTTTTCAGAGGAGAATTCGATTATGCATGTGCTTAATAAAAATATCTTAAGTCAAATCATTACTGCTAGACCAGCTGAAAGCCATAAAGGCAGTTATGGACGAGTATTGACCGTCGGCGGTAACACTCAATTTGGCGGTGCAATAATCATGGCAACTTCAGCAATTATTCATAGTGGTGCAGGATTATCAACTTGTGCTACTTCATTAGACAACTTAACCGCACTTCACACTATTGTTCCCGAGGCAATGTTTATTCCTTTTGATTCTGAATACAAGTTAATTGATGCAATCAGCAGTGCAGATATTATTCTTGTTGGACCAGGCCTTGGAGTTGATGAAAACGCCATAAGAATTTTACAAACTATTTTGCAACACGCCATTCCACAACAACAACTAATTATCGATGGCTCTGCAATTACAATAATTGCAGACCATCATGAATTTTTTCCTCTTCTCAAAAAGTTACATCCAATTTTCACACCTCATCAAATGGAATGGCAGCGACTAAGTGGCCTTAAAATTTCTGAACAAGATGATATAAAAAACACACTATATCAGCAACAACTCCAGGCCACAGTTGTTTTGAAAAAAAATCATACCACCATTTATCATCGAGATGGCTCAATTTCTCAGTTAGCAATTGGGGGGCCATACATGGCAACTGGAGGTATGGGTGATACACTTGCTGGCATTATTGCAGGGTTTCTTGCCCAGTTTAAACTAAAAAATTATGAGTATGTAGTCGATGCAGCAGTTTATGCTCATAGTGCAATTGCGGATGAAATTAGTAAAGAGAAATACGTCGTTTTGCCTACTGATATCATTGCAGACATTCAAGTGTTTATGAAACGTTGGGTTGCACCTCATAATAAATAACAATTCAAAAAAGAAACAGCAAGTATACATTAACTTCTGTTTCTTTTTCTCTCAATATTAGTTCAAATATACACTCATTGTAGAATATCTCTGTAGATCAGATTTAGAGCAATCACCAAAACTAACGAATTGCTTCTTTTAAACATCGCAACTCATCCAAGGTCAATTCACGATACTTTCCAGCTTTAATCTTATCATCAAGCTTCAAGTTTCCCATTTGAATTCTTTTTAGTTCCAAAACCTTCATTGAAACTGCCCCAAACATTCGCTTAATCTGATGATATTTTCCTTCAGTAATAGTTATTTCTATCTCTGCTTCGTTTTTTTCACTGTCAACAGTCAGTATTTTTAACAATGCCGGCTTTGTCGTTTCACCATTTTTCAATGTAATCCCAGTTGCAAAGATTTGAATCGTATCAGCTGTGATCTCCCCTGCCACCAGTGCTCGATAGATTTTTGAAACATGTTTTTTGGGTGCCAAGAGCTTGTGTGCAAACTCACCGTCATTCGTCAAAATTAATAATCCTGTTGTATCTTTATCTAGTCTTCCTACCGGAAATAAACCTTTTTGATTTATTTTTGCAACCAAATCTATAACTGTTTTTTGAGAATTATCCCTAGTAGCTGAAACTACATCTTTGGGCTTATTCATCATATAATACCTGTACTCTTGGTATGCTATCGACATCTTATTTACTTGTACATTGTCCAAATTTACATCGATTTGAAATTTTGTTTGTTTAATAATTTTCTGATTTACAGAAATCAGCCCATCTTTAATTAGTTTTTTTGCCTGTGATCGTGTTATTCCATTTGAATCAGCAACAAATTTATCAAGTCTCATTTTATTCTCAACTTCGATCTTAGTACTGCAGCTCGACTCCCCACTATTTTATCAGCAACTCTTGTTTTTAAAGTTAAATATACATAGGTTAATCCACCAGCAAATACCGCACACATTAATATTATAAATGCTGTTATCCGGTACTGGAGATTCAAGAATAGATCACTTAACTGAATTACACCAAGTGCTACAACGAACACAATTAGTGAAAATAGTAGTAATTGATTAAATCTTCCGATAATTTTACGCATATCAACTTGTAAACTGTAATAAAAATATCTGAGCATCAAGCAACTTGAGATTGTCATTCCCACACCAGTCGCCATCAGTGGTCCAAATGGACGAAAAAGCAAGATCAGTGGAACTTGCAATACAACCTTAATTAGCAATCCAATTAAGAAAAATTTAATTGCCTTCATATTCTGATAAACGCCTTGTAGTAAAGAAGCTAAAACCATAAATAATCCTATTGGTAGGGCTATATAGGCAGAGAAGCTCAATACATATACCCCTGTAAAATTATACTGATAGAAGACAACATACAATGGTTTAGCTACTGCAGCCATTCCTAAAGAACAAGGTAACATCACAAAGAAGAACAATTCAACAGCATCAGCTAATTGAACTGCAGTCTGCTCGTTATTGTGCTTTGAATATGCCTGCGCAAGCAGCGGAATTGCCGTAGCAGCCATTGCTGAAGCTAAGGAAATAATAATCATTATCAACTTATTTGAGTTACCAGCAAAAATTGTATACAGATCATTGATTGCAGTTACCCCATAATTAGTAAAATGCAACATAGTTTGCTTAAAAGTAAATTGATCAATTAAATTGTATACGGTGGTTGAAATACTGATAACAACAAAAGGAATTGCTTCCATCAACAGAGTCTTTATCACTTGTGCATCTGAAATATCCAGCTTATTTGCACTCTGCTCTGCTAATATAGCAAATTCATCTTTTTTCTTAAAATAAAACCATGCCAGAAATAACAGCCCTGCAATTGCACCTATAAAAGCGGCAAATGTCGATTGAACCACCCCAGAAACATAACTTCCGTGGATAATCTTCATAATTATAAATGTAGTTCCCAGCATATATATAATTCTTGCAATTTGTTCAACCAACTGTGACATCGCAGATGGAAACATGTCCTGATACCCCTGAAAGAAACCTCTAGTTAAACTCATTGTTGGGATAATCGTTAAGGCAATTGCAAGCGAACGATATACAGGAATAACGTTCTTATCGTTCTGTGATAAAAATGGTGCAACAAACCACATTATAATTGCTGAGATAATACCTAATCCTAGCATTATTAACAATAATTTTTTGTATAGTCTTTGGCCTAATGCATATTCATTTTGACCATTATAATTGGATATTTGCTTAGAAACAGCAGATGGAATTCCAGCAATGGAAATCATTAAAAAGACACTATATACAGTATATCCCTGTGTATATAAGTTATTAGCTGCTAAGTTATCTTTACCAAACCACGCATACCATGGAATAATATAAAGTGCACCTAATATTCTGGAGAAAATACTTCCCATTGTCATCCAAGCTGAACCGCGTAGCATTTTTGCTTTTGCAGTTTCATTTTTCTTCTTTAGAATTTTCTCACTCTCAGCCTTAAAATAATCTGATTCGTTAAGTGACCTATTTGCCATTTACTTGCCTACCTTTTCCTAAATCACTCTGTTATTTTATACTGATTTCATTACAGTTGCAACGTTAGTTATAATAATTTAATCAATGATAACTAATTCACTTAACATAACAAAAAAAGCTGTGACATAATTACGCCCTGCCACAACTTTTTTCTATTATTTCACAACAATATTTACTAATTTTCCTGGAACTACAATAACTCTCACAATATCTTTTTCAGTAATTTCTTTTTTTATTTTCTCGTCTTCTAATGCTATTTTCTTCAAATCATCTTTTGAAACTTGTTTTGATACATTTAAATGCTGCCGAACCTTACCATTTACCTGTAAAACAACTTCAACAGTATCTTCAACTAATTTGCTTTCATCAAAAGTTGGCCATTTTTCATATGTGATCGAGCCTACATGTCCAAGTTTTGTCCATAATTCTTCTGCGATATGTGGCACAATTGGTGAAATCATTTTTACAAAACCTTCAATATAGTCTAGTGGTAATGCATCAACTTTATATGCTTCATTAACGAAAACCATTAACTGTGAAATTGCAGTATTAAAATGAAGTGCAGCATAGTCTTCAGTAACTTTTTTTACTGTTTGATTATAGATAAAATCAAGTTTATTGTCATTTAAAGTCGTAATACGATCTCTTAAATGATTATTTTCATCAACGATTAAACGCCAAATTCTATTAATAAACTTATTTGCACCATTCAATCCTTCGGTACTCCATGCAATTGATGCATCTAGTGGTCCCATAAACATCTCGTAAAGTCTGAGAGTATCTGCACCATATTCGACAACGATATCATCAGGATTTACAACGTTACCCTTTGATTTTGACATTTTCTCATGATTGTCGCCCAAAATCATCCCTTGGTTAACTAATTTTTGGAATGGTTCTTTGGTTGGAACTACACCAATATCATACAAGAATTTATGCCAGAACCGTGCATAAAGTAAATGTAAAACGGCATGTTCAGCTCCACCCACATATAAATCGACTGGCATCCATTTTTCTAATTTAGCAGGATCGGCAACTCTTCCTTGATTATGTGGATCCACATAACGCAAGAAATACCATGAACTCCCTGCCCATTGTGGCATTGTATTTGTTTCACGATGACCTTTTCTTCCATTTTTATCAACTACATTTACCCAGTCATCTAGATTAGCCAAAGGACTTTCACCTGTCCCAGATGGTTTAATATCAGTTGCCTTAGGTAAACGTAAAGGAAGCTCGTCTTCAGGTACCAGCGTTGTTTCACCATCTTCCCAGTGAATAACAGGAATTGGCTCTCCCCAATAACGTTGTCTTGAGAATAACCAATCACGCAGACGATAGTTTACTTTCTTATCTCCAACTTTTTTTTCACGCATCCAGTCAGTAATCTTATCAATGGCTTGCTTTTTATCTAACCCATTCAGAAAATCTGAGTTTATATGAACTCCATCGCCCGTATATGCTTCTTTTGAAATATCTCCACCTTCAATTACTGGGATAATCGGTAATCCAAATTTAGAAGCAAATTCATAATCTCGATCATCATGTGCTGGAACAACCATAACTGCTCCAGTTCCATATGAAGCTAAAACATAATCCGCAATCCAGACCTGAACTTTTTTGCCGTTTACCGGATTAATTACATAGGCACCAGTAAAGACACCAGTCTTCCCTTTGGCTAAATCAGTTCTCTCTAAATCAGATTTATGTGCAACCTCTTCGATATACGCGTCAACAGCGTCTTTATATTCTGGTGTCGTTATCTCTTTAACTAGTTCTAGCTCTGGCGCAAGAACCATTGCAGAAGCACCAAAAATAGTATCTGGTCTAGTTGAGAAAACTTCAATTTGCTGATTATCAAATCCTGCAACTTTAAATTTGATGCTCGCACCAATTGAGCGACCAATCCAATTGCGTTGTTGTTCTTTAATATTCTCTGGCCAATCAAGATCATCTAAGTCTTCAATTAAACGGTCTGCATATGCTGTAATTTTTAAAACCCATTGTCTCATAGGTTTGCGAATTACTGGAAATCCGCCACGTTCTGTTTTGCCATCAATCACTTCTTCGTTAGCAACTACAGTTCCTAGATCAGGACTCCAATTAACTGCAACCTCATCTTCATAGGCTAGACCTTTTTCATAAAGTTTTTCAAAAATCCATTGTGTCCATTTATAGTATGAAGGATCTGTAGTATTAATTTCTCGTTCCCAATCATAAGACAATCCTAATGATTTAATTTGTCTTCTAAAATTGTTAATATTCTCTTTTGTAAATTCCTTTGGTGAATGGCCTGTATTTAACGCATATTGTTCTGCTGGTAATCCAAATGCATCCCAACCCATTGGATGGAGAACATTAAACCCTTGCATCCTTTTCATTCTGGCAATAATATCTGTTGCTGTATATCCCTCAGGGTGTCCAACATGCAGTCCTTGACCAGAAGGATAAGGGAACATATCCAAAGCATAATAATTAGCCTTAGACTCATCCTCTGTTGTTTTAAAGGTTTTATGTTCTTCCCAATAATGTTGCCATTTTTTTTCAATTTCTTTATGATTATATGCCAATTTGAAAACCATCCTTTTTTATTTTTTAAAACAAAAAGTCCTACACAAACTCAAACAGAGTTCTGTATAGGACGAATGCAATCGCGGTACCACCTAATTTCCGGCAATTGAGAATGCCGACACTTAATCTCATAACGGGAAGTACCGTTCTTGCCTACTAAAAAATCATTCATTCAACAAGAAATTCAAAGGTGAGTTCACTATCTCCCTAGTATGCGTTAACACCAACCACGCACTCTCTTGAACAAGAAAAATAACTACTAATCCTTCTCAACACAATAATATTTAGTCAATTCTATCAAACAAAATATTAAAAATCAAGACAGATTCACATTAGATATTTAGTTTAGCTTTTAGTGCTTCTACCTTATCTGTTTTTTCCCAAGGTAGGTCAATATCAGTACGACCAAAGTGACCATATGCAGCTGTTTGTTCATAAATTGGTCGCTTTAAATCCAACATTTCAATAATACCCGCAGGACGCAAATCAAAAACATCTCTAATCGCCTTAACAAGCAAACTATCTTCTACCTTTGAAGTTCCATAAGTATTTACAGAAACTGAAACTGGTTGAGCGACACCAATAGCATAAGCTAACTGAACTTCAACCTGTGAAGCTATCTTAGCAGCTACAATGTTCTTAGCAATATAACGTGCCGCATAACTAGCGGATCGATCAACCTTAGTAGCGTCTTTACCAGAAAAAGCACCACCACCATGATGAGCATAACCACCATATGTGTCTACGATAATCTTACGCCCAGTCAAACCTGCATCACCTTGTGGTCCACCAATCACAAAACGTCCAGTAGGATTAACAAAATATTTTGTTTCATCATCAAGTAATTCACTTGGAATAACAGTTTTTATTACTTTTTCAATTACATCTGTTCTAATAGTTTCTAGACTTACATTGTCAGTATGCTGAGTTGAAACGACAACGGTATCAACTCTGACAGGCACATTTTCTTCATCGTATTCCACTGTGACTTGTGCTTTTGCATCAGGGCCCAAATAATCCAAAATTCTATCTTTACGAATTTCTGCAATTTTTCGCATTAGGCGATGACTTAGTGAAATAGGAAGTGGCATTAGTTCTGGTGTTTCATCAATGGCATAACCAAACATCATGCCTTGATCACCTGCTCCAATTTGATCTAATGGGTCAACATCACCATTCCTTGTTTCCAATGATGCATCGACTCCTTGTGCGATATCAGGTGACTGTTCATCAATAGCAGTCATAACTGCACAATTATCACCATCAAAGCCATACTTACCACCAGTGTATCCAATTTTCTTGATAGTTTCACGAACAACTTTTTGAATATCAATATAAGCTGTTGTTGATACCTCTCCTACAACTACTACCAAGCCTGTTGTAACTGTCGTTTCGCAGGCAACACGCGAATTTGGATCCTTTTCAAGCAAAGCATCTAAAATAGCATCACTTATTTGATCGGCTATCTTATCAGGATGGCCTTCTGAAACTGATTCTGAAGTAAACAAATGTCTTTCTGACACAATAATTCCCCCATTACAATATTTTTGGTTACAAGGCAGCTTCACATTACTGAATCCTTTCGGGAATATGCTGTAACATTTATCATTCTATCACAATTATTATTTTAATGGCTATTTTCTTTCAACCATCATCAAAAAAAGCCTTCTCTTTAGAGAAGACTTCTACATTAATAAATATTATTCACGGTCCTAGACGGATTCGAACCGACGATCTCCTGCGTGACAGGCAGGCGTGATAAACCCCTACACCATAGGACCAATTGCGGGAGCAGGATTTGAACCTACGACCTTCGGGTTATGAGCCCGACGAGCTACCAGACTGCTCCATCCCGCGATATTAAAATGACCCGTACGGGATTTGAACCCATGATACCGCCGTGAAAGGGCGGTGTCTTAACCACTTGACCAACGGGTCAAAAAAACGGAGAAGGAGGGATTTGAACCCTCGCGCCGCTTTCGCGACCTACACCCTTAGCAGGGGCGCCTCTTCAGCCACTTGAGTACTTCTCCATGAAAATATAATAAGCGGGTGACGAGAATCGAACTCGCGACAACAGCTTGGAAGGCTGTGGTTTTACCACTAAACTACACCCGCATAAATCTTATGGCGCGGGACAGAATCGAACTGCCGACACATGGAGCTTCAATCCATTGCTCTACCAACTGAGCTACCGAGCCATAAACTATTCTATTTAATAATAATTGTATCACGGTCCTAGACGGATTTGAACCGACGATCTCCTGCGTGACAGGCAGGCGTGATAGACCCCTACACTATAGGACCAATTGCGGGAGCAGGATTTGAACCTACGACCTTCGGGTTATGAGCCCGACGAGCTACCAGACTGCTCCATCCCGCGATATTAAAAAAGGAGGATAAGAGATTCGAACTCTTGCGTGGTTTTACCCACCTGACGGTTTTCAAGACCGTTCCCTTCAGCCAGACTTGGGTAATCCTCCATAATAAAAACAAAAATCCAATATACAAACACTTTAGCACAATGGACCTTGTAGGACTCGAACCTACGACCGGACGGTTATGAGCCGTCTGCTCTAACCAACTGAGCTAAAGGTCCAAGTTCTATAAAAATGCATATCGCGGTGAAGGGGATCGAACCCCTGACCTCCCGGGTATGAACCGGACGCTCTAGCCAGCTGAGCTACGCCGCGATTAAGACAAACAAAATATCTATCTTATCGGGAAGACAGGATTCGAACCTGCGACCCCCTGGTCCCAAACCAGGTGCTCTACCAAGCTGAGCTACTTCCCGATTAATGCACCCAGTAGGAGTCGAACCTACAACCTTCTGATTCGTAGTCAGACACTCTATCCAATTGCGCTATGGGTGCATAATAATAAAACTTAATGCCGAGGACCGGAATCGAACCGGTACGGTAATCACTTACCGCAGGATTTTAAGTCCTGTGCGTCTGCCAGTTCCGCCACCCCGGCAAGAACTATGACAAGCGGAAGACGGGATTCGAACCCGCGACCCCCACCTTGGCAAGGTGATGTTCTACCACTGAACTACTTCCGCATAAAAATGGTGCCGACTAGACGATTCGAACGCCCGACCCTCTGATTACAAATCAGATGCTCTACCAACTGAGCTAAGTCGGCAAACTAAACATTTTCATGTTACAACGACCATATTATATTACCATTTTTTGGTCATAATGTCAACAATTAAATTAACATTATGAGTCGTGACAGGCTCGAACTGTCGACCCTCTGATTAAAAGTCAGATGCTCTACCGACTGAGCTAACGACTCAAGATGGAGGATACAGGGCTCGAACCTGTGACCCTCTGCTTGTAAGGCAGACGCTCTCCCAACTGAGCTAATCCTCCATATTTGCACGGCAACGACCTATCCTCGCAGGGGGCGATCCCCCAACTACTATCGGCGCTAAGAAGCTTAACTTCTGTGTTCGACATGGGAACAGGTGTATCCTTCTTGCCATCATCACCGCACTCTTTTACTTGAGAAAACTTTGTTCTCTCAAAACTAGCTAATATTTCTCTTCCTTAATCAACTACCGTCCGCATTTCTTTCTTTGGTTAAGTCCTCGACCGATTAGTTTTGGTCCGCTCCATACATCACTGTACTTCCACTTCCAACCTATCTACCTGATCTTCTCTCAGGGGTCTTACTTCCCGAAGGAATGGGAAATCTTATCTCGAGGTGAGTTTCGCACTTAGATGCTTTCAGCGTTTATCTCATCCACACATAGCTACCCAGCGATGCTCCTGGCGGAACAACTGGTACACCAGCGGTGTGTCCATCCCGGTCCTCTCGTACTAAGGACAGATCCTCTCAAATTTCCTACGCCCGCGACGGATAGGGACCGAACTGTCTCACGACGTTCTGAACCCAGCTCGCGTACCGCTTTAATGGGCGAACAGCCCAACCCTTGGGACCGACTACAGCCCCAGGATGCGATGAGCCGACATCGAGGTGCCAAACCTCCCCGTCGATGTGGACTCTTGGGGGAGATAAGCCTGTTATCCCCAGGGTAGCTTTTATCCGTTGAGCGATGGCCCTTCCATGCGGAACCACCGGATCACTAAGCCCGACTTTCGTCCCTGCTCGACTTGTAGGTCTCGCAGTCAAGCTCCCTTGTGCCTTTACACTCTGCGAATGATTTCCAACCATTCTGAGGGAACCTTTGGGCGCCTCCGTTACCTTTTAGGAGGCGACCGCCCCAGTCAAACTGCCCACCTGACACTGTCTCCCACCACGTTTATTGGTGAGGGTTAGAGTGTTCATACAACGAGGGTAGTATCCCACCAATGCCTCCATCGAGACTAGCGTCCCGATTTCTATGGCTCCTACCTATCCTGTACAAGTTGTACAAACACCCAATATCAAGCTACAGTAAAGCTCCATGGGGTCTTTCCGTCCTGTCGCGGGTAACCCGCATCTTCACGGGTAATATAATTTCACCGAGTCTCTCGTTGAGACAGTGCCCAAATCGTTACGCCTTTCGTGCGGGTCGGAACTTACCCGACAAGGAATTTCGCTACCTTAGGACCGTTATAGTTACGGCCGCCGTTTACTGGGGCTTCAATTCTGAGCTTCGCCGAAGCTAACCCATCCTCTTAACCTTCCAGCACCGGGCAGGCGTCAGCCCCTATACGTCATCTTACGATTTTGCAGAAACCTGTGTTTTTGATAAACAGTCGTTTGGGCCTATTCACTGCGGCTGAACTTGCGTTCAGCACCCCTTCTCCCGAAGTTACGGGGTCATTTTGCCGAGTTCCTTAACGAGAGTTCTCTCGCTCACCTTAGGATTCTCTCCTCGACTACCTGTGTCGGTTTGCGGTACGGGTAGTTATTATCTAACTAGAAGCTTTTCTCGGCAGTGTGACATCAGTATCTTCGCTACTATAATTTCGCTTCCCATCACAACTCGTCCTTATAAGTAAGCATTTGACTCACTTACAAACTCGTTGCTTGGACACACATATCCATCAGTGTGCATACTTAGCCTCCTGCGTCCCTCCATCGTTCAAACAATAATAACTAGTACAGGAATCTCTACCTGTTATCCATCGCCTACGCCTCTCGGCCTCAGCTTAGGTCCCGACTAACCCTGGGAGGACGAGCCTTCCCCAGGAAACCTTAGTCATTCGGTGGACAGGATTCTCACCTGTCTTTCGCTACTCATACCGGCATTCTCACTTCTAAGCGCTCCACCAGTCCTTCCGGTCTAGCTTCTTCGCCCTTAGAACGCTCTCCTACCACGCAACCTTACGGTTGCATCCACAATTTCGGTAATATGTTTAGCCCCGGTACATTTTCGGCGCAGGGTCACTCGACTAGTGAGCTATTACGCACTCTTTAAATGGTGGCTGCTTCTGAGCCAACATCCTAGTTGTCTATGCAACTCCACATCCTTTTCCACTTAACATATATTTAGGGACCTTAATTGGTGGTCTGGGCTGTTTCCCTTTCGACTACGGATCTTATCACTCGCAGTCTGACTCCCGGATATAGATCGATGGCATTCGGAGTTTATCTGAATTCAGTAACCCTAGATGGGCCCCTAGTCCAAACAGTGCTCTACCTCCACGATCCTTTCTTTCCGAGGCTAGCCCTAAAGCTATTTCGGAGAGAACCAGCTATCTCCAAGTTCGTTTGGAATTTCTCCGCTACCCACACCTCATCTCAGCATTTTTCAACATACATGAGTTCGGTCCTCCAGTGCGTTTTACCGCACCTTCAACCTGGACATGGGTAGGTCACTTGGTTTCGGGTCTACGTCTACATACTGATACGCCCTATTCAGACTCGCTTTCGCTACGGCTCCGTCATTTCCGACTTAACCTTGCATGCAAACGTAACTCGCCGGTTCATTCTACAAAAGGCACGCTATCACCCATTAACGGGCTCTAACTACTTGTAGGCACATGGTTTCAGGAACTATTTCACTCCCCTTCCGGGGTGCTTTTCACCTTTCCCTCACGGTACTGGTTCACTATCGGTCACTAGGGAGTATTTAGCCTTGGGAGATGGTCCTCCCGGATTCCGACGGAATTTCACGTGTTCCGCCGTACTCAGGATACTGAATTGAGAGAATGTCATTTCATCTACAGGGCTTTCACCTTTTTTCGCTGATCTTCCCAAATCATTCGATTATAACATTCTTTGGTAACTCAAATATTCAGTCCTACAACCCCAAAAAGCAAGCTTCTTGGTTTGGGCTGTTCCCCGTTCGCTCGCCGCTACTTAGGGAATCGATTTTTCTTTCTCTTCCTGCAGGTACTTAGATGTTTCAGTTCCCTGCGTCTTCCTCTAACTGGTCTATGTATTCAACCAGTAGTAATAGTCGATAAAAACTATTGGGTTTCCCCATTCGGAAATCTCCGGATCATAGCTTACTTACAGCTCCCCGGAGCATATCGGAGTTAGTCCCGTCCTTCATCGGCTCCTAGTGCCAAGGCATTCACCATGCGCCCTTAATAACTTAACCTATCTTTACCTACGGTAAAGCGGTTATGAGTTTAGCGTTCAAGATTTTTCTTGTTTTAAACTCTTTAAAACGCGGTGTTCTCGGTTTGTTAATTATTTTAGAAAAATATTATCTAGTTTTCAAAGAACAAATTGAGAGTAGACCTCTCAAAACTAAACAAAGTTTCAACAATCGTGTGTAGGTTTCCGTTATATCCTTAGAAAGGAGGTGATCCAGCCGCAGGTTCTCCTACGGCTACCTTGTTACGACTTCACCCCAATCATCTGTCCCACCTTAGACGGCTGGCTCCATAAATGGTTACCTCACCGGCTTTGGGTGTTACAAACTCTCATGGTGTGACGGGCGGTGTGTACAAGGCCCGGGAACGTATTCACCGCGGCATGCTGATCCGCGATTACTAGCGATTCCGACTTCATGTAGGCGAGTTGCAGCCTACAATCCGAACTGAGAACGGCTTTAAGAGATTAGCTAAACCTCGCGGTTTCGCGACTCGTTGTACCGTCCATTGTAGCACGTGTGTAGCCCAGGTCATAAGGGGCATGATGATTTGACGTCATCCCCACCTTCCTCCGGTTTGTCACCGGCAGTCTCACTAGAGTGCCCAACTAAATGCTGGCAACTAGTAATAAGGGTTGCGCTCGTTGCGGGACTTAACCCAACATCTCACGACACGAGCTGACGACAACCATGCACCACCTGTCATTCTGTCCCCGAAGGGAACACCTAATCTCTTAGGTTGTCAGAAGATGTCAAGACCTGGTAAGGTTCTTCGCGTTGCTTCGAATTAAACCACATGCTCCACCGCTTGTGCGGGCCCCCGTCAATTCCTTTGAGTTTCAACCTTGCGGTCGTACTCCCCAGGCGGAATGCTTAATGCGTTAGCTGCAGCACCGAAGGGCGGAAACCCTCCAACACTTAGCATTCATCGTTTACGGTGTGGACTACCAGGGTATCTAATCCTGTTTGCTACCCACACTTTCGAACCTCAGCGTCAGTTACAGACCAGAGAGCCGCTTTCGCCACTGGTGTTCTTCCATATATCTACGCATTTCACCGCTACACATGGAGTTCCACTCTCCTCTTCTGCACTCAAGTCTTTCAGTTTCCAATGCATGACTTCGGTTAAGCCGAAGGCTTTCACATCAGACTTAAAAAACCGCCTGCGTTCCCTTTACGCCCAATAAATCCGGACAACGCTTGCCACCTACGTATTACCGCGGCTGCTGGCACGTAGTTAGCCGTGGCTTTCTGGTTAGATACCGTCACTGCATGAGCAGTTACTCTCACACGCGTTCTTCTCTAACAACAGAGTTTTACGATCCGAAAACCTTCTTCACTCACGCGGCGTTGCTCCATCAGACTTTCGTCCATTGTGGAAGATTCCCTACTGCTGCCTCCCGTAGGAGTTTGGGCCGTGTCTCAGTCCCAATGTGGCCGATCAACCTCTCAGTTCGGCTACGTATCATTGCCTTGGTAAGCCTTTACCTTACCAACTAGCTAATACGCCGCGGGTCCATCCAGAAGTGATAGCAAAACCATCTTTCAAACAAAAACCATGCGGTTTTTGTTATTATGCGGTATTAGCACCTGTTTCCAAGTGTTATCCCCCTCTTCTGGGCAGGTTACCCACGTGTTACTCACCCGTTCGCCACTCAAAACTTTCGTGAATGCAAGCATTCGGTGAAAGTTTTGCGTTCGACTTGCATGTATTAGGCACGCCGCCAGCGTTCGTCCTGAGCCAGGATCAAACTCTCATTTTAAAAGTTTGTGACTCTTTAATTACTTGTTTACTAGCGAATTGACTTCGCAAATGTTTGCTCTTGTACTAAACAAGAGACCCTACACATTTGATTTGTCGAAACTTTGTTCAGTTTTCAAAGGTCTACATAATTGCTTAACGTAACTATTTTATGATACTTGATTATCAGATGTTTGTCAACAACTTTTTGTTGTAAAAAGTAAAAAAATGAATAAATATCCAATAACATCCATTTTTGAAAACCAGTAACTATTTCCGATCTCACAACAATTACTGATGACCAACAAGAAATATAATATCAATTTATTCATTAATCGTCAAGTATTATTTTATTTTTTTTTCAATTCATTTTCTATATCGTGCAATCCATCGTTAATCCAGCCATTTAACCGAAGTTCTATTGGTTTAAACCCTTCATTAACTTTATAATTTGTCCAGTAATGTTTGTGCTCACATCTAATATGCTCATCAGTTATATTGACAGGTGGTTCCTTTATGCATCTTATTGATAAGCTTATTTTCCTAGTATATTCATCAATATCAATAATCATTGCCTTAACAGTTTGATTAACTTTTAGATAACGATGAATATCCGAAATAAAACCATGATGACATTCTGAAATGTGTATCAAGCCTTGCGTATGAGTATCAAGCGCAACAAAGGCCCCATATGCCTGTATTCCCGTTATCTTGCCCTCAACAATTGATCCAATTTTATATTCCATTACTGTCACCTCTTATAAAAAAACTATTCAGTAATAATCTTGTTAATTATTACATCTTCAACAGGTTTATCTTGGACACTTGCAACATTGGCAATTTCATCAACTACATCCAGTCCCGACCGTACTTGTCCAAAAACAGTATGATGATGATCCAACCATGGGGTTCCGCCTTTTTGATACTCTTCCACTATCTCAGAAGGATATCCAGCTTGTTGCATCTGCTCAATCATTTGATTAGGTAAGTTCTTATTTTGAACAATGAAAAACTGGCTTCCATTAGTATTAGGGCCAGCATTTGCCATTGACAATGCTCCTCTTAAATTGAAAAGTTCATTCGAAAATTCATCTTCAAAAGACTTATCCCAAATACTTTGACCGCCCATTCCTGTACCTGTAGGATCTCCTCCTTGAATCATAAAATCTTCTATTACTCGGTGAAAAATAACACCTTCATAATAACCTTTTTGTGCAAGCTTGAGAAAATTTTCAACTGTTTTGGGAGCTTTTTCTGGAAAAAGTTCAATTACAATCTCACCATGATTAGTCTTCATTGTAACCTTTGGATTTGTCTTATTTTCTTCTAATTGTGGAAACATTCCTAATTCCTCCTTTTTTTACATAATTCATTTTATCGAAATATTAAATATTTTCCAATTTAATTTATTTTGCAAACTAATTATGCTAATGTATCTTAGTGTACATAATTGAAAGGAGCATTACAATGGAAAACGAAAATTACTATGAT
Organism: Liquorilactobacillus hordei DSM 19519; assembly: GCF_019443985.1. NCBI lineage: Bacteria > Bacillati > Bacillota > Bacilli > Lactobacillales > Lactobacillaceae > Liquorilactobacillus > Liquorilactobacillus hordei. Next base: position 1,851,310 of record NZ_CP049303.1, read on the forward strand.
ATTACCATCATTGGCGGTGGTCCTATCGGAATTTTTGCAGCAACATATGCTCGCATGCGGCAAGCTAAAATACAATTAATCGAGAGTTTAGATCAACTTGGAGGGCAAGTAAGTGCATTGTTTCCAGCAAAAAAGTTATACGATATTCCTGGATTCAGTGTTATTAAGGGAGATCAGTTAATTAGCAATCTCCTAGACCAAAATAATCAATTTAAACCTGATATTTTTTTTAATGAAACTGTTCAAAATATTACTAAAACTGATTTAGGCTTTTCAATTACTACTACAAAGAAAAAAACTTATTCACGCACAATCATTATCGCAACAGGGGTGGGTGCCTTTCAGCCACGAAGATTAGCTGTTGAAAATGCGGAAAAATATGAAAATAAACAACTGCGGTATTTTGTAAAAGATCTTCAAGAATTTCGAGGTAAGGACGTTGTTATTGCTGGAGGTGGTGATTCAGCAGTAGATTGGGCACTTGAAATACAAACCATTGCTAAGTCTGTTAGCATAATTCACCGAAGAGATAAGTTTAGAGCGCTTGAAAGTAGTATTGAGCACTTAAGAAAATCAAATACAAATTTCGAAACACCCTATCTAATCAGCGCTTTAGATTCTGCTGACGATAAAATCAAAATTACTATTAAGAAAGTCAAAACTGATGAGAAAAAAGAGTTACTTGCTGACTTTCTTCTAGTAAATTATGGTTTTGTTTCTAATAATAAAACTCTGAAGTCTTGGAATATTGAGACTGACCACAATCTAATTAAAGTAAAAACCGATATGGAGACATCCATCCCTGGAATTTATGCTATCGGTGATACAATTGAATATCCTGGACGAGTTAATCTAATTGCAACCGGTTTTGGTGAAGCACCTATTGCCGTTAACAGTGCAATGAATAAAATTCATCCCGATATTCGACAAGCTGCTCATAGTACGCAGCTTATTAAAAACTTTCCAGAACTAAACTAATAAATAGCAAGGAGTAACTTATGAGTTTTTTAATTGATTTTATTTTACACATTGATACCCATCTTATAACAATTGTTAATACCTTTGGCAACTGGACCTATCTTATTTTATTCACAATAATCTTTGTTGAGACAGGTGCCGTAATACTACCATTCTTACCTGGTGATTCGCTGCTTTTCGCGGCATGTGCTCTTGCAGCTAATTCTACCTATCATCTAAATATCTGGATATTTGTCTTGCTGTTTTGGATAGCACCTATTCTTGGAGACTCACTTAATTTCTTCATTGGACACAAAATAGGCAATTCCATAAATAAGAATTCTTTTCTAGGGAGATTTATTAAAGAAGAAAACCTTGAGCACACGCGCGCGTTTTTTGAGAAACATGGTGGTGTTGCAATTTCATTAGCTCGTTTCATGCCAATCATTAGAACAATGTCTCCTTTTGTTGCTGGTAGTAGTCATATGCCTTACAACAAATTTTTCCGCTATAACATATTAGGAGCAACAGCATGGATGGTCTTATGCTGCGGATCTGGATACTTCTTCGGGAATATTCCGTTTGTTAAAGAACATTTCTCACTAGTAGTTATTGGAATCATCGTTGTTTCACTGATTCCAGCAGTAATAGGAGCTCTCAAAAAAAGACATTAATAAGAACGTTCCTTTAAATTTCCTAAAAAAACTAATAAAAATATCCTCCACGTTAAACATAAAGTTTAATATGGAAGATATTTTTTTAATTTAGATTATTTCTTCTTTTTTCGAAGTTAGTACTCAAGTTTTAACTTATGGGACATGTTTATACGGAATAATTAGCGAAATTGAATCAAAGTTTAATTTTTTGTACGACCCCTGCTATAACTATAAATCCAAATCCATATATTTGATATCAGAACGTTCTTTAAAACCTAAATGCTTCCAGAACTTCTGTCCTTCAATATTATCCTTGACTGTGAACAAACCAACTTTTTCTATATTATTCAGCTTAAATTCTTCTAAAACTCTTAGAATTAGTTTTTTGCCAATTTGTTGCCGTTGATAATTTTCAGCAACTGCAACATGATAAAAATAACCTTTTCTACCATCGGTTGCCCCTAAAATCGTTGCAATTATTATTCCTTGTTCTTCAGCAACAAAACAAAAATTGGAATTACGATCAATTACACTCTTAATTCCTACCCGTGTGTTATTCAATGACTGAAGATTCATTCCAGGTGTTCTCTCCCATAAAGCAAATACCTGTTCATAATCATTGATCGTCATTTTTCTGAATTCAACCATCCTTATTCTCCCTTGAAACTTATTTCGTGTGAACTGTGCTTTCCTTGAATAATGGTTAATGCATCATCTAGAGCCTGTTTTACCATTCGTTCAACTGCAATATCTGTATAAAAGGCAATATGTGGCGTCAGAATCACATTTGTCAATTCCTTAAGTCGATTGTAGTTAGCTACTGGAGTTTGAGTATCAAATTTAAAATTAAAAATCTTGGTTTCTTCTTCAACAACATCTAAAGCTGCCCCTGCAATCTGTTTCTTCTCTAAAGCAGTTATTAAATCAGCGGTGTTCACAACCGACCCACGAGAATCATTTATCAAAAAAGCAGTTGATTTCATTTTGGAGAAAGCATCTTGATCGATCAAATGAATATTTTGCCTACTCAAATAAACATGCGAAGTTACAATATCCGCTTTTCGATAAATTTCGTTTTTTTCAACATACGTCAAAATTCCAGCTTGTTCTAACTCTAAATTTTTTACAGGGTCATTCCCCAGAACTGTTGCACCTAAACTATGGAATATTTTTGCAACCGTACTCCCAATTCTGCCAACCCCAATAATACCTATAACATATTCTGAAAGTTCGCGTGATCGCAATCCGTCAACAACATAATCATTATTGTCTAAACGTTCCTTAAATTCTGGATAATGTCTAATCAATTGCATAGCTTGCATCAAAACCAATTCTGCAACTGCATGCGGAGAATACGAAGGAACATTAGTCACCTTGATGCCATTTAATGCAGCGGCATGAAGATCAATTGTATCTATCCCCGCAGAACGACAAGATAACTGTCGGATTCCATAATTTTTTAAAGTTTGATAAATCGAGGCATCTGTGTCTAATTTACTACGTTGTTTAAAAATAATTCCATCATATCCCTTTGCATACTCTACAGTGTCAGGGTGGAGTTCGAATGGAACACTTTTAACCTCAACTTCATTTTTCTTGCTCCATTGTAAAATAAATGGTTCTTCATCTTGTCGAACATGATAAGCAATTATTTTTGTCAACTTATTTTTACCCATCTTTCATAAATTTTTCTAATCGTTTCATCGCACTCGTCAGGTTATCATCCGAAGTAGCGTAACTAATACGAAAATATTTTTGATCTTCCTTCGCAAATGCTGCTCCAGGAATAACTGCAACATGCGCTTTTTTTGCAAGTACTCTTGCGTAATCAATGCTAGATCCCTGAAAATCATGTGGTAATTTGACATAAACATAAAATGCTCCGTCAGCCGGTATAAAAGAATAGCCGATTTTCTTGAGACATTCACAAACAAATTCTTGCTTTTTTTCATATTCCGCACGCATTTTTTTTATATCGTTTTCACCATTAATTAATCCTTCCGTGGCAGCAATCATGTTTATAGTTCCAATCGTTGCAACGTTAGCCTGATGAAGCTTTATTAGATTTGTAATTATTTTCCTGGGCCCGCATAGATAACCTACACGCCAGCCAGTCATGGCATAGGACTTAGATACTCCATTGACTAGCAATGTTTGCTCTGGTAAATAATATGCAATTGATACATGTTTTTTCTGGTAAACAAGTTCACTATAAATTTCGTCACTCAAAACAAAAATCGAGTATTTTTTCAAGACATCTGCAAGTTCTTTTATTTCAATTTCAGAATAACTCACCCCTGTTGGATTATTAGGGTAGTTTAAAACCAGTATCTTAACTGATGCTTGATATTTATTTAAGTAGCTTTTTAACTTTTCTGGAGTTAATTTATAGTTATCATTTTCTGTGTCAATTTCTATATACTTAGCTCCATTTATCTTTGCTAAATTCCTATACAATCCAAAAGCTGGTGAAGGGCACAAAACCACATCCCCTTGCCCCAAAAAAGAGTTCATAGCTGTACTAATCGCTTCTGTAGCACCATTAGTGACTATGATTTGATTCTCTGGATTATATGACACTGCATAATGGCACTGCAAATATTCACTTATTGCTTCCCTAAGTTCAGCTATTCCACGATTTGGAGCATAATGTGTCTGATTATCAATGATTGCTTTTATTCCTGCCATTTTTATATGATCAGGAGTATTGAAATATGGTTCGCCCAACGTAAGTTTTACTATACCGGGTATCTTACTAATCTCATCATCAAATTTTCTAATTAGCGATGGTTCAACTTCCAGTAAATTCTTATCCAGTAATGAAAGAAGTTCATTTTCCAACCTCAATTCACCTTCTCACTCAGATATTCTAACAATCCTTGTGCACCTTCAATAAAATAATTGACTCCCGTCTTCAAAGCCTCATCAAGTCCAACAAAATTTGGTTCATGCCAATCTGCTGCATCTGGTGAACCATTAGAACCAATAAAAGCAAAGACTCCAGGAATCTTCTTTTGATAAGTGGCAAAATCTTCTCCTGCCATCGATAAAAGGGGCTTGTGAACTGTATTTGACAGACTATTAATTACAATTTGTGTCAAATCTGAATCGTTATTTATTGGAAGTGCCCGTTCACTCCAATCTATTTCAACTGACTGTCCATATGCTTTAGCAATTCCTTCTATTAATTCAAAAAGTCTTTGCTTCACCAATTCGGCATTTTTTTCATCAAAAAGTCGCACAGTTCCTTGAAAATAAGCTTCACTGGGGATAACATTCCAAACACTACCTGCGTTAATGTTAGTGACGCTTACAACTACTGCATCTTGCGGATTAACATTTCTACTTACAATCGTCTGTAAAGCACCGACTATTTCAGTTGAAGCAATTATCGGATCACGCCCCTTTTCTGGTTTTGCTCCGTGTGACCCTTGACCCTTTATTGTAACCTCAAATTTATAGCAACCTGCCATCATCGGACCAGACTGCAAGGCAATGGTCCCAACTGGTAAATTAGGATTATTATGAAAACCTAAAATGGCCTTTACATCTTTAAGCACTTTTTTTTCAATAACTTGTTCTGCTCCACCTCCAGCTTCTTCAGCTGGTTGAAACAAAAATTGAATTGTTCCCTTGATTTGCTCCTGATTATCTTTGAAATACTTTATTGCTCCTAATAAACTAGTTAAATGCAAATCATGTCCACAAGCGTGCATCACACCTGAATTAAGTGACTTAAAAGTTAAATTTGTTTTTTCTTGCACTGGCAAAGCATCAATATCTGCCCTTAAAGCAATTACCGCCCCCGGTTGCTTACCTTTAATTTCTGCCAAAAGGCCTGTATTTAAGCTAGTTGGCAAAATCGAAACTCCCCAACCAGTCAAAATTTCTTTGATTTTTTTTGTAGTATTGACTTCATTGTTAGACAATTCAGGATATTGATGAAAATAATGACGCAATTCAGTTATGTCTTTCAAATCAATTACAATCTTTTCTTTAGTCATTTTACTCTCACTCCTTAAAAGCTTGTTCAATTGCTTGTTCTAAATCTTGAATTAAATCATCCGCATTTTCTAAGCCTATGGAAAGTCTAATGAGATTATCTGAAATATTTTGCTTTTTTCTTTCATTTTCCGGTACCTCACGATGCGTTGTTCCACTTGGATTAACGATAAGCGAACGATTATCGCCAACATTAGGTAAGTAAGTGAACAGCTTAACACTATTTAATAATTTCCTAGTATTTTCCACCGTTCCTCCTAATTTAAACGAGAACACCGTCCCTATTCCATTAGGGTAATATTTCTCAACTAATTTACTTTGCGAGGTATTTAAGAGACCACTATGAAAAATTTTCTCAACATGTTCATTGCTCTCTAAATATTGCGCAATCTTCAAAGCAGTCAAGACTTCCTTGCTAACTCTTTCCGAAAGTGTCTCAAGTCCTAATAATCCAAGATAAGCAGTAAATGGATTTAATACTGCTCCCATCAGTCTTAAATATTTTGTTCGTAGACGTTCATTAAAAGCCCTCTTACCAAACACTCCTACAAAGCTGCTGTCTTTTCTTCCTTCTTTTTCCAAAACTAATTCTGGTTCGAAAAATTGAGGGAATTTTTCCTTAGTCCATTCAAAATTACCGCCATCTACAACTATTCCAGACACAACATTACCATGTCCGCTAATACCTTTAGTTGAAGAATAAACAACTATATCGGCTCCAAACTTAATTGGATTAAATAGATACGGAGTAGGAAAGGTATTATCGACAATCAATGGAATTTTATTTTTGTGGGCTAATTCAGCTAACCGTGATATATCTGCAATGTTTGTAATCGGATTAGAAACACTTTCAACATAAATAGCTTTTGTATCAAAACTTATAAGTTCTTGAATTTTATCGAAATCATTAATATTTTCAACAAAATCAAAATTAATATTATACTTTGGTAAAAGTGTTCTAAATTCATCCAGGGAAGCTCCGTAGATATCTAATGGAGCAATAATTCTTCCTCCTCCTTCAGCAACATTTAAAACTGCATAGGTAATGGCCGCCATGCCGGAAGCAACTGCAACCGCACCTACACCTCCATCAAGATCATTAATTCTTTTTTCAAAGATATCAACTGTTGGATTGGATACTCTTGAATACATAAAGGCACCTGGTAATTCACTTTGAACTATTTTGTCTGCACGCTCGGTGTTTCCCAAGTCAAAAGCAACACTTTGAAAAATTGGAACGGTTGCAGAATATCCAAAGTCCTTTGGTTTATACCCACTATGAATCTTTTTTGTATCAAACTTCTTACTCGTTAAAATCATCTCCAATTGTTAAAATCAATCATTAATTGCTTGTAAATTCTTCCGATCTGTTTCAAAGTTCTACGCTAAATAAGCTCTGATAATAACTTAATTTTTGTAGTATGCACTCTTAATCAGTTTTTTTACATTGGTATTGCTCTTTAAAAATCTAGCCTTTTTCAATTGTTCTGCATAATATTTCAAATCTTCTTTGCCTTCTTTGCCCTTCAATGAAAAATGATAACTCTTAATCAAGTTTGCAACATTTTTGTGATTAAAAAATTTTGTTTCTGCTACATATTTTTTATTTAGCAGAATGCTGGCAGTTTCTGAAGGATGTTTATCAATCCATGCTGCAGCTTCTTTGTATGACTTTACAATTGCTGCGGCTTTTGCGGGATTTTCCTTAACTAATTTTTGTGGTAAATACAAGTAGCAGCAAGAACCACTTTTTTTCATACCCATTTTTGCCATTTTAGTGCTATTAGAACTATTATTATTATTAACAATTACTCTGAAATGATTTTGTTTTTGTGCTTGATATGCAAAGGGATCAACAGTTGCAATTGCATCCACTTCACCTTTTTCTGCTGCTTTAGTTAATAAATCATAATCATAAGTTTTCCAAACCACTCCGCTTTTAACATCAATACCAGCATGCTGCAGTGCAATTGTTGCAACATATTGACCAGTAGACCCCTGACCAGGCGTACCAATTGTTTTGCCTTTTAAGTCCTTAACACTATGTATACTCGAATTTTTAGGAACTAAGACTTCGATGCATCCTTGGTGTAAACCACCAGCAGCAAGAATTTGTGCTCCATTTTGAATAGCCGGTAAATACTGAAAATCACCATTTAGAGCATCATATTTACCGCTTGAAAACCCTGCTTCAAGATCCCCAATATTTGTTGGTTTAGCAACTAAATTAGCTTTAAGTCCATTTTTTTGAAAAAGCCTTTCTCATATGCAATATAATTTGGAGCCCCACAAATCGTTCCATTCTTTGCTGGGACAGTTATTGAACCATATTTATAACTAGAACTAGCATAAATTGAATGATTATTGAAAGTAAAAAAAATACCAACTGTTATTAGAAATATCGTTACAAACTTTGCTACATTCCCCTTAAATTCTTTTTGATTGCTCATCCCATTAACTCCTCGCCTTATTTAAAATTCAGTATCTGTTGCAGTTTTTTCCTTATATTCAAAAATTCAGAACTGTCCCGTTTTCGTGGAAATGGTAAATCATTGTTGACGATTTCTTTGACGCGCCCTGGATTTGGAGTCATCACCAAAATCCTTTGACTCAAATAAATAGCTTCATCAATATCATGTGTAACTAAAATCATTGTTGTTTTCTTTTCTTGCCAGATTTTGTAAATAATATCTTGAACATCAATACGCGTAAATGCATCCAGTGCACCCATTGGTTCATCCAAAAGTAGCAGTTGCGGATTTAAAACTAACGATCTTGCCAGTGCAGCCCTTTGTGCCATCCCACCTGATACCTGATTTGGATATGCATCTTCAAACCCTTGTAATCCCATAATTTCTATGAAATGATCTACCAACTTCTGATCAAAGTTCTTGCCTTGCACAGCTTGTAAACCCGAACTGATATTTTGCCTAATTGTTTCCCATGGATAAAGACTTCCATGCTGAAAAACATATCCCCTTGAAACTGATGGTTTGCCAACTTTTTCTCCCTTAAGTGTTACCTCACCTTTTTCAGGATTATCAAGTCCAGAAATAACGCGTAACAAGGTTGTCTTACCACAACCTGAAGGTCCAATTAAAGACAAGAACTCTCCATCTGCAACAGAAAAATCAATATCATCAATAATTTTTAAATATTTACCACTATTACTAAAAACCTCTCGACTAACATTTTTTACTTCTAGAAAAGCCAAATTTTCCCCTCCTAACTTGCCACTCGTCGCCACCGAAGTGCTTTCTCTTGAATTTTGTTAATTAGTGCAAAAATAATTGAAAAAAGTAGTGCCATAATTACGATTGCGGCATACAATTGACTGTAATTTCCGGTACTCTTCGCCCAGTTAATGTACCAGCCTAATCCGACCTTTGCCCCAATCATTTCTGAAATTACTAACATCGTAAAAGACAGCCCCAAAGATGTAAAAATACCAATAAAGATATTAGGCAGTGCACCCGGAATTACAATTTTCTGAATAATTTTATGTTCATTGAATCCAAGAGTATACGCCGCTTCAAAATATGTTGGTGAAATATTTTGCACGCCTCCAATAGTCATAAACGCTACGGGAAACCAAACTGATAAAACAATTAAAAAGATTTCTGCTAAAAAGCTATTTGGAAATATTACCATGGTCAATGGCATCCAAGCTGCTGCAGGAATTATTCCAATTACCTTCAAATAAGGGAATGACCAATAATTAAATTGACGATACCTCCCTAGTAATATTCCTAAAACGACTCCAATTAATGTTCCTATTACAAAACTAATAATCCATAAAATCAGTGATGATATCGTAGATTCAAATAACAGAATTGCATCATATCTCATTTGTTCTAAAATTTGTGCAAAACTGACAAAGTATGGTAGAGTCAAAATCCCCAATTTTTCAGTCAATAAATCTTGAACACATAGTAAAATTCCTAAAGAAAAATTTAATTGTGCAAAATGTCCACTATAAATTTTCACTCTTGGACTAAGAAAATAACCTACTAAATAAACACAAAAAAGATACCCTATAAAAATCAATAAAAATAGCTGATAAGTCCCATTGTCTACAGTTTCACTCGAAGTAACTAACAAGTTTTCGACCAAAGCAACAACAATAGCCAAAATACTAAGCACGTTCCAGTTGAGCGACCATCCTTTCCAATACTTTTTATTAAGAATTATTTGTTTACTGTTCTCCATAAATGATTCCCTTCCTCACACATAAAATCTCACTTCAACTTTGATAATGTAATAAATCAAGTCCCTGTTGAATATCTGCAATTAAGTCATTGGGTGATTCTATTCCAACCGCTAATCTAACTAACTGAGGTGTTATTCCAATTTCTTCTTGCTCTTTTCTCGAAAGTTCTGCATGAGTCATTTTATACGGTAATTCAATCAAGCTTTCGACAGCTCCTAAGCTAACTGCAAGTTGAATCAGCGTCAGGCTTTCAACAAATTTGATTGCATCTAAACCGTCCTGCAGTTCAAAAGAAACAAGTCCTCCAAAACCTTCAACTTCTTTACTGGCAATTTCATAATCCTTTGTTTCTTGCAAACCAGGAAAATATATTCGTTTGATTTCTTGACGACTTTGTAAAAATTCCACAATTTTTTCAGTATTACTAAGATGCCTGTCCATTCTAACCGCTAAAGTCTGAATTCCTCTTCTAATTAGGTTAGACGATTCTGGAGATAAAACCGCACCAATTCCATTTTGATTGAAATAAATTTGTTCTGCTAATTCTTTATTTTTAGCAACTACAACCCCAGCAATCACATCAGAATGTCCACCTAGATATTTCGTAGCAGAGTGAATAACTATGTCTGCTCCTAGTTTTAGCGGTTTTTGCAGATATGGAGTTAAAAATGTGTTATCGACAATCGTTAATAATTTATTTTCCTTTGCAATCTTAGAAATTTTCTTAACACTTGTCACTCTCAGCAAAGGATTAGAAAATGTTTCAAAATAAATAGCCTTCGTATTTTCTTTAAGCGCATTTTTTACAGCTGTCACATCCTGTGTATTGACTGCCGTAAAATCTAAGTGCCATTTTTTGAATATTTGATTTATCAATCTAAAAGTTCCACCATAAACAGTATCTCCAATTATAATATGATCTCCTGGTGAAAAAATTGAGAACACTGAATGAATTGCTGCTAACCCTGATGAAAATGCAAATCCTTGGTACCCCTCTTCCAATTCTGCAACTTGGTCTTCCAAACTATTTCGTGTTGGATTCCCAGAACGTGCATAATCCCAACGAACTTTAGCATCAACTTTTGGAAAAATATAAGTTGAAGAATTATAAATAGGTACATTTACTGCTCCAGTATTATTATCATTTTGTGCTTTTCCATGAACTAACTTTGTATCAAACTCTGACATTAAATATCTCCACACTTTCCCAATCAATTTTTATTAAAATGAATCTCTGCTTTTTGATTCTGTAAAAAAAATCGCCCATAGTCATTTTCGACTACGAGGCGATTTTTCACGGTACCACTCGTTATTTAATAATCAAATTTCTTTGAATATCCTTATCAAAACACAAGTAAAAGTTATCTTATTTGTATCTATAATGCTATAACAGGCATTCCTGTCCATTGCTTACTGTAAAAAAGCTCACAATGGAATTAGATATAAAAGACCATCTTCATTTCTTTGCTTCAATGACTATTCTCACCAATATAGTCTCTCTGTAAATTTTCAAAGGAATTACTCATCTTTTGCTATTTTTATATTAAATTATCAGAAAAAAATGTTTCTGCTTATCTTTAGTTTATTTTCTATGACCCCCACCTAATCTCAGTTATATTAGTACGCAAAAAAGGGGCTGTGCCATAAGTCCCTAAGTGAAAGAGCTTCACCAGAGAAAGTAATGATTTTTCTGGTGAAGCTCTTTTGGTATAATTAAAAATAAAAAAGCACCGGTTGCAGCCAGTGCCTTTAAAAACAATCCCTTCATAGAAAGGATAATCAAAATGTACAATAATTATAACATAAATCAGACTGTACTTAGTATTAAAACTGACTGGGAGCCAAAAGAAAATCATCCTGCACGGATGATTAATCAAATAGTTGAAGACCTTAAAATTAATGATCCTTACATCTTTGGACGACCGCGTAAGTATGATCTGCGTGTACTTTTAAAATTAATTTTGTTTGCGTACACAAAAGGTATCTTTAGTAGTCGCCGTATTAATACCTTGGCAGAGGAGAATTTGGCAGCTCGTTGGCTGACACAAGAACAGGTTCCAGCCTACCGAACAATTTGTCGTTTTAGAATTTCAGATGAAGTTGAGAGCTTGATTAATCAATGTATTCTAAAACTAACCAAATATCTGAAACAAAACAATTTTATTGATGAAGTTACTTTTATTGACGGGACTAAAATTTTAGCTGATGCCAATAAATATAGTTTTGTTTGGCGTAAGAATACGATTCGTTTTGACAAGCTTAATCGCTCTGCGATTATAACCCTTCTGGAAGAATTAAATGACGCTAAGTTTAAGTGTCAGCTCCCAGCAGAGACAGATCTTACTTTAGAAATGCTTGATGAAATTACCTTGCGGTTAGAAAATGACTTGAAAGATTTGAATAAAAAGATTGAAAAAGAACATATCTCTCCAAACCCAGACAAGTCAAGGCGTCGAAAACTAAAATCTTTAAAACGAAAACTTAAGTTACGGCAAACTAAATTATTAGCTCATAAAATACAAACCAGAATTTATGGTAAAAGAAATAGTTATTCAAAAACAGATCATGATGCAACTTTCATGCGTGTTAAGGAAGATCCAATGCTCAACGGACAGCTAAAACCGGCTTATAATCTACAAATCGCCACAAGTAAACAATTTGTAACTGCCTTCGGCATTTTTCAAAATCCAGGAGATACCAAAACATTAATTCCTTTTTTACAGCAACAAAAAGCAGCTGGAACTTTAGGTAAGTATATTGTGGCTGATGCAGGATACGGTTCAGAATCAAATTATCGATATCTCGAAGATGAATTACCTGAACATACAGCGTTAATTCCATATGGGACAATGTCAAAAGAAAATAGTCGCAAATGGAAAAGTGATGACCGTAAGGTCATGAATTGGGCGTATCATCCTAAAGACGATTATTTTATTGATCTGCAGGGAGTTAGATTTAGTTTTTATGCTTACCGTAAGCGCAAAGATAAGTACGGATTTGTACGTGAATTTAAAGAGTATCAGGCAAACAAATACGATAACGATTTTCAGGTTGATCACCGAGCATTCACTAAAAACGGAAATCCTCGTAAAATAAGTATTAATAGCGCATGGGAGTATTTCAAAGCTAAGGAACGCAAGTTGCTTTCAAATCACCAAACTGGTTCAATTTACGGACAACGTAAAATAGATGTTGAATCAGTTTTTGGTGGATTGAAGGCTTGTTTGGGTTTTAAAAAATTTTCGGTTAGAGGTCTTGAGAAGGTAAAAAGGGAAGCTGGAATTGCCTTGATGGCAATGAATATTAGAAAATTGGTGGCGAAAGGCACCAATTATAACTGTTTTATAAACCAAAAGAAGAGATTAGTGAAAATCAAAGAACAATTTTCGCTAATCTCTTCTTTTTTGAAGGACTTATGGCACAGCCCCAAAAACATTTGCGGTACCACCCTTTTTTCACACTAAAACAGTGTCTCAACGATACTTATAAAACAATATCCGGAAAAATAACGGTTCCTACCGAGTACGCAGCTTCCACCGAATACTTCTATATCCAAGTCCATCTTCACTATCCTGATTGATTCACTTACTCTCAGCTAGCATAAGTTCTCTGTATTCCATTCAGTACAGCTACTCTTCTCTTCAAAAGATATAATAATTAAAAAAAGATTAATTCGTTACAGTGAATTCTAATCTTGCCAATCTTCTTTGTCAAGAACTTTTTCTATTATAACTTTTTTCATTTCAACGCAAACTTCTTTTCCCACAGATAATCCCAATCCATAAAAAAAATTCTATTAAACAAAAAAAGAGGACAAAACATGACATAAAAAAAGTGTCAGGTAAGGTGTTAATTATCGGATCCAAGTTAGGATCAAAAAGCCAATCACTATTTCTAAATAAGACCTCATGAAATAAAATAAAGAACTTATCAAAATTAAGTACCATTATCATAACCAGCACAAAAAGACCTAACATCATCAATTTTGCTGGAATAATTAATTCCCATAATCTCTTTTCTTTTTTCATCTTTTTAATGATCAAGTATGCCGGTACAACGGTTAATATCAACACACTATAGTTAACAAGAAACAAATGCTTCACATCAGAAAAATGATGAATTCCATTAGTAGACGATGGTAAAGAAAAATTTAAACTGCCAACCCAAGGATAATTTAAAAAAGAAAGCAAGTGATAATACTCCCTCATTAATGCTTGATTGCTCAAATCAACCAAGCTACCTAGGTTATCCTTAAGAACAAAAAAATGATAAAGTGGGGTGAAATTAATTGTAATAGCAATACTCAGAGACAAGATAAATAAAAAAAGAATACTGTTCTCAATAAATTTTATTCCTCTGCCCTTTATCATTTAGAAATTCCATTCATCAAGTGATTCAACTTCAAAAGTTGGCTTAATTTCTTTTTGTCTAACAAGTTCATGTGTTGACACCCCAGTATAGACGAGTAAGGTATCAATATTACTTCTAATTCCTGCCAAAATATCCGTCATATAATTGTCTCCAACCATAATGACCTCATCGTTCGATAACCCTATTTTTTGTAACGCCTTTTTCATAATAATGGGCTCTGGTTTACCAATATATGTGGCTTTTTTCTGTGTTGCACATTCTACAAGAGAAATAACAGAGCCGGCTCCCGGAACAAGTCCTCTTTCATTAGGCAAATTAGTATCTGCATTTGTTCCAATGAATTTTGATCCCTTTTGAATTGTAAGTGTCGCCAACTCAAATTTATGGTAAGTAACATCATAATCCAAACCAACAATTGTATAATCAGGCTGCTCCTCTTCAAATCTAAACCCTTTATCAAAGAGTGCTTTTCTTAAGCCACTTTCACCAATCACATACGCACTTCTTTTGTTTTCATCTAAGTCAGCAACATAGTCAGCCGTTGCTAAGCCAGAAGTATAGACATTATCTATATTTACATTTATATCAAAATTCAGCTTCAAATTCCTAACAACTTTTTCAGGATCTTGAGTACTATTATTTGTAACGAACAAAAAGGGAATACCTTTTTGTTGTAACTTTTCAACAAATCTTTTGGCCGCTGGTATTGGTTCTTTACCACGATATATCGTTCCATCTAAATCAATAAGATATCCCTTATACTTTTTCATTTTCTGCACTCCTCTTATGCCTTTGAATCTTTTTGTTCATTTTTTTGTCTGATAACAAAGTGCCGCTTTCTTGTATTATTTCGTTTAATTGTTGACACAGCAACATTTTCTTTTCTGTTATTTCGTTCACGTATCTCAAATTTTTTCTCAGAAGTATACGGTTTCTTTTTTCGTTCTGTCTCTCTTGGTTTTCTGCGCACTGTCTTCGTATCAGAATCAATATTTTTCTTTTTATTATTATTTCGATTCTGATGTTTTTTGGACTTTTTAACAGGTTTAGTGACATCTAAATTATGCAATACAAAATATGCACAACCAAAATTACAATACTCTAAAAGGTAGTCTTGCATATGGTCTATACTTTGCGATGGAAAACCTTTCTTGCTATCTGCCGCATAAAAACCATGAAGTCTTAACTGGTCATAGCCCCAGTCACCTACTACATAATCATATTTCGTAAGTATTTGACTAAAGCGTTCCTTAAGTTTCTCAACATCAAATCCATTTCGAAAATTTTTTTCAATTACATAAGGATGTCCATCAATTAATAATTGTGTTTCACTTTCCATTTGAACATCACTGGCATAGGCCTTAATTGTTTCAGCTTTTTTTGCTAGTTGCGCCTCACGCCGTTCCTTCTTTTCACTATTCATACTTCACGCTCCTCAATTCTAAGATTATTATACAGGAAATTTTTCACCAAAGTAATCCCCAACAATATCTCTCAAAAAGCGATCACCTAAATAATCAATATGCCCTGCAATTTCTAGTGTTGGAAAGAACGGACAGTAAACAAAATTATCCACTGTTGCAATTTCATAATCTGCCCCTGGGTCAATCATCCTTTCATGAATCAAAACATTTTTAGAAAGTGAATCGTATTTTATCCCATCATATATTATTTCACCAAATACTTTACCTCTGAAACCATTTCCTTTTACATTCGTATTTCGTAAATGATTGCGATTCTTTTCCATTTCCCTGATTAAGCGCCATAAATTATAACCATTCAATCTAACATTAATTACACGCATTGGATGAGGTAAAATACGATGTAAGTCATTTTTTGAGATAATTCCTTTATGTAAGTCACCTAAAAAAAGACCTCCGTTTAAAATTGCGATTTTTGTCCCAGTGTCTCCCTCGATAGCTTTCAAACTTGCCTGCATAAGTGGAGACCATTCCTTTTGAATTCCCAAATAATCTTTAGGCAGTAAAGCAACTTTTTTCTTATCCAGCATTTTTTCACCTTTTTGCTGGTAATTATTAATTTCTCGTGAATCGCCATTGAATTCTGGTAACTTTGCAACATCAACGACACTTGCACTACTTTTAAGTAATTCATTATCCTGACATTCTATATCGACTCTACCAACATATTGCCCCCATTTACCAGCCGCACATATTAATGTATTTTCCACAACTTCACCGTTGACCAGAAGATGATGAGTATGACTTCCCAAAATAACATTAATTTCTTTAAAATTTTTTGCCAAGCCACGATCAACATCAATTCCCAGATGCGAAAGCATAATAATTATATCAACTTTATCTTTTAAATCTGCTAATAATTTTGGCAGTACATTTTCAACTTTTTCTGCATACCATCTGTTCATTTCATAAGTTGCAGGAAAAGGTGCAGTACAAGCCACTACTCCAATTTTAGTTCCAAGTGAAGTCTTAAAAATTTTGCTGATTCTCACCCAGGACGGAATGAGCCCATTATCCTGATTTTTTATATTATCTAGAACAACTGGAAAATTAGCATTTCGATATAAATTACTTAGTTGTTCATGCGAATTGCCAATTCCTTCATTATTTCCAATTGTAACAGCATCATAATTAACTGTATTCATCAATTCTATGTTGGCCTTTCCATCAGTAGCTTCCGTCAGTGGATGTACTCGATCCATTGCATCTCCTAAATCAAAAACTAAAACATAGTTATCTTTATTCTGTAACTTTTCTCTTGTATTTATCAGGTATCTCCTAATTTTAGGCCAATTCTCTAAATGTGAATGTAAGTCATTTGTGTGTAAAATTGTAATTTTTTCAGTCATGACAGCCTCCTTAAAGTATACAGATATTTATTTTCATATCTTTATTACCCTTACTCACTAAATATCTTACAACTTATTATGTTAGTGTGCCATAAGTCAATAAAATTTGAATATCAACGTAAAATTATAAGCCCGTATTTTTTGAGTGATCAATAATTTAAAGCTAAACAAAAAAAGAAACCAAGTTAAAATTCGATTTTTAACTCAGCTTCCTATTCTTATATTGCTAAACTAATTAATTTTTTCCCAAGTCATAAACATCTTCTGCAATCATGAGTTCCTCATTTGTCGGAATTGTCCACACTTCAACAGCAGAATTTGCACTACTTATTTTTTGTTCTACAGACACTGCTTTTTCGTTACATTGTTCATCGAGCTCAATGTTAAAAATCCCCAACTGGCTGCAAATCATTCTGCGAATAAAAGGTATATTTTCACCAATTCCTCCTGTAAACACAAGTGAGTCAATTCTGCCTAACTCTGCTGCATAGGAACCAATATATTTAACAATTCGATTAACAAATACTCTGACTGCCAAATCAGCGCGATGATTGTTATCTTTTTGTGCAAAAACTTCTCTCATATCTGGAGAAATACCGGAAATTCCTAAAATACCCGATTCTTTATTTAAAATATCAAGTACTCTCGTAGAGCTAACTCCCAATTGATTTTCTAGATATATCAGCAAAGAAGGATCCACATCTCCTGAGCGAGTTTGCATAGTGATCCCTGAAACAGGGGAAAATCCCATACTGGTATCTATTGACATCCCATTTCTAACAGCACAAATTGAAGCTCCTGATCCTAAATGCATTAAAATACTGTTTGTTTTGTTTTTTCTTTCCTTACCACCAGTCAGTTCTAACAATCTATTAAAAACAAAACGGTAACTGATTCCATGTGCACCAAATTTTTGTACATGATATTTCTCATAAAATTCATAAGGAATACTGTATATAACATTTTCTTCTGACATCGTCTGGTGAAATCCCGTATCAAAAACAGCTACACTAAGTGCTTCCGGCAATACTTTTCTAAATGCTTTTATTGCCATAATATTAGCGGGATTGTGTAAAGGTGCCAACACTTTCAATTTTTCCATTGTAATCAATGTTTCATCATTAACAATCACAGATTTACTAAAAAAAGTACCACCATTAACGAAACGATGCCCGACTCCCTTAATTTCATCAAGTTTCTCAACAATTTTATATTCTTGAAGTAATTGAAGAAGCCTAGTAACAGCTTCTTGATGGTTTTTAGATTTAATTTTCTCAACTAACTTCTTTCCTGCAAATTCAGTCGTTTCGCTTGCATCATTAAGTCCTATCCGTTCAATTTGTCCTTTAGCAATTACTTCAGCACTAGGCATATTAAATAATTTCCATTTCAAAGTTGAACTACCTGCATTTACGGCTAATATTTTCATGTTACTCTCTTTCTCTCTAAAGATCTATTATTATATATATTTATTTATTTTCGTTTATCCAATTCTCAACTTGCTGCAAAAACCTTGCAAAAGCTTCTTTATTACTGATAGCAGGAAATCCACCTAAAAGAACTGGTTTTGCCTGTTTTGCGTTATTCCCACGTTTTTGCAATAATAGTAGCGACTTTGCACTTTCCTGTGAAGTAAATAAATCATTTGGTAAATTTAGTATTCCTTGAAAATGTGCCTGTTTCTGAATTACTTCCAGCAAACTCTTTGCCTCCGGCGATTCGAACAAATTCTTAGGCACAAGAAACACTCCCCATCCCCCAGGAAGTAACTGCAACATAGACTGTTCAATTAATAGGTGATGCACAAAAGAATGCCCCTTCAAAGCCCTAGTTTCAAAATTAACTACACGTTCATCAATCGGATAATAGCCGATTGGCAAGTCACTCAAAACTACATCGACTTTCGGTGTTACTAAGTTATCAATCGCATCTTGATAATACAGGTCTGCATCAATATATTGCATTTTTAGATTCATTCCAGCAACTGATAGCATCGTATCATCATTATCAACACCAAATAATCTAATATCTTTTAATTTACCTTTTTTCAAATGGTTCGTTACCGTACTTAATAGGTTGCCAGTTCCAACAGCAATGTCTAAAATTTTGGTTTCTTCTTTTTGGTCTAATATTTTTTCCAGTAAATATGCCACTAGTAACCCAATTGAATCAGGTGTCATTTGGTGATTTGGCTGAATCTTGTCGACTTTACTAGCTTTAACTAGTGCAAATTGAATAACTTGTCTCATTTCTTCAGGTAAGAGATTAATATTCAAAAAATCATTGTAGATTGGCTTGATTTTATTAATAACCTTTTCCGTTGGTTTTCCATCCTCGATCATTATCTTGCCATCTTCAAGTAAATTATCTCCAGTTTCAACTAAAGCATCCATATATGAAGTTGCCAAATCTTCCTTTAGCAAATCAGTTGCTTTATCGAATAAATTATATGCATTGCCTATTTTTTCTAAATTCATTTTTTCTCACTCCATTTATAATAACCTATACCAGTTTAACGAAAAAAAAATATAATTTCAATCCACAAACTATCTTTACTCTTCTTGTTCATTAATCATAATGGTTATCTTTTCCCCTGATTTCAAATTTATTCTGAATTTGTCTGCATCTTTTTTTACAGTTCCATCATGAAATTCTATAATCTCATCATTTTCTATATTATTAGTTTTTGCTAAATTAACTAGTATCTCCGCCATTTTATAATCAATTGTTTTCTTCAAAGCAGATGCGCGTACAGAGTAATAATACATTTGGGCACCAAAAATTAGACCCATAATTAATAATAATGTCAGAGCTGAAAAAATAACATATCCACCTGATTTTTTCAAAAAATTATTCTCCTCTTCTAATCGGTAGTACCAATTCCTTATAATATTCTTTCTCATGAAATTTAGCTCTGATCTTCAACGTAAATTCTTTTTCATCATAAAATGCATTGAAAAAGCTGACATTATCCAAAAGTGGCTGATAACCACTTTCATCACCTGTCAGCTTGAGGACACCATTTTTTAAATACAAAAGATATTCCTTATTTGTTCCTTCATTATATAGTTTCGTAACGTTACCACTCTGGCTAACAAATTTCAGTTTAAGTGACTCATATGTTAATATATCCATTGCCTGTTGCCATTTAAAAAAATCCTGCTCATTTGCTCCTTTATTTATCTTATTAGTTGTATTCATCACAAAACTAAATGTCAGTAATAACATACTCGTTAACAAAAGTGCCAAGAGAGATTCAAATAATGTAAAACCTTGGTTAGTTTTTCTCATTATTTCACCTCCTAATATTGTACTTATCAATACTTTGTTTCTCAGCTTTAGATAATTTATCATAACCTTGAATGGTCATCTTTTTACTAATATTCAACATTTTGTCCATCTTATTCAATTCCACAATCTGCTGTTTCTCATGCCTAATAAGTACACGTTGCTCGTTAAAAAATAAATTGGTTAATCCACAAAATAAAACCATTTCAATTACAACTTCCGCAATTAAATAACCACTAGTTCTGCTCTTTTTTAATACGATAATCCCCCCATGCAAGTTGGAAAGTAATAATATACTTTGTTTTTGTCACATCAGAATTGAAAACAACAGTATCTGCTCCCACTCGTCCACTTGTCGAAATTTGGATATGTTGATATCTATACAAATGTAACCCGTGGGGATAATTCAGATACTTCCTTTCCTTATTGTTAATCACGAAAATTACCTTATCATTATAAAAGTACACATTGCCCTTTTGCCCACTCTTAGGAACAATTGTAACTATCCTTGTCCATGATTCATCAAATTTTTTCCAAAAGATTTCCTCTGCTATCTCATTATATTTATTTTGAATAGGATGAATTGAAATTAACAACATGAAAGCTGCAATACTTAACACAATCATAACTTCTATTAATGTAAAACCTTTGCTATTTTGTTTATTCATTAGAATCAATTACAATTTTTTCATTTTTTGCTTTTTCAAATTGTTTCTTATTCAGATAATTTTTCGCATATAGTTGATCTAATGATACTGCCGATTCACCGGTATCACTTTTATACAAATCAGCTTGTGTTTGAACAACCTCATTAAATGCTTCACCTCCAATTTTCTGTGCATTACTTTTTTGTGCTCCCAATTTTGGCATTATTAGTAATAATAAAATTCCTATTATGAAAATCACAATTGACATTTCTATTAAAGTAAAACCAGACATATTTTTCTTTCTTTTTTCCATAATTTAACCTCCACCTAAATTACTATAAATTGGCGTTAACATTTTTAAATACGTAATAACTATCAATATTGCAATAATGACAAATAGAATTGGCTGTATCATTTCTATTAATCGATTAATTTGAATTACCAATCTCTTATAAATTATTTCAGAAAAGAAAAAAAATTCTTCCCCAACAAGACTCAATACTTTTCCTTTTTGTAAAAATAAACTAATTTCTGAAGGTAAAAAATCGTACTTAGCAATGAATTTATGAATATCATTACCCTTTTTTAAATTATCACCTAACTCATTACCAACTTCATATAAAAAAGTATTCTTCTCGAATTTTTTTAGAAACAAATAAATTTCTTTAATATTCATCCCTTCTTTTAATAAAATTGCTAAGTTAAAGGTAATGTAATATGCATAGTATTCTTTAAATAAGGTTCCAACTAGTGGTAACCTACATAATTTCTGTCTTCTTTTCAAAGTTGATAATCTTGTATATCCCCATAACTCATAGGAAATGATTAATAAAAAAAATCCTATTACAAACAGTCCCCATATACTATATTTATTACCTGCTGTAGTGTTTATACCTAATTCTTTCATTTGTGGTTGCCATAAAAAATGTATTGCAATACTCAATCCTGCTAACATTATCAATAACATCACTGGATATAATAAAACACCTACTAATTTTCTTCTTTGCTCCTCTCTTTTTTCCCATAACAATCCAATTTCTTTTAAGCTTCTTGGAAGAAATCCAAATTTTTCTGCTATAAAAAGTTGATTATATGTGTCATGGTTAATCAGCCCCTCTAATCCAGAACAAAAAGTATTACCCATTTCGATTTCTTTTTGTATTTTTTTACAAATGTTCCTTTGATTTGGGAAGAAAATCTTTATATCATTAAGTGATTGCCTTAGTGAAAAACCAGAATAAATTAAATCACCCAACGTTTTAAAAAATAATGTTTGCTGTTTTATCGACCAACTAATCTTGTTAGCCCTCCTTGAATTTTTCAAAAGTATCTTCTGTAATACTTTTTTCTTGCATGCATTCAGCAAGTCGTTCACTCCAATCATGTGATATTTTGGCATGCGTAGTTTCTTCACTTTCTAACTGTTCATTTGTTAATTGTTCAAATAACACCTTGCTTCTTCCTTCTTTCGTAGTTGGAATCAGTCTTTGATAATTAATTAGTCTAAGGGTTTGTCTCAAATCTACATTTTTAATTCCAAAAGCTAGCATTCTATTCACAACTCCTGTAGCATTCAAAGCATGAACAGTACTTAAAACTAATTGCCCTCCCAAAGCAGCTTTCACGGTATTTCTTGCTGTTTCTTCGTCACGAATTTCTCCAACTATCAGCACATCAAATCTATGCCTGAGTGTTGCTTTTATCAACGATGAATAATCCATCTGTGCCATATTATTTACTTGTAACTGAAGAAACTTTGGTTCAAAAATTTCAACCGGATCTTCGATGGTCATAACTCGTTGACCCATTTTTCGAGCAATTTGATACATTGTTGATGTCTTTCCTGATCCTACAGGTCCAGAAAATAAAATTAGTCCTTTATTTTGTGCCTTACTTAAAATCAAATTCAACTGTTCTTCGAAAAAATATTCATTCAAGTCGCTCGCTCTTTGATATATCAGTCTAATAACAACTGCCTCTCTTCCTAAAAAATCACCGACACTTGCCATCCGACTGTAAACACCATCACGAATCGTCATTGCGCCAGTCTGTGGTCTTCTGTGCTCGCTTAAAGACATACTAGATCGAAATTTAAGATTATTAATTATTTGCTGTCCTTTTTCAAAGTCAATTACTTGATATAGTTGATTTATTCCCATTATCGTTAGTCTAATTTCATACATATCACCTTTTGGATGCAAAGAAATATCACTCGCATATTTCTTTATTGCAGCTTCAAACATTTCTTGCACTACTTCATTCAAGTTGCTTCACCTCCTCGTATCATAAATACGCAAATAATTTCTTACAATATAAAAAAATCGCAATAAAAATTGCGATTTTTTTAGTATGTGTCTCAGCATATTCTAATTATTAATTTGTTTTCTTGTTGGAATTGAAGAAATTGCTCCTAGTGTTTGGACTGTAATTGCTGAGGCCTTCGTAGCGTACTCAATAGCCTCCTTAATATTTGCCAAATTATTTTCTAGCTGTGAACATAAAGCCCCTATAAATGTATCACCAGCGGCAGTTGTATCAATTGCTTTTACCTTTAATGCTGGGATAAGGCCTTCATCATCTTCAGTTAAATAGTAGGCCCCTTTACTTCCAAGCGTAATAATAACATTTCTAGTACCTTTCTCACGCAAAATTTTAGCGGCAGCAGCGGCTGTATCTTTATCTGTAATTTTAATTCCCGTTAGCATCTGTGCTTCAATCTCATTAGGAATAATCAAATCTGTAATTTTCAACAAATCATCTGCAACGCTTTGAGCAGGTGCTGGGTTTAGAATTGTTGTTACTTTGTTCTTATGTGCAATACTGAAAGCTTCCATTATTCGCTCAAGTTTAACTTCAAATTGGGCAATTATAAAATCCGCATTTTTGATGCTATCTTGTGCATTTATCACATCAGCAGCAGTTATCTCAAGGTTAGTACCTCCATTTATGATGATACTGTTTTGTCCAGAATCTTGCAGTAAAATGTATGCTTGACCAGTTTGACCATCTTTTTTTACCACTACATTCGTCGTATCAATACTATCTTTTTTCAGCAGTGTTAACATTTTCTTTCCATAACCATCATTACCTACTTTGCCAATAAATGTTGTTGCTGCACCACTTCTTACTGCAGCAATTGCCTGATTTGCACCCTTTCCACCACCTGCCGTTGCAAGTGACTTCATTTTCATTGTTTCTCCGGGTTTAGGTAAACGAGCAATCTTCAAAATAACATCAACATTAATACTTCCAAGAATTGTGATTTTCTTCATTATTTTGCACCTCTTTTTAGAGTAAATTATATCATTTCTAAAAAAATATCTCTCACCAGTCAGACTCAACAACTAGCAAGAGATATTAAATTTTATTTGATTAGAACCTAGTCTTCAGGAAATTCACCTGAATGATAAACTTCTGAAACATCATCTTCATCTTCAAGTCGATCAATTAAACGCTCTAATTGTTCAACCTTATCTTCTGGAACTGGCACATAATTTTGTGGTACCATCGTTAGCTCTGCAGTATCTAACTCATACTTCTTTTGAAGCTCATCTCGAACTTCTGCAAAATCTTTTGGATCTGTATATATCTCAAAAACATCCTCTGATGTCTGTAAATCTTCTGCCCCTGCGTTGATTACATCCTCAAACATCTGATCTTCATCAACATCTAAATCCTCGCGATCAATGGCAATGTAGCCTCGACGATCAAACATAAAACTCACTGATCCAGATTCACCTAAATTCCCGCCATTTCTTGTGAAATCAGCACGAACCGCTGAAGCTGTTCTATTACGATTATCAGTCAATGTATGGACCAAGATAGCAATTCCAGCTGGGCCATATCCCTCATAAGTAATCTCTTCATAATTTGCACCATCTGCACCAGTCGACTTATCAATCGCACGTTTGATATTATCTTTTGGCATATTCGCAGCGCGTGCCTTATCAACCATTAAACGTAATTGTGGATTAGAATCTGGGTCAGGACCACCACTCTTTGCCGCCATATAGATTTCTCGTGATAGCTTTTGAAAAATTTTTCCACGTTTAGCATCTTGGGCATTTTTTCGGCCTTGGATGTTATTCCATTTAGAATGTCCTGACATTTCTAATACCTCTTTCCGAATTGTTATAAAGTAATAATACAATCGTAGTAAATCATATCAAAAAAAATTGATTAAAGCAAGATTTTTTGAATTACTTAATTTTTCTCCCAAAATATATCCCTACAAAAAGAATTCCAACAAGCGCACCAGCACCATCTAAGATAACATCTTGAAACAATGGTGTTCGTCCACCTGTAATCATCTCATGAATCTCATCAAGTGCTGCATAACCAACCGTAGAAAGAAATGCAATCCCAATTGTCAACCAAATGCTTCCTAAGCGTTTTTTAAGACCTAGATAAAAGAATGTTCCCATCAAGCAGTAAAAGAAAAAGTGAGCACCTTTTCTCATAAAAAACTCTACAAATTTAAAATAACCAACCTCAGCTATACTAATTTTTTCAGTAGCATAATTAAATGAGATACCACTTAGAGTATTTTTTAAAGGTTCTGCACTCAGATATTTCTCCAAAAAAGGAACGGAAGTCTGCTGTTTATAGGTCATGGAAGAACTAATAAACAAAATTAACATTACAAGCAATGCCAATAACAAAAAAGTATTAGCACTTAGTTTAAAATTTCGCTTCAATCTTATGCCTCCGGATCTTACCGAGTCGATGAGCGCTTAATGAAACCATATGGTAACTCAACGACTTTTTCTGTAACTTCTTCTTTGTTCATCAACTTTGTCAAGAAACGCATCGAAACTGCTCCTATATCATATAAAGGCTGAGTTATTGACGACAATTTTGGACGAACAATTTCTGTTATCTTAGAATTATTACTTGTAACTACTTCAAATTCACCTGGAACATCAATTCCAGCATCTTGTGCACCATTCATAACTCCTGCTGCCAGTTCATCATCCCCAACAAAAGCTGCGGTTGCACCGGCAGAAACTATTGCTGGCCACAAAATTTCACCTGCGCGATAGCTATAGTCAGTTTCAAAAACTAATTCCTCATCAAATCTTATATTATGTTTCTCAAGAGCATTTTTATAGCCCTTCAAACGGTATTCTGAATTAATAGCTTCATCTAATGGTCCAGAAACAAATGCTATTTTTTTATTATTATGAGTAATCAAATCCGAAACAGCTTCCTCAACCGCAGCAACGTAGTCAATATGCACACTGCCGATTTCATTTTTTGAATCAACAGAACCAGCTAGAATAATCGGTGTCTTACTTCTATCAAATTGCGTTCTTAATTCGTCACTAATTTTATTTCCCATGTAAATAATGCCATCAACTTGCTTTGCTAGTAATGTATTTAGAACTTGAATCTCTTTTTGGCTATTATTGTCTGAATTGGCAAGAATAATGTTGTATTTGTACATTGTTGCAACATCATCTATTCCTCGTGCCAAAGAAGAGAAGTACACATTAGAAACATCAGGTATTATAACACCCACAGTTGTTGTCTTCTTACTTGCTAATCCTCGTGCTACAGCATTTGGTCGGTAATCAAGGCGGTCGATTACTTCCAGAACTTTTTTCCGTGTTGCAGGTTTAACATTCGGATTACCATTAACAACCCGCGAAACAGTTGCCATAGATACAGCCGCTTCCCGTGCCACATCATAAATTGTAATTGTTTGTTTGTCCATAACTTATAGTCTCCTTTTTAAAATTCCCTTTTCACTTCATTTTCATACCACATTATAATTTAGCAAAAAAAAAACTCTTTTGCAAGCGTTTCATAGTCTAATTTACTACCTTTTCATAAGATTTTCAACTTTTGAAAACACTGATGTTTTATTCTATCACTATGCTATAATAAATTTATTAAAATTCAAAGGAGCGATAAAATGTCACACATTGAATCTATTCAAAACTGGTTAGGAGAAAATAATTATCAAGTAGGCTATATTAGTAACTTCAAAAACATTCAGTATTTGACAGGGTTTGAAAGTGATCCTATCGAACGTGTATTAGCTTTACTTATTTTTCCAGATCAAGATCCATTCATTTTTGCACCAGCATTAGAAGTGGAAGCAGTTAAGGATACCGGTTGGAAATACCCTGTATATGGATATTTAGACCATGAAAAACCTTATGAAATAATTAAATCACAAATTTTACAACGAGTTAAAAATCCTCAAAATTGGGCAATTGAAAAAGGAAACCTTGTCGTAGGACGTTTTGAAACAATCAGACAAAAGTTTCCTAATGCATCTTTTACTGGAGATTTGACACCTTTTATTGAAAAGTTACAACTAATAAAAACCCCAGATGAAATTAAAAAGTTAGAAATTGCTGGAAAATGGGCTGATTTTGCTTTTGAAACAGGTTTTAAAGCCCTAAGTACTGCAAAAACAGAACAAGACATTGTTGCAGAAATCGAATATGCATTGAAGAAAAAAGGTATCATGCACACAAGTTTTGATACAATCATTCAAAGCGGAGTAAATGCCGCAGAACCTCATGGTGTACCAAAAAAAGACTTTATAAAAGCTAATGAACTAGTTTTATTTGACCTTGGAGTTGTCTTCGATGGTTATATCTCTGATGCTAGCCGAACTGTTGCTTTTGGAGATACCTTAAGTGATAAAGCACGTGATATCTATGCTTTGTGCTTGGATGCACAATTAACTGCACAAGCTGCTGTAAAACCAGGAATGACTGCTGCTGAGCTTGATAAAATAGCTCGTGATATTATTACAAAGGCTGGTTATGGAGAATACTTCATTCATCGGTTAGGACACGGCATGGGACAAAGTGAGCATGAATTTCCTTCAATCATGGAAGGAAATAACCTACAACTTGAGCCTGGCATGTGTTTCTCAATTGAGCCTGGAATTTATATTCCTGGAGTAGCTGGTGTCAGAATTGAAGACTGTATCCATGTAACAAAAACAGGTGCTGAGCCATTTACTCATACTTCAAAAGAACTTCAGTTTATTTCAAATAATTGATTTTCGTGCGATCACAAACTGAAAATAAGTTTATTTATATAATTGTATCCAAAATTTTTAAAATACGATAAAAATGAATTTAAGTATTAACTCGAATTATGAACATGGCACGATATTAGATATAAATAAAGAGGCTGAGTCAGTTAACTTTTGACCCAGCCTTCTTCTTGTTCTTCTTTTTTAATACTAATCTTTAGGATAAAAAACTTCTGTTGGATGATCCTTTTCAAATTCCGCAGCAGCTTTTGCTTCACCAAATGCTGATCTACCATCAATGATGATATCATCTTCAACAGTATCATCACTTTCAGTATCCTTTTCTTTATCAAATTGTTTTCTCAATTCAGTTGTTGCTTCCTTTAGAGAAGAAAGTGCCTGCCCTACACTATCACCACTTTTGAATGTTTCAGCTGTATCAGCAACCTTTTGTTTCAATTCGTTCAGTGTATCTTGAAGACCAGATTCTTCATTTACATAATCACGTGCATGATTGTAGTAGCGTACTGCATTTTCACGTCCTTCATCAGCAATCTGTGCAACCTTTTCCTTTATTTGTTCCTGATGATCAGATAATACTTTTTTCGTAATAAAATATGCCGCTGTACCAACCGCTAAAGTTGTAAAAACTGATAATTTTCTTCCCATTATTCTATCCTCCAGACAACTATTTATTCTTTTTCTTTAGATTATATAATTTTTTTACTACTCCAAATGCAACTGAAGTTTTTCCAACACTCTTTGTTGACGACGAAACTTTTGTAACTAGTCCTCGACTTGCATTATTTAGGTCAGAGACACTCTCACTCAAATCTGCAACCGCTTGAAAAAGTGGATCAATTGTTTTTGACTTGCCCTCAACATCTGTAAGTAATGTATTCGATTTCGCTAAAATAGACTCTGCCTCTCTTGAAAGGCCATTAATATCTGTACGCATCGATTTTACACTTTCATTTACTTCATTCATGATTTTCCCGACTTTTGCCAGAACAACACATAAAAAAACGACAAGCAATAAGAATGCAACTGCCGCAATCAGTCCTGCAAGCTGCCCCAATGTTAATTCCATAGTTGTGCCTCCTCATTTTTTACTTGTTTATAGGATAGCATTGCAGCAAAAAAACTGCAATTAAAAGAAAATTTAACGCTATTTTTACCATTTTTTGTTATTATAGAATTATCAAAGGAG
Source organism: Liquorilactobacillus hordei DSM 19519 (assembly GCF_019443985.1). Classification (NCBI taxonomy): domain Bacteria; kingdom Bacillati; phylum Bacillota; class Bacilli; order Lactobacillales; family Lactobacillaceae; genus Liquorilactobacillus; species Liquorilactobacillus hordei. The sequence continues at coordinate 1,880,481 of NZ_CP049303.1, forward strand.
AACGTTCATATGCAATTATTTTATTTAAAAGAATCCAACTTAGTTACCAGCAGCGTTTCAAGCCAAGTTTCTAAGCAAACTAATATTCTCACACATTTTCTTACAAAAATTGATTGGGACAAAATTCTCAGCACCTTTATTACTACAACACTTTCACTTATCCTTTTGTCTATTCTTTTCCTAATTTTGCATTGGACTGGGAAAAAAATTATTAGCCATAGTTTTAAAAGAGCTAAAATAAATGACCACCTTTCAACAAACCGAATAAGTACAATCTATACTTTATCTTTAAATATCTTTCATTATTTTATTCTTTTCTTCTACTTTTATGCCATTTTATCCGTTATTGGCGTTCCCGTAGGTACATTAATTGCTGGAGCTGGAATATTCAGTGTGGCTCTAGGCCTTGGTGCACAAGGATTTGTTAAAGATATTGTGACTGGTTTTTTCATCCTTCTAGAACAACAATTTGATGTAGGTGATGAAGTTAAAATTGATGCAATTAGCGGTACAATTCACGCTGTTGGTCTCAGAACAACTCAAATTATCGACTATGATGGTACGTTACACTTTATTCCAAATAGAAACATCACAGTCGTCAGCAACTTATCACGTAATGATATGCGGGCACTCATTGATATTTATTTTGATTCCTCATCTGATATCCAGAAAATGACAGCAATCATAAAGGATATCAACCAAGAACTTGCTCCAAAGTATGAAGAAATTACACAAGGACCAACAATTCTTGGCACCGTTGATAACGGTAATGGGATTCTATCTTTTCGTGTAATAGTCTATACTAAAAATGGTGCACAATATGCAGTGCAAAGGGCTTTTTTAACTGAATATCTCGAAGTCTTAAATCAAAAGGGCTTTAAAATAAACAATTCACCAATTAGCCTAGCTAGCGCAACTAAGTAAATGACGCACTAAGTTAAAAGTAGTACCGCGTCACATAAATTTGAACACTAGCTTATAATTACGAACATCACCGTGCAATTTATCATACGTAATCTGAAGTTAAACAGAAAACTTTAACCTGATTTATTCACAAAAATACACAAGATACCCATCAAACACATGCTTCACGCGTTTGATGGGCATTTTGCATTTTCACCTTTTAAGTGCACAAAAAGAGCCTCAGCTCTGGTATAGTTAAATTGCTAAACAAAACCACATGAGAGAAGAGGACTCTACATTGAAAACTTTACAGGAAATGGCATTCAATTTCAACAAGAATATTTTAGTATCGCATACGGGTGGTCAATTATCTTCCGATGGCGGGCTAACATTGTGTGTAGAACTGATGGCAAAGTTTCAGTTCACCAACTTGGCCGATAAACTATTGAGGTTCAATGACCAGCGACGATATTGTCAACACAGTAATTCTAGTATCTTAAGACAGTTAACTCTTCAGATTATTGCCGGTTATAGCACAGATTCTGCGGCAACTTTTTTAGAAAAAGAACCGCTTTTTAAATTATTATTGGATAAACCGTCTTTGGCTTCACAAGCAACAATATCACGTTTTTGGCAACGCTTTGATAAAGATAGTGTTAGCACATTACAGACTTTAAATGAGGCTTTGATCGACCGTGTTCGACTATTAACCAACCAGACAGCCACGATTATTGATATCGATTCGACTCACTCAGACACTTATGGCAAACAGGAAGCCACTAACTACAACGCACATTATGGTACTGAAGGATATCATCCATTACTGGCAACTGATCAAGATGGTAACTTATTGAAAGCTGTCTTGCGTCCTGGAAATGCCTACACCAGCAAAGATGTAAAAGCTTTTTTAACACCACTATTAAAGCATTATCAAACTCAGCTGCCCACGACTGACATTCTGGTTCGTGGTGATAGTGGCTTCGCCACGCCAGAAGTTTACGATGTCTGTGAAGCCGACGATGTGTTTTACATTATTCGACTCAAACGCAATCGGAAACTGCAGAATCTAGCTGAAAAGTTCGTCAAGATCAGTGATCAAACCCAGTGGCAAGAGAAAGAGACTCACTACTACTCTGAAATCTATCAATCAGCATCGTGGCCTAAGCCGCGGCAGATCTATGTTAAATCAACTCGAGCAGCCGGTGAACTGATCTTTTCACATGAATTTATCGTTACTAATCTGACTAATTTAACGGCTGAAACAGCCTTTGAACTGTATCACAAACGCGGCCAAATGGAAAATTACATCAAAGAAGCTAAAGCAGGTTTCTTTTTCGATAAGACTGATAGTTCAACGTTTAATGCCAACGCTGCCCGGATGATGGTTAGTGTACTGGCTTACAATATTGTCAACTTTTTAAAGCAGCTAGCACTGACAAAACATGATTCAGGTTTGTGCGTTAGCACATTGCGGATCCGTTTATTCAAATTTGCGGCACGTGTCGTGCATACTGGCCGACGCATTCAGTTGCGACTGAGCTCGTATCATGTTTACCATCGACTGTTCTACCAGGTTCTACAGCGTATCCAGGCTATTGAATAACCGGCAAAATTAAAAAAATCTGTACAACCAAGGGACAAGTGTATCCAAAAATTCAAAGCAATTCTGAGTTAGTTGAAAAATCTCACTAGCTAGAACTTATAAACATAGTATTTCAGCAAAAGATAAAGACATACCCGTCAGTTTTCGAAAAAATACGAAAACTGACGGGCTTTTAATGAACTATGAATAATTCAGGTTTAATTTATGGAACACGTTTATTACTATAATAAAAAGAAACATAGTCAGAAATTAATTTTTGACCATGTCTCTTTTTGAATTAATCCATTTTTAGTAAATTATTTAAATTTGTGCTCTTTATTTTTTACTAAGTTTTGTCATTCGAGCTTGTAAATACCCAGTCATTGCATCTACACCCTTCATAATTGCCTCTTCCTTTGGCGCAAGATGCTCTGAATGTAGCGAATACGGGCTGTCTACCCCCAGCCAAAACATTGTGCCAGGAATTTTTGAAAGCAAGAAGCCAAAATCTTCACCAGTCATTGCAGGTTTTGTCTCTTCAAAAACAACTTCTTTAGTACTCATCATATAATTAATAAATTCTTTTGTTGTTTCAGAGTTATTTTCAACAGGATAATAGCCTCCTTGATGTAAATCAAGATCAACCTCACACTCGAATGATTCTGCGATTGATTCTGCAATTTTTCTAACTCTTTTTTGGATCAACAAATTCATTTCTTGTGTTAAAGCTCTAATTGTTCCATCTATTTGAGCTTTTCCAGCAATTACATTTCCAGTTGTTCCAGCATTAAAATGACCTAGTGTTACAACCCCAGATTGAATTGGATCAACATTTCGACTCACTATCGACTGAATTTGAGTTACAAAATATGCCCCTGCTACAACCATATCATTTGCATTGTGAGGGAAAGCTGCATGACCACTTTTTCCAGTAAAAGTTGCATGAATTTCACAGGTTCCAGCAAACAATGTGCCTTGCCGACAACCGATCACTCCTGCTTTTAATCCGGGATTATCATGAAAAGCATAGATTTCATCTGGCATCCATGAGTCTAATGTGCCACTTTCATATAACTGTTTTCCTCCACTAGCATTCTCCTCTGCAGGTTGAAAAATAAATGTCATATTTACATTAGGTCGCTGCTCTGTAAAAAAGCTCAATATCCCAAGAGCAACCGTCATATGTATATCATGTCCACAGGCATGCATCTTTCCCTTATGCTTTGAAGAAAATGATAATCCCGTTTCTTCAGTAACAGGTAAGCCATCAATATCTGTTCGATAACCCACCGTATGAGTTTCATCAATTCCTCGCAAATGAACTATAGTCGCTGTTTTCCAGGTTTTAAACTCAAGCCATTCATTATTCATTTTTTTAATAATTGAAATTAATTTTTTTTGTGTTTCAAATTCTTCCATACCAATTTCAGGAATTTGATGTAATTCACGTCTTATTTCAATTAATTCTTGCTCGCTTAAAATCATTATTCTCATTTCCTTTACTTAAAAATTATATGTCAGAACATATTATAAACGTCTAAAAAAATAATTTCTATAATCAACAAAAGGGCCTGAGTTAATCCCAGCCCCTAATATCTAATACTAGATTATTCTAAATATTACGCAAATCTTCTACTAAATCTGTCTTACCATCTTTAATTTCTGAGACATTCTTAACTTTTTTTGCTGGCATCCCAATTACAACGGTTCCGGGTTCTACGTCATGTGTTACCACAGCACCCGCTCCAACTACAGCACCTTTACCAACACGTACTCCTTCCAAGACAACCGCATTAGCTCCAATAAGGACGTCATCTTCAATCACGACTGGTTGTGCCGAAGCTGGTTCAATAACTCCAGCTAATACTGTTCCTGCACCAATATGACAATTCTTGCCAACCCAGGCACGTCCACCTAAAACTGCACCCATATCAATCATTGAACCATCGCCGATTTCAGCACCAATATTTATAACAGCACCCATCATAATAACGGCATTATCACCAATCTCAACCTGATCACGAATAATTGCTCCTGGTTCAATTCGTGCATTGAAACCCTTCTTATCAATCATTGGTACTCCAGTATTTCTTCCATCATTTTCTATATGATATTGAGTAATATCAGCTTTGTTGTTATCTAAAAATTCCGAAACATCTTTCCAATCACCAAAAAGGACTCCCGATTTATCTCCAAAATATGTTTCAAGCGTACTTGGGACTTCAATTTTACCCAGTGTTCCTTTTAGATACACTTTTACTGGAGTTTGCTTCTTTGATTCTGCAATCGTTTTAATAATTTCTTCAGTGTTAAGTTTTGGCACAACAATTCCCCCTAATTATTAAAAAACTATTTCTGTATCGTACTTGATTCCTTTTCTGTGATAGCATAATGCTTGTCAAAATCATGTGTCATATAATTGACTGCCTTTAAAACCTCACGTCTAGTGACTATTCCAGTAAAAACACCATCATCATTCACAACAATTAAAAAAGGATGATTTACCATTAAATGCAGAATTTCTTCAATATCGTATGGCAATTTGATAGTTGGAAAATCCTTTTGCATTACTTCAGAGACTTTTTTCTTGCTCAAACGAGTTGGATCTATTCCGTTTAAACCAAGCATTGTTTCTGTCAACATAGGTAACGTCAATATTCCTTTAAAATGCTGTTCTTTATCTAAAACTGGTATCGATGAATATTTAACTTTAGTCAAGACAAGAAATGCATGATCCAAATGGTTATCTTCTTGCACATTTGCAACTATTTCTGCTGGAATCAAAAAGCCGTCTTGCTTAGAGCTTAGCATTTGTTCCATCTGCTTAGTAATCACGACAAATAACCTCCTCTAGCCAATACTCTTATTTTAAAATATTTTCACCAAAAAACCAATAAAAATCCTTTAAAATAAAGCAAAATATAATATTTACTTATATTTTTTTTATGCTACTATTAAAAAGTATTGTTTGAAGGAGGTAATCATGGAATATTCTCTAGCAATTCGGCTTTGTGCTGAATTTTTTGGTACTGCTATTATGGTAATTCTTGGTAACGGTTCGGTAGCTACAGTAGATCTTGAAAAAACCAAAGGGAGTCACAGTGGATGGATTGTAATCGCTGTTGGATACGGTTTTGCAGTTATGATTCCGGCTTTAATGTTTGGTACTATTTCAGGTAATCACATCAATCCAGCTTTTACAGTTGGACTTGCAGTTTCTGGGCTTTTCCCTTGGAGTAATGTTTTACCATATATTTCTGTTCAAATTTTAGGAGCAATTATTGGTCAATTTGTTGTTTATTTATGTTTCAAACCGCATTATGATTTGACTGAGAATACAAATCTTGTGCTTGGTACATTTTCAACCTCAGATGCTACTTCGAGTAGACTTAATGGCTTTGTAAATGAATTTTTTGGAACATTTATTCTTGTTTTTGGGGCACTTGGTATTACCAACTCTCCTAGCTTTAGTCATGGTAATCAAATGTCTGGTTTTATCGGAATAGGTCTTTTAGTTATGGTTATCGTTGCTTCATTTGGTGGACCTACAGGGCCAGCATTGAATCCAGCTCGTGATCTTGGGCCAAGAATCTTGCATCAGCTTCTTCCACTTAAATACAAAGGCCCTTCAAATTGGAAATACAGCTGGGTTCCAGTTGTTGCTCCAATTCTTGCGGGCATTTGTGCTGTTGCTCTATTCAAAATAATTTTTTTATAAACTTTTCTAATTCAAACTAAACTAATCAAATAATACAAACTAATCTCACATGATGAATTGGCAGATTCACATTTTGTGAGATTTTTATTATTCACTCACTTTGTCATAAGTCGTCACTACTAATTTAAATTACCTCTATACTCTCACATCTTTTTTAATTCTCATCCAAATTATATATGAAACTACCCAAACAGTAGTTAAGCTTATCCATAACCCATAACCTAAATAATCCATATTTACTCCTTGGATTATTTTAATAACACTATTTTTTAAACCAAAAACTTGTGACGTTACTTGTAGTAATTCAAACATTCCTATTGTAAAGGCTGCTAATATTGAAATAAAAGTAACAACCAAATTATACTTAATTTTTTTTAAAGGTGTATCTAACGCCCATTTATATGCGCTTGCCATCATAATCGAATCCGTTGTATCCATCAAACTCATTCCACTGGCAAAAATAATAGGTAAGGCAATTATTCCTAGATAAGATATATTTGATTTTGCTGCTGTAGCTGAAATTGCAATAACTGAAATCTCACTAGCCGTATCAAAACCAAGGCCAAATAGCAATCCAACCAAATACATTTGTGACTGTTTACTGACTATTCTAAAAATCGGAGCAATTATCCTACTTAGAATTCCTCTTGACAAAAGTAACTTATCCAATGAATGTTCATCATAATCGTCTTTATTAGTTGATTTCAATATCTTCCATAAATTAATAAAAATAATTAAATTAATAAAGGCTATATTTATCAAAAAAGTACCAGAGACTGTGGAACCAATTGTCCCGCCAATTGCCTCAAAAAGAGGTAACTTGACTTTAATCCATTTTAATGAAAAACAGACAGCAATCACCATCACAAGAACGATTGTAGAATGTCCTAATGAGAAGAAGTATCCAACTCCCTCTGATTTTGACCTCTGCTGAATCAACTTTCTAACAGTATTATCAATCGCAGCGATATGATCCGCATCAAAAGCATGTCTCAGTCCAAGTAAATAAGCAAGTAGCCCTAGTCCCCAAAATTCGGGGAATTGGCTTGCTCCACAACTCAATAATATCACACCAATAATGTGCATCAGAATGACGGCTCCATAATAAAGAAGTACTTTTTTAACTGACTGACTTAGCAAAACTTTCCTCCTAATTTACTAATCTACTTTTTTCTCCAGCAGATAACTCATCATTCATTCTTCCTGACTTAAATCCCTCTAAATCAAGTGTGATATATTCAAAACCATATAATTTTAACTGCCTATTTATTTCTTTCATATTATTTATTAAAGATACCATTTCTCTAACAGGCACCTCAATTCTAGCTGTCTTATCCTGTACACGAACTCTCACTGTTTTATATCCTAATTTCCTTAAGTATGCTTCGGATTTCATTACACGATTAATCAATACACTAGTTAACTCTGTATTATATGGAAAACGTGATGAAACAGAACAACTAGCAACTTTATTCCAATTTTCAAGGCCTCGTCTCTCAGCAAGCTCTCTAACCTCAACTTTATATATTTGAGCTAATTGCAATATTGAAATAATTCCTTCCTCATCACGTGCCTTTAGGCCTGGTCTAAAATCATTGTTATCATCCATTATCATTCCATCTAAAACAATATCTGCATTAAACTCTGCTTTTAATTCATTCATCTTCTTATAAAAAATCTTCTTCATCCAATACCAAGATGATGGTCGATTATTACGAATTTCTTCATTAAATAGGTAGTTCAGATTAACCTCTGCAACTTTTACTCCAAACTTACTTGCCAATTTAACAGCACTATTAAATTCGGTATCTGTAAACAATTCTGAATTTGCTATAGCAGCGATAACATTTTCTTTTCCTAATACCTTAACAGCTGTATCTAAAACAAGTGTTGAGTCAATTCCACCTGAAAAAGCAACAATAACTTTGCTATACTTTCCCATTGCACTATTTAATTCATTTTCTTTTTTCATTATATTTTCCATTTTTTTCACCTTTCTTTTATATACCTAAATAATATTTAGCAAATAAAGCTGCTGCAATTGCACCAACAAATGGTGCAATTCCGGGTACTAAAATACCATATTGCCAATCACTATCAGCCTTATTTTTGATAGGTAAGACTGCATGTGCAATTCTTGGTCCCATATCTCTTGCTAAATTCATTGCAAAACCAGTAGGTCCACCCATACCCATACCTATCGCCCATACAAGCAGTCCAACACCAATCGGAACAATTCCTGATGTTTTATATTGTGAAATAGCTAAAATTGATGTTAAAAAAACAAATGTTGCAAAAAATTCAACAAAAAAGTTTCTTGGTAAATTTCTTACCGCTGGTGCTGTAGAAAAAATATTACGAATAGTTGCATTATCAATCTTCCCATATGAATGTTTAAAAGAATCAGCGTACATAATGTATACAATTATAGATCCAATGACTCCTCCTGCTACTTGAACAATTGCAGTAAAAAAGAAAATCACCCATGTCATATTACCTAATAAAACTTGTGTAAGTGCCATCGCAGGATTAATCGTAACATTACCAAAAATAAACAATGAAACACTAATACCAAATGCCCATGTTGTGATTGCAAACAAATGTCCTGAGCCATGATACTTTGTGTCATTCAAAACTGTATCTGCATGGACACCTACCCCAAAAATAATCATTAATGCTGTACCCATAAATTCTGCTAACAACTGATGAATCATTTTTACACCTCTAAATTTTTATAGTATTCTCTCTTTGCTTCTTCCATAACAGTACCTATTGGCAAATTTTTTTCTTCGGCAATTTTTTCTGCACTTGCATATTCAACAGACACTTTTTTTAAATTGCCAAATATTCCAATCTTAATTTTTACCTGTCCATGTTTGGTATTAATTATCTCAAATTTACGTTGCATTATTTTACGTTGCATTACATTCCAACGAACTCCAAAAGTTGAACTATTTTTTATAATTATCAAAATAATATCTTCTAGTGCACTTTCTTTAGCAAGAACCGTTAATTGATATGCTGGTCTATTCTTTTTTGAAAAAATCGGTGTAAAAAATGTATCATAGACACCAAAATCAAATAACTTCTTCATGGTAAAAGATAATTGTTCTCCCGACTGATCATCAATATTTGCATGGACTTCAATAACACTATCACTTTTGGTATTTACTCTTTTTTTACTTTGTTCAGACTCTAGTAGTATTCCCCGCAATGCATTCAAACTACCTGTTTCTCGTGTTCCAAAACCATATCCTACTTGTTCGACCACTAAGTTCTCTGGTATCCCACCAAATACATCTGTGATACACTTTATAATTCCAAAACCCGTGGGTGTTACTAACTCTGTCAGTACATCCTCTCTTTGTCTGAAAGGTACCTCACTATTCATCCTCATCTGCATCACTGCAGGTACTGGTACAGGCATCACTCCATGTGCAACCTTGATTGTGCCACTTCCATCCACAAGCGTTCCGCAAATGACCTTCTCAATTTTCAACAATTTCAAACCAATAAAGAAACCTACCACATCAACAATTGAATCGATTGCCCCAACTTCATGAAAATGAATCTCATCAATCTTCTTACCATGTACGTGTGCTTCCGCTTTAGCAATTTCTTCAAAAACGGTACAAGCAGACTTTTTTATATTCTCACTTAGACTAGAATTATTAATAATATTTTCAATGGTAGATAGATTTCTTCCGTGATGATGGATTTTTCCAACACCTTCATCTGCATGATGCCCTTTGAATTCGTCACTCAATGTTACTTCAAATAAATGTCCCTTAATTGCCGAACTTGTAGTCTCTGTCAGCGTTAATTCGTATCCAGTTATCTCTAATTTTGCTAATTCCTGCTTGAAGTCTGCGAAGTTAAGCCCTAGATCAAATAACGTCCCCAGCAACATGTTCCCACTTACTCCTGAAAAAGGATCAAGATATAAACTTTTCATTTTGCCGCCTCCGCCAAATGATTTATTTTACTTGCTGAATAACCAGCTCCGAAACCATTGTCAATATTTACAACTGTGATACCTGTAGCACAGCTATTTAACATCGTTAACAATGCTGCCATTCCATTAAACGCGGTTCCATAGCCGACACTCGTCGGAACTGCAATTACAGGAGAACTTACAAGTCCACCGACAACAGAAGCTAACGCTCCTTCCATTCCAGCAATTACAATAACTACTTGTGCTGCTCTAATCTCGTCTATACGTGCAAATAACCTATGGATTCCAGCAACTCCAACATCATAAATTCTGTCAACGCTATTACCAAAAGCTTCCGCAGTAACTGCAGCTTCCTCAGCAATCTTTAAATCAGATGTTCCTGCTGTCACAACTGCAATTTTTCCAATTGTTTTATCTATCGGATTTTGCTCCCATGACAACATTTCAGAAACTTCGTCATACTTTAACTGCGGTAAACTTTCTCTGATGTTCTTTGCCTTTGATGGATCAACCATGGTCACTAAGATATTATTTTGTTTACCTAGCATTGCCTCAACAATTCCTATTACCTGCTCAGCTGTTTTACCTTCACCGTAGATAATTTCAGGAACACCAGTCCTTTTATTTCTTTCCGTATCAATCTTAGCAAATCCCAGATCAGTAAATCCTGAATTATTAATGATCTCAGTTGCATCTTCCACACTTATTTGTTTTTCAGAAACAAGTTGAAATATTTGTCTTACCTTCTCAGCTTCCATACTATTCCTTACCTTTTACAATGACTCCGAGTCCATCTGGAATAACTACTACCTTGGCCTTTGCACCTTCACGCTCATATGCTTTTTCCATTGCTTCATCCAATGAGATCGCAAGTTCCATATGCATCTTTGTAATCAGCTCTGGATCAACAAGGTCTGATACAAAAATAACATGATGATTGACTAAAATACGTGCCAGAATCTGTGATGTCCATTGATCTGGAACGGTTTCAAGTCTAGGTGTATTCACAGCCTTATCAAGAAATTCCTTTGGATCAGCAACATCTGCGATGTTATGATAGAATCCTTCACCACCATGCCCATCTCGACAACCAGCGACCATAATAATGGTGCCACCGACTTTATTTGTTGCCTCAGCAGCCGTCATTCCCTTAACTGCTTGATAAATATTTTGATCTAGTGGATAACCACCATTTGTTGAAATCGTAATATCAGATTCAATCGCATCAACTTCTGATAATGATTCGACAAATTCAGTTCCTTTTTTGTGAGCCTTCTCTAAATCACCCGCAAACGAACCAATGATTTTCTTGTCTTCATCAAGTACAACGTTTAAAATGAATGCTAATTTAACCGTCTTTGCAGCGTAAACCATATCTTCATGGATTAAATTATGATTCAAGTTACCTGTACGAGAATGCTTGTCACTTATAAATTCACCTGAATGGTTTGCCATGATTGTTTTGTATGACGAGATACCAGGCAAAACAGACTTTCTTCCGCCAGAGAAACCAGCAAAGAAATGTGATTCAATGAATCCTTCTGAAATTAACAAATCTGCTTCAGTTGCGACTTTATTAACGATGAGATCGCCACCTGAAGGTAATTTACCCACTTTGACCATATCTTCATCACGTTCAGAATAATGCATTACAATTTCTTCATTATCAACAATCTCTTTGCCATACTTGTTGATTAATTCTTCCGTTGTTGAAGGTCTGTGAAATCCTGTTGCAACCAAGATTCTGATTCTTGCATCGGGAGCAGCTGAACGAATTCTACGCAACAAAATTGGCGTAATTATTTTGGATGGGACTGGGCGTGTATGATCAGAAGAAATAATTACAATATTTTTCTTACCCTTGGCCAATTCCTCCAACTTTGGAGAAGCAGTTGGATTATCTAACGATCGTTCAACCAACTCTTGTTCTGAATATTTTGCATGATATGTGGCTGCCTCGGAAACTAAAGATCCTGCAAAACTGTTCTCAGAAATGTGAGCAATAATACTTTTCTTATCATATGGTAATTTTATATCTATCATTCTTTGACAATTTCCTTTCTTATTAATCTAATTAGCAATTATAATTACTTAAGAGAGATTTCAAACATTCATTCGTGCATACTTATCAATACGTTCAATAAGAGTATGATTTGTAACCTTTAACTTATACGCCTTTTTAAATGCAAAAAACCGGATTGACTTTCCCCGCGACTAAAAGTAATATCAGTTGTTAGCACTTACTGAAGTTTTCATAAAAATGCCATTATTTAATAGAAAGGATTGTGTATTATATGGTAATGAGCCATACTGAATACCTGATGAACTATCTTCAATCAAAAAAAATGCCTGTAATTAAAAAGAAAAAACATACCTATTTGACCTATCATGGATTAGAAGAAAAGAGTACTTATGTTTTGAAACATGGAATTGTTAAAACCTCAATTATTTTACAAGATGGTAGAGAATTTAATCTTTCATACATAACTCGACCCGATGTTTTGAGTTTACTTCGCGATGAAGTTTCTAAATACACTGATCAACCATTTAATGTTCGTGTTGAATCTCAAGAAGCAGAGTTTTATAAAATTGATCGCGTTAAATTTTGGGAAATGGTCAACCAAGACGATGAGTTAAACAATTACGTTAAAGAATATTATCGAACAAAGCTTTCAGAAAATATCGTTCGTTTACAACGTATGATAATGGGCGGAAAACATGATGCTGTCTGTGCTTTTTTATATCAACTTAGTGATTTATTTGGTAAAAGACTGCCTAATCATCAAGGAGTATTAATTGACTTCACTGTAACTAATGAAGATATTGCTGGATTTTGTGGTATAAATTCAAGATCATCTGTAACAAGAATACTTAGCGATTTGCGTGAAGAAGGTATTATAGACATTAAAAATCATAAATTTATTATTACTAATATGAATTATTTATTGGATTATGTGTCAATTTAACTTTTTATTACATCTTTCCTTAATTTGTTTTAGTATGGCAGATTGCAAGAAATAACTTGAACAAATTTAGTAACGCAGATTACGCAAAAAGATCTCAATCGGTGTTCGCCAATTTAAACATTTGAGTGGTCGGGAATTCAAATACCAGTTAATTTGAATCAATTCATCATCGGTAATCTCATCAATCGGTTGACCTTTGGGAATGAAGCGGCGTAGTACTCGGTTGCGATTTTCATTACTGCCTCGTTCATGTGGCGAATAAGCGTGCGCAAAGTACAGCGGAACACCGGCCTGTTCTTCAATCAAATTGTAGTTGGCGAATTCTTTCCCATGGTCAACAGTAAGGGTCTTGAGATTATCTCCTAACTGGTTAGCCAATTCTAAAATAGCCTTGGTCATTGAAGTACTATCTCGTCCATTAAGCCGTTTAACGATGGTAAGCCGACTCTTACGCTCGACAAACGTAGCTACTGCTTGACCTTTACGTTTTCCAGATAAAACTGTATCAGCTTCGAAGTGACCTGAAGTATTACGATCAGAAATTTCAGCTGGACGATCTTCGATGGAACGTCCATGACTAAAACTACCACGGGTTTCTTTAGCTCGTTTGCGACGAATACCATGGTCAGGTAAATCAGTCACATTAATATCCAGTAGTCCCTGATCAATCCAGTTATAGATGGTTTTGTAGGCAATTCTAACTACATGAGCCACTTGTTCAATTGACCATTTTTGGATCTTGATTTTTTCTTCAATCAAGCGCTTTAGGTTAGTCGTTAAGATGGTTTTACGACCACGATGACTAAGTTTAACTTCATGGTCAGTTTGAGCCTTAACTGCGTGATACTCACCAGCTAAGCGATGAACCTCATTAAAGATAGTGGTTTTACTAAGGCCTAAATAATCGGCAATATATTGAAGTGAGTGCTTTTCATGATGAAGTGTTTCGATGACAACGCGGTCTTCAAATGATAAAATAGTGGTGCCCATAAAGGTCCTTCTTTCTAGTGGAATGTTGTGGTGACACCATTGAAGACCTTTATGGGTTTTTCTGTCCACTAATATGTTCAACTTAAATTTTACAATCTACCGTATGTATAAAAAAAAGATTAGATATTAGAAAACAAATTGTTTTTTAACATCTAATCTTTTTTTAAGGTTTAAAATATCTATTAATTCAGAGGATCTCCATACCATCTCTGGTACATTGATTCAATAATAGTCATAGTGTGCATGGTTAATTCTGGGGTTACAATTGTACTTTTTAGTTCATTGTTTGCTAGAATATCATTAATATGATTGATTTCATGCACAATTTCACTTTGTTGATTATCAGCAATAAATTTCTTCGAAGTGCCATCAGCTGCCTTCAAAAAAGCAGTTTTTGATTCCCAATAATCAGGAATCTCTAACCTTCCCTTTGTCCCATACACCACTATTTTTGTTTCTAAATCAAATTCTGTTGCAATAATGATGTTTGCTAAAACGTTGTCAGCTTTTAAAGCTAAGTTACATCTGGTATCGGCTTCTCCAACATCATTGAATTCGAATCCATTCCATTCCGTAACATCTTTACCGGTCAAATATTGTATAAGACCTATCGGACTCGTTCCGCCATTTATAAATGCCCCTCCGCCCGCAGACAATTTCTTAAACCATTCTTTTTTATCGGTAGTATCATAATTTTCTTGAATATCGATGAAACTCACTTCACCTATTACACCCTCATCAATCACCTGTTTTGCTTTTTCAATGATTGGTAGAAACACCGCACTTTGGGATTCCATAATAAACAAGTTTTTTTGCTGTGCCAATAAAAAGAGTTCCTGGGCGCCAACTTTATGTCTCGTGAATGGTTTTTCTAATAAAACATTTTTTCCAGCTTCCAATGCAGCTTTAGCACTCTCATAATGATCTTCATTCTTTATAGCTAGATATACAATATCTATTGAATCATCATTGAATAGCGATTCTAAATTCTCATAAGTTTTCGGGATTGCCAGTCCTTGAGCAAGTTGTTGTGCCTTTTTATAATCATGTCCAAAATTAGCAACTGCCTCTCCTTTTGAACTTTCTTTCAATGCTTCAACAAACTTAATTGCTAATCGATTAGTACCGACGATTCCATAATGAATTTTTTCTGCCATTATACTCACCTCATCATTGATAATAACTGCTTTTTATCCATTGTATCAGAGTTGCTGGCAGTTTCGTAATTATATTGAATCTTATTTTCCAAAATTATACTGCGCAAATTAGCACCGTCTTTTTCTGAACCAATTGTGATACGTAACCAATCTTTTAATAATCCACGCCTAATTTGATATCCTCTCTCCAACAATTTATCTGCCAATTTATTTGCAGCGGGATAATTAAAGAAAATGAAATTTGCCTGACTGACATAATACCTGATTTGATTTTCTTCAAAGAAACGCTCCCAATTATCTCTTTCGATTCGTGTCTTTTCAACAGAGTTATTAACAAAGTCCTGGTCTTCTAAAGCTGCAATCGCCGCAAGTTGTGCAAGTGAATTTAGATTATAGGGCAGCCTTATTGCCTGCATATAGTTAGCCAATTCTTCATTCATCACTGCATAACCAACACGATAATTTGCCAATCCATATGCTTTAGAGAATGTCCTCAATAACATCACATTTTTGTAATTAGCTAATTCTGACAAAAAACTGGCATTCTTAACTTTTGTAACATAATGAATATATGCTTCATCTAACAAAATCAAAATATTATCTGGAACCTTGTCAAAGAACGACTTTAAGGTTTTGAGATCTTCATATGTTCCGGTTGGATTGTTAGGATTACATACCCAGATTATTTTTGTTTTATCCGTAATTTGCTTCAAAAACTCTGCAAAATCATAGTGCCCAGTCTCAGGTAAACAAGGAATTTCAATAACTTTTGCACCTTCTATTTGAGCATGTAATGCATATTCTGAAAAGGTCGGCTTGCTAAGAATCACTTCATCCCCAGCTTCAAGAAAAATACGTGAGATCATTGTAATAATTTCATCAAGTCCAACTCCAAAAACAAGTTTTTCTGGAGCTACACCGATAAAATCTGCAATCTTAGTTCTTAATTCACTAGCATAGCCATCCGGGTAGCGATTTTCTTCTTTAAAATTCCAGTTTAAAATTGCTTCTTTTACCTTAGGTGAAGTTCCAAAGGGATTTTCATTGGCAGATAACCTTACTAATTTCTTTAATCCTAATCTTGCTTTTACGCTCTCAATAGGCTCTTCCGGTACATAATTCTCAATCTTTTTAATTTGTGATTTCATTATTATCTCCTTATAAGTCTTGAATTTCACGGCGATCCTTGGTTTTGCTCATCAAGCCTTCTCTTTTAGCCAATTCTTCTTTTATTTCATCAAATGCTACCCCTTGTTCCACAAGAAGTACCATCAAGTGATACAGCAAATCTGCTGTTTCATACACAAGCTCGCTCTTATTAGAATTTTTTGCTGCTACAATTACCTCAGTTGATTCTTCACCAACTTTTTTTAGAATTTTGTCTAATCCTTTGGTAAAAAGATAATCAGTATATGAACCTTCTTTGGGATTTTCTTTTCTTTTCAGTACCAATTGATACAATTCTTCTAGATTTTGCATTTTTAGTTTTCTCCTTTAAACTTAATTTCTTCAAAAAAACAAGTCCGTTTCCCAGTGTGACAAGCTGGGCCCGCTGGCTTAACCCGTATCAAAAGAGTATCTTGATCACAATCAAGTAGAATACTCTTCACAATTTGTGTATTACCACTCGTTTCCCCTTTATGCCATAGCTCTTGCCTTGAACGAGACCAAAACCAAGTTTCACCTGTCATAATCGTCTTTTCATAACTTTCTTCATTCATCCATGCAACCATTAAAACATCGCCTGTTTCTTCATCAACAATTACACTTGTAACTAGTCCCTTTGCGAAATTAGGTCTGTTCATCTAACATTCACCCCTTGAACTTTCAATGTTTGCTTAAGATCTGGAATTGTGATCTCACCATAATGAAAAACTGATGCTGCAAGTGCACCATCCACGGTACTTTTTTGAAAAACATCAATAAAATCCGAACTTGTACCAGCTCCACCAGATGCAATGATAGGTACATCAACCAATTCAGATAATCCTTGATATAATTTGATATCAAAACCTGATTTTGTACCGTCCTTGTCCATACTTGTGACAAGTAATTCGCCTGCACCAAGGTCAACAACCTTTTTAGCCCACTTAAGAGCATCAATTCCTGTTGCTGTTTTACCACCATGAGTATAAACCTCATAATATCCAGCTTTAACATTTCGTTTAACATCAATTGCTACAACAATACACTGATTACCAAATTTTTTTGCACCCTCCGTTATCAATGAAGGATTAGCCACTGCTGCAGAGTTCAATGAAATCTTATCTGCTCCCGCTCGCAATAACTTTTGCATATCAGAAACAGATTTAATTCCGCCACCAACTGTTAATGGCATAAAAACTTGACTAGAAACACTTTCAACCACATCTTTCATTGTACTTCTTTCCTGATTTGTCGCTGTAATATCCAGAAAAACTAATTCATCTGCACCTTGTTTTTCATATTCTGCAGCAATTGTCGCGGGATCACCAACATCAACCAAATTTACAAAGTTAATTCCTTTCTTGACTCTTCCATTATCAACGTCCAAGCACGGAATAATTCTCTTAGCCAGCATTACCATTCACCTCGGAAATCTCTTCTAATGTCAATCTGCCTTCAAACAATGCTTTCCCAACAACCATATCAGGCAAGTCTGCCGCTACTAATTTTTTTACATCTTTAATATCGCGAATTCCACCTGATGCAATGATATTACAGTTGTTAAACCTGCCTTTGAGCTTTTTTAGTAATTCAATATTAGGTCCCTTCATTGTCCCGTCTCTTTGAACATCCGTTACAATAAAGTTTCTGGCCCCAGCTTGTTCCATCTTGCTAATCAGTGTACCCATTTTCGTATCAGATGTATCCAGCCAACCATTTACCGCCACTAACTCATCAGTTCCATCTACTCCAATTACAATTTTATCTGCGCCAAATTGCTTTAAAGATGCGATTACAAACTCAGGATCAAACAATGCTGCAGATCCAATAATTACACGATTAATTCCAAGATTCAAATAATGCTTTACCCGTGTAAGATCCCTAATACCACCACCAATTTCAATCAAACCAGTAAATACTTTTCTAATATCTTTTATAACTGTTTCATTTTGTGGCGTACCTTTCAAAGCACCATCTAAATCGACAAGGTGTAAGCACTTGATTCCCGCTGCTTGATACTTTTGAGCCTGTAATACAGGTGTCTTTTCTATTAACGTTTCTTCTGCAAAGTCACCTTTATATAAACGGACACTCTTACCTGACTTTAAATCAATTGCTGGAAAAATCATTATTTAACCACCTTTTCTGAAAATGTCTTTAGAATATTCAAGCCTACGTCACCACTTTTTTCAGGATGAAATTGTGCCCCAAAAACATTTTTGTTTTGGACCATTGCTGGGATTTCTACCCCATAATCAACAGTTGAAATTAAATATTGCTGATCACAAATTGCATAGTATGAATGTACGAAATATGTATATTCATTAGCAATAAAAGCAAAATCAGTTTCATTTTTCTTTAATTGGTTTTCATTCCAACCCATTTGAGGCACCTTCAACCCATGCTTCTCAGGAATGACTATAATTTCCCCAGGAATAAGTTCCAAGCCTTCATGACTTCCATATTCATTTGATTTTTCAAAAAGCATTTGCATCCCGAGACAAATTCCTAATATGGGAATTTGCTTATCCAAAACTGCATTTTTTATAACATTGATCAATCCTTTTTTTTCTAAACTTCTCTTTGCCGGTCCAAAAGCTCCTACACCTGGCAAGATCAAACCAGAACTTTTTAGAATTTCTTCAGGGTTATCTGTCAATTGAACTTCAATTCCAAGGTATTTAAATGCCTTAATTACATTGAAGGTGTTCCCTGCATCATAATCAATTATTGAGATCACTCAAATCACACCTTTCGTTGAATTCACACCTTCAATCTCTTTATTAATTGTAATAGCTTGCCTCATTGCTCTCCCAAATGCTTTAAATAAACTTTCAATCTTATGATGCGTATTTCTACCATACAAAATTTCGGCGTGTAAGTTCATTTCAGTACTAAATGCAACAGCCTGAAAAAAATCTTCAACAATTTCTGTTTCAAAATCACCTAAGCGAGGATTCTCTAACTCCGCATTGAACACTAGATATGAGCGTCCACTTAAATCAATGCAGACTCTTCCAAGTGTTTCATCCATTGGAACAAAAGCTGTCCCATATCTTTCAATTTGCTTCTTTTGTCCCAAAGCCTCTTTGAAACACATTCCTAAAACAATCCCTGTGTCTTCAACCGTATGATGCGGGTCAACATTTAGATCACCGTCTGCAGTTACCTCTAATCCAAAACGACCATGCTTTGCAAAAAGAGTCAGCATATGATCAAAGAAGCCAATTCCCGTATTGATTTTTATGCCTGTCTGCTTATCTAAATTCAACTTGATTTTTATTTTTGTTTCTGCAGTGTTCCTTGTAATTTCAGCTTCTCTCATGCTAATTCTCCTTTTGATTGAATCTTGCTTCAATAGCACGTGCGTGTGCTTCAAGTCCTTCGGCACGAGCAAGCGTTGTGATAGCCTTCAAATCATCGGCTAATGATTTTTCTGAAAAATTAATAAACGATGTTTTCTTGACAAAGTCATAAACTCCTAATGGAGAAGAAAATTTAGCTGTACCACCAGTTGGTAATACATGATTTGGTCCAGCAACATAATCTCCAAGTGGTTCACTAGCATATCGACCTAAGAAAACAGATCCAGCATTTCTAATCAGACTTAAGTATTTCATTGCGTCTTCAAGTTGGACTTCCAAATGCTCAGGGGCAACAACGTTCATTAATTCAAACATTTCTGGAATTGATTCCATCACGGCAATGAATCCACGTTCATTTACCGACTGCATCGCAATATCTTTTCGTGGTAGCGTCTCTAATTGCTTGGTTACTTCACCACTAACTGCTTGTGCTAATTGTTCGTCATCTGTTATTAAAATTGCACGAGCACGTACATCATGTTCTGCTTGGGAAAGCAAATCAGCAGCTAGTTCACTAGGCCTTGCACTTTTATCAGCCAAGATACCTATCTCGGAAGGCCCCGCAACCATATCAATTGCTACTTTCCCGAAAACCTGTTTTTTGGCAGTTGCAACATAAATATTTCCTGGTCCAACAATTTTATTGACCGCTGGAATTGTTTCCGTTCCATATGCTAAAGCTGCAATTGCTTGTGCTCCTCCAATTTGATAGATTGCGTCAACACCTGCTATTTTAGCAGCTGCCAAAACCGTTTGATTAATTCCGTCCTTTTGTGGTGGAGTTACCATGATAACTTCATCTACTCCTGCAATTTTTGCAGGTAATGCAGTCATCAAAATTGTTGAAGGGTATGCAGCTGTGCCTCCTGGTACATAGATTCCAACTCGTTCCAATGGAGTAACTTTTTGTCCTCTAATAATTCCTGGTGTATTAGTATCAATAAAACCTTGTTCTTTTTCTAATTCATGGTAACTAATAATATTTTTCTTTGCCAACAATAACGAATCTTTAATATCATTTGACAATTCATCATATGCCTCATCTATTTTTGTCGTGGGCACTTTGAATGTATCTAATAAAATACCATCAAATTTTTGTTCATAATCTTTAAGTGCTGCATCACCATTTTTTCTAACATTCTCAACAATGTCTGCCACTCTTTGTTCAATTTCTAAATCCGTCGTCTGTTCAGTTAATCTTGCAACTATTTTCTTCATTTCAGTTAAAGATTCACGATATATTTTCATTTTTGTCCGCCCCTATTTTATTAATTTTTTATTTTGAATAACATTTTCTAATTTATCAACCAATGAATATATTTCACGTGCTTTTTGCTTCAGTGACATTCTATTAACAACAAATCTGGTTGAAACTTTATCCAAATAATCATAAATGAAAAGATTATTTTCTTTCAATGTCGTTCCAGTTTCTGTAATGTCAACAATTGCATCAGCCAGTCCTATCAAAGGTGCTAACTCAACCGACCCTTCAATCTTGATTACTTCAACGTCTTGCCCTAATGATTCAAAATATCTTTGTGTAATTAGTGGGTATTTTGTCCCAATCACTCTTCTTCCTTCTTTGTTAATTTCAAAGTCCTTAGTTGACGCTAATACAAATTGACACTTTCCTATTTCTAAATCTAACAATTCATATTGTTCATTACGATGCTCTGTCAAGATGTCGCTCCCAACAATTCCAATATCTACAACTCCAGAATTTAAATATGTTGTAACATCAGGTCCCTTTGCCAAAATGAACTGATATTCGTCATCCGAGGTATCAATTATTAGTTTCCTTTTCTTATTTTTAAGTGGTTCACAATCAACACCAGCTGCAGTAAGTAATTCCATTACTGGTTTCTCAATTCTCCCCTTAGTCAAAGCAATCTTCAGTGACATTTTGCAAATTACCTCCTGTATCAATTCTATATAATTTCGTATTTTGCTTTTGCGCGGCAATAAATGCTTTTTTTAAATCATCTTCCATTGATAATTCAAAACCGCGTTTAGTAAGAATCTTATTTACCAATCCAAGTTGCTCAGGTTGATAATAAAGTAAATCTTTTTTTTCTTTTTGTATTGAAATATCGGAAAAATCTGCCAGTATTTCTAAATCTATTCCCATTCCTACAGCAGGTTCCGCTTGTTCTTGAAAGTTCTCTAATAATTGATCATATCTACCACCACTAAAAACATATTCAGAAATACTTTCGATAAAACCTTTGAAAGTAATTCCAGTGTAATAATTTTGTGGAGGAGCGACACTTAAATCCAATAAAACTTTTTGTTTTGGTAATTGTTCTAACCAAGAAGTAATTTGTGTCAATTCATTGATAATCCGTTGTGCTTCTTCAGGTAACTCATATTCTTTTATCTTACGTAAAACCCAAGAAATATTTCCAAATAAGCGTGGCCATTTTTCTAAGAATTCATACTCTTTTCTATCCTTAAAAACAGAAATATAAGCAAGATATTTTGGCATATTTTTTCTAAACAATTCTGTCTTGATTTTCTTTTTTAAAATCTCATCTTGCGTTAATTCATCCAGGATGGCATTTGCAAATTGTGCATGTCCTAATTCAATTTGAACTTTTCCTTGTAGAAACTCTGCACTAATTTGATTAATTAAAAGCATACATTCGAGTTCTGCTCGAATCGAAGGATAACCTACAATTTCAATTCCAGCCTGTGTCATCTGATTATACTTACCAGACAGAGCCTTCGATATCTTAAAACGTTCTCCAACATAATAAAATCTTTGTGGTAGCTTTACATTATTAGTAGCTAAAAATCGCGCCAATGGCAAAGTTAAATCTGGACGTAATATTAAACTGTCATCATTGCTATCAAGCAATTGATATGTTCCCAGTTGTTTTAAATCAAACTCAGCAAAAACTTCTTTGTGTTCCAGCAAAGGTGTACTAACCTTCATGAAATTATTTTCAAGCAACGTCTTTTCAATTTTGGTCTTTATATAATATTTTCTTGCTTCGCGCTTCCCAAAGCCATCTCTTGTTCCCAATGGTAGATTTACTTTGTGCATCTTTGTTACCTCCTTAAAAAATAAAAAAAGTCCCCTTAGCCTAAAACTAGACTAAGAGGACGATTACCGTGGTTCCACCTCAATTTGTCAGTACCTCACAGTACTAACCTCATGCTGAATACAAATTCAACAGCGTTAACGAGCTTATCCGAGTAAATCTACTAGTCAGAAATAACGTTCGATTCATTGATTCATAGGTGTGGTTCGTCAATTGCTTCGGTCTCCTTCCAGCATCAGAGACTCTCTGTACGAGTGGTAATTGACTACTCTTCTAATCACAATCATTTTTTATTAGAATTATATTAGTTTCATTAATTTTAAATAAGCATACACTTGAACCTATTTTCTGTCAAGTGTTTCAATAAAATCCACCAAGTGATAACCTCGACCAACTTCACTCATTGAATGTGCATCCGATCCAAATACCAACGGTATCTTCTTTTCACAAGCTATCTGCAAAATTTGTTTTCCTGGATACACTTCATTACAATATGGTTTGTATAAGCCTGCGGTGTTAAAGTCAAGCTCCATTTTTTTCGTTTTTACGATATTTAAAATATCGGTAATTAATTCAAGATTACTATTGTTAAATTTTACAGGTAAACCGAAATAATCCTGATATTTTTTAATTAAATTCATATGTCCTATTCTTTGCGGTGCATATTTTCCTAAATCTGCAGAGACAGCTTGTTGAATTAGTTTAAAATATCTATAGTACAAATTCTGCGGATTTGCTAGAAAATCTGAAAAACCATTGGCAAATTCTGTTGTATCATAATCAACACACCAAAAACCATTAGCGGTCCCTTTCATAAAATGGACAGATAAAATATTTTCTTGTGTTCGCGGACCATACTCATCTAGAAAATTTTTGATATCAACCTCAAAACCAGGCAGATAGTCAATTTCAAACCCTACTTTAATATTGATAACATTACCATATTTTTCCTGTAACCTCTCACATAATTCAAAATAATCATCCAATTGTGACCACTTAAGTGATGCAGTTTCTAATCCCTCATTTTTTCCTTTAAATTCTGTCGCAAATCCTTCAGGAAGTGGAGCATGTTCAGTAATACAATAATCAGAAAATCCTAATTCAATAGCCTTTTCAATCATTTTAGCAGTTTCATCACCAGAACCATGTGGACAAAGTTCTGTATGTGTATGACCATCTTTTTTCATATAATCCCGCTTCCTTTATTTAAAATATTTGTCTAAATAATCATCAATATGTTTCTTATACTCGCTAGGATTAATCCAATAACTCTCAGCATGACTTGCACCCTTTACAATCCATAATTCTTTCGCAGAATTCGTAGCACGATAATTCTCCAAAGCCATATAACTCGGCACATAATCATCTTTTTCGCCGTGAATAAAAAAGATTGGTAAATTATTCTTCTTTAATTGCTCAGTCGATGAAATATCATCCAAGTAATACCCCAAACGTCGATGATTTATCGTACTAACAAGTGGATAAAAAGGATATTTGGGTAAATGGAATTGCTGTTTCAACAAGTAGGTGAGTTCTTCATGAATACTTGAATACCCACAATCCGCTATTAAACATTTAACTTGTGGTGGCAAATTTTCCCCACTTAACATCTCAACTGTTGCAGCGCCCATACTGACTCCAAATAAAACTATTTTTGACTTCATTCCAACTCGCTCGATTACTTTAGCTATCCACTTCAGATAATCTAGTCTATCTAACCAGCCAAAACTAATATATTTTCCTGCACTTTCACCGTGTCCTCGATCATCTGGCAACAAGATATTGTATCCCTTATCATAAAACATCTTTGCGTAATTAGCCATTGTCTCGCCATTTCCCTTATATCCATGTGAAATTATTACTACATTCGACGAACCAACTTTAGACGGAACAAAATAAGCTGACATATTTTCTTCTTCATTTCCAATCGAAAATGTCCACTTTTCTTTTGTAACACCCTTAAACCATTCCACATACTTCCAATAACTTTCAGCATACTTTTGTTTATCAGCTGCTGCTTCAGGAACATAATCCACTCTCTTAAAAGCAAATTTAAACAAGTATTCACTTACCAAAACAGCACTTGCGATGCCTGTACCCAACACTGCACTCGCAAAAAAATTTTTCTTTCTCATCTCTTTACCTCCAATGCTTAACTACTTACAAATTTAATTATTATCTTTATTAAAAAAAAGCACAAGTAAAGGAAGTGTAACATACTTTAAAAAATTAGATACTATCCAAAAATTAAAAGTATCGCAAACTTCTTTCACTGAATAATTCTAAACTAGGTACGAAATTTTAAACCGTAAAGCGGAATTTATACGAAATAAATGGCTCTAAAATATTGGGTGTTGATGAACTTCCATCAACACCCAATTTTCATGTACAATAAAAGGACAAGTTCCCAAATGCACCACCACATACCAACCAAAGTAAAAGTAAAGGCAAGTGAGAAAACATGTCCCAAGACTATTCTATCGAAAATATACTTCAAATCCAAGACCCAAATATTAAATGTATCAGTATTGACAATTCTGATCCCAAGAAACAAGTCATTCATGCCAAATTAACTTATTCGATAAAGCGCTGTCCACTTTGTGGCCAATCCCAAGTAGTCCGTTTTGGAACTAATTTGATCAACGTCAGGATGCCACCTATCAAAGAACGACCAGTTATCTTAAAACTGCTTAAACAACGTTATCTGTGCAAAAGAGGGCAACATACTTTTAGTGCTGAAACGTCGCTAGTTAAACCACACTGTCAAATCTCAGAAGATACCAAACAGATGATTATTCTACAGCTTACTAAAGATCGTAGTATTACTGATATTGCAGAGGAATTAAATGTTTCACCAGTGGCAGTTAATCGAGTACTTGATTCATTAGCGATTCAGACTAAGACCGCCTTGCTTACCTTACCAACTACGTTGTGTTTTGATGAATTTCGCTCCACTGGTCATCAGATGAGTTTTATTGCCATTGATGGTGATACACATCGGCTAGTTTCTGTTTTACCTAATCGCCTTAATCGAAGTATCCAAAATCACTTTGAAAGTAACTATTCCTTAGCTGAACGTAGGAAAGTTAAACAAGTAGTTATTGATTTCAATGCACAGTATCAATCCGTAATTCACATAATTTTTCCAGAAGCAAAAGTTATCGCCGATAACTTTCATCTAGTTCAAATGGGACTCCAAGCACTGAACCAGACACGCGTACAGTTAATGCATCGATTCACTCAAAATTCACGAGAATATCGAGTTCTCAAACATCACTGGCGTTTATTTTTAAAAACTTATTCTGGCTTAAATCAACGTAAACCACAATGGTTTGCGCATTTAAAGAACTGGTTCACCCAAGAACAATTAGTCTGGCAAGGTCTTGAGTTAGATTCAACCTACCAACACACTTACTTCGTTGCGCATTCCCTAGTTGATGCCTTAAGAAAGCGTGATTATTTAAAGTTCATTAAAACACTAAATCGAGCTGACAAAGTCAGCCCACAGCTTGAAACCACAATAAAGACCTATCGCAAATATCTACCATTAATTAAAAACATGATGGCAAGCAACTATTCAAATGGCCCAATAGAAGGTGTTAATCGCAAAATCAAACAAATTAAACGCACGGCATACGGCTATAGAAACTGGTCACATTTTTACACCCGGATTAGAATTGAATTTACGATTCGAATAAAAAAAAGAAAACCAATTCGAAAATGAATTGATTTTCTTTTAAAAATTTCCCATCAACAGCGGTTGACAAAGAGCCAAATAAATAGAGAAGGCTAGGTCAAATTCAACCCAGCCTTCTACCTATATTAAATACTGTTGATACAATAAATTAGTAACTTCTAAAAAATTTATTATTTTAAACGATTGTTTAGTTCCTTACTCAAATCCTCGTATCCTGGTCTATTCAACAAGGCAAACATATTCTTTTTATATGCTTCAACACCTGGTTGATTAAATGGATTAATACCATTTAAATAGCCAGAAATTGCAACAGCTATCTCAAAGAAGTAGATTGTGTAACCTAGAGTGTATGCACTCCTATCTGGAATATTAACAATCATATTAGGTACATTACCATCAGTATGTGCCAAAACAACACCTTGGAATGCCTTTGTATTAACAAAGTCCATTGATTTTCCTTCAAGATAGCCCAACCCATCCAAGTTTTCTTCTTCTTTTGGTATTTCAACATCGTGATTTGGCTTAGCAACCTTTACAACTGTCTCCATTAAATTACGGCGACCCTCTTGGATATATTGTCCCAGTGAATGTAAATCAGTAGAGAAGTTAGCTGATGAAGGGTAGATACCTTTTTGATCTTTTCCTTCAGATTCTCCCATTAATTGTTTCCACCATTCTGAGAAATATTGTAGGGATGGTTCATAATTTTCAAGAATTTCAGTCGTATAACCCTTACGATAGAGAATATTACGCAATGCAGCATATTGATAGGCTTCATTTTTTGTCAAATCAGCGTCTTGGTAGGCAACTCTTGCCTCGTCTGCTCCTTGCATAATTGCATCTACGTCTGCACCAGATGCAGCAATTGGCAATAATCCAACTGGTGTCAATACGGAGAAACGTCCGCCCACATCATCAGGAATGACAAAGGTTTCATATCCTTCTGCATCCGCTTCTGTCTTCAAAGCACCACGTGCACGGTCAGTTGTCGCATAAATACGTTCTTTTGCGGCTTCTTTACCATATTTTTCAACCAATTTTTCCTTGAACACGCGAAAAGCAATTGACGGTTCAGTTGTTGTCCCAGATTTTGAAATAACATTAACTGAAAAATCACGATCCCCAACTAATTCCAGCAAATCATGAACATATGAAGAACTGATCGAGTTACCTGCAAAAAAGATTTGAGGTGCATTTCTTTTTTCAGCAGAAAGTAAATTAAAGAAACCATGATGAATAAATTCAATTGCTGCACGAGCACCTAAATAAGAACCACCAATCCCAATCACAATCAAAACTTCAGAATCTGATTGAATTTTTTTAGCAGCCTTCTTAATTCTTGTAAATTCCTCTTTATCAAAATCAGCAGGTAAATTTAAGAAACCTCTAAAATCATTACCTGCACCAGTACCTTCACGTAATTCCTTATCTGCAGCCGAAACAAGCGCTTGCATTTCTCCTAATTCGTTATCATGAACAAATTTTGTTAAGTTAGAGCTATCAAATGAAATATGTGCCATTTTGGGTATCTCCTTTATTCTTTTTTTATTCAAAACTATTATACAATATAATTCTCAATCTGTGCGTTTTTTTTACGAAAAATAATCAAATATACTTAAAACCACTTATTAATAACTTACAATAACTTACTGATACAATCATATTATAATTTAATTTTTTTCAAACATCCAGTTAAATTACTATCAAAATAAAGAGGCTGTCTAAAATAAAAATTTTAGCACAACCTCTTAATACACGAAAACAAGTACTGTTAGATATTCGACAGCAAAACTCCACCAATTATTATCAGGATAGATCCGAAAGTAATAAATCCTAATTCTTTCTTGGTCTTTTTCTCACCTAATAATAAAATACTTCCAAACGTTGAAATTATTATCCCCATTTGTGAGAATGAATAACTAATCGCAAGTCCCACCATTGGAATCGCTAAAAACATAAAGAAGTTCCCTGTTCCCCACACAAGACCTGTAATCATATTCTTATATGTCTCTTTTTGCAAAGCATCTTTACCAAAGGCAAAAAAACTCGCGCCTCCGACCATTCCCAAAGCTTGCGGTAATACCATTGCTTTGGTATCTACTCCAGTCCATTTGACAACCACTGCGTAGCCGACATATCCCAAAGTTGATAGTGCTAATGCTTTTACACCAAGAGACCAATTATCTGATTTATTCTCTTTTGCTACCTTATTATCTTTCAGCGACGTTAGTGTAGCACCCACAATTAAAATGATTAGTGCTAATGTTCCAATTGAAATTTGATGGGTACTCGTCCATTCTTTGAATAGTAGAACCCCAAGTCATTCCCAGAGTCTGTTGATTTGCACTTCCACCTAACTTTCCACTTACTAACCCGATACTTCCCCACGCAATAGCAGGTATTAGGGCGATTAACATAATATAAATACCTCATTTCTCTTTTTCTCTTTGCGGCACAATATTATATCAGTTTTTCCCTATTTTTTTCAAGTTTATAAATTAAACTTATTTTCGTCCTTTAGAGACACTTACTATAATCGATTTAAATGTATTTCCTTTTGCAAAAGACTTATCAACTGTAAAGTCTTCACCAGCCCGATAAATATCTTCAACTTCATAATGATAATCAGCATCAATAAATGCATCAGCAACTATTTGTTTAAATCTTTTCATTGAGATAGTTGCCGAATTGGCAGTTAAAATCATCGTGCCACCATCTTTAATACTCTGTAATGCCATTTGAATTAGGTCAAAATAATCCTTATTTAAAGAAAAAGAACTCTTTTTTCCACGTACAAAGACAGGTGGGTCCAAAACAATCACATCGAACATAATATGATGTTTTTGCGCATAGTCCAGATAACTAGTAATATCCATTGCACGGATTTCCTGTTTGTCTGCGACTATATTATTCAATTCAAAATTTTCTTTTATTTTTGAAGTGTTCTTTGAGTTCAAATCAATACTGACTGTTTTGAATGCACCACCTATCTTAGCAGCGACAGCGACAGCACCATTTTTACTAAAGCAACTCAAAACAATTTTTTGGGAAGCATACTTCTCTTTTATTCCAAGAAGTAAGTCGCGTTCCTCAAAGTTAAAATCGAAATCGCCATTATTTAAATGGAGCGCAAAATTCATCCCATTTTGTTTAACTTCCAACACATCTGATGCTTTTTCACCTTGCACATGTCTTCTCTTTAGGCCATCATTTTGTACATTAAATTGCAATTTTTCGTATATACCTTTTGCATCACTCACAGCCATGCTAAATGCCTCATAAAGCAATTCACGATGATAATAAAGCCCTTGATTCTCAAAGGTAAAGACGTAAAAGCCAGCAAAATAATCAATATTTAGTCCGCCTATCCCATCGGCACTTCCATTAAAGAAACGAAAAGCATTTGTTTCTTCATCGTAATAAAATTTCGTACGTTTAACCTGTGCCATAGTAAATAGCTTTCTATAAAAGTCAACATTAATATACTGGTGTTCATCTAAAGAAAGTATCCAACCATCTGAGTTCCTTTGTTTTGCTACATATGCATATGCAACAAAAACTTTATCTGATACCAATTTAATTAAAGATCCATCTTCTTCATGTTCACTTTTAACAAAATCTCGCATACTTAATTGCGGGAAACCATCTTTGTATTTTCTTGCAGCTTCTTTTGTAATTTCAATCGTTTTCAAATAAAAATCTCCTACTATAATATATTCATCATTAATCATAACAGACTTTCTAACAAAAAACTCTGATTACTTTATTTTTTATCAACTACTTAATTCAATTTGTTATTAGTTACTAAATCTTTTATAATTATTGCTATCTTAAATTGACTTAATTTGTTTTTTTGTTTTAGAATAAATCATCAGTGAACTTTTCGGAAAGGACGGTTCTACTACCGTGTACTTATCAAAACTAAAAAAGAGTTTAAGCTCTCGCTTTGGCTTTTTTCTCTTATTAGTCTTTCTCTTTTGGCTAAAAACTATTACTGTATATTTAATTGATTTTCGTCTCGGAGTTACCGGAATTTATCAATATGCAGTTCTTTTAATTAATCCTATAGCAACAACTGTTTTATTTTTTGGCTGTGCACTCTATGTTAAACGCACAACCCCAGCGTATCTAACACTTTTTTTAATATACATTGCAAACTCCGCACTGCTATTATTTAACATCATTTATTATCGTGAATTTACCGATTTCATGACTATTAATGTTATTTTTGGGTACTCCTCCGTTTCAGAAGGCTTAACAACTAGTTCTTTCGCATTATTAAAACCGCAAGATATTGTTGTGTTTATCGATGTTATTTTACTAATAATTGGTTTCGCTACACGTTTCATTAAATTCGACCGCAATCCCATTCCAACAAAACAAGCAGCCGCAGTAACATCATTCGCCCTTTTTTTTCTTGTTTTTAACATTACCCTTGGTGAAATAGGTCGACCACAATTATTAACTAGAACTTTCGATCGTAATTATCTAGTCAAATACTTAGGTATTGATACATTCACGCTGTATGACGGTTTGAAGACTGCAAAAAACAATCAAGTTCGTAATGAAGCAACTAGTTCGGACTTAAATACAATCCTGCAATTTACAAGAAAACATTATGCCAAAGCAAATTCTAGTATGTTTGGGATTGCCAAGGGGCGTAATGTGATTGTTATCCACTTAGAGAGTTTTGAACAATTTCTAATCAATTTTCGTTTAAATGGAAAAGAAGTCACACCTTTTTTAAATAGTCTTTACAATAGTAATTCTACTTACAGCTTCTCTAATTTTTTTAATCAAGTAGGACAAGGAAAGACTTCCGATGCAGAAAATATGCTTGAAACTAGTACATATGGATTATCACAGGGTTCTCTTTTTTCTTCACTTGGAACTGACAACACATTTGAGGGTGCTCCTGCAATTTTGAATCAAAGAGCAGGATACTCGAGTGCTGTATTTCATGGGAATAAAGGATCTTTTTGGAATCGTAATAATGTGTACAAAAATTTAGGGTATCAAAATTTCTTCGACGCGAGTTATTTCAATACTAATGCTAACAACCTTACCGAATATGGCTTAAAAGATAAATTACTTTTCCATGACTCCGTTAAGTATCTAGAAAGGCTTCAACAGCCCTTCTATGCAAAATTTATTACCGTTTCTAACCATTTTCCATACGAACTAGACAAACAAAATACAAGTTTTAAAGCAGCTAACACAGGTGATACTTCCGTTGATAATTATTTTGTAACTGCTCATTATTTAGATCAATCTGTTAAGGAATTCTTTGATTACTTGAAGAAGAGTGGTTTATATGATAATTCAATGATTATCATATATGGTGATCACTACGGAATATCTAACTCGCGTAATCTAAAACTTGCTTCATTACTTGGTAAGTCATCATCCACTTGGACTGACAATGATAATCTTCAAATGCAACGTGTTCCATTTATGATCCACATCCCTGGAATTCAAAATGGTGGAGTACAAACGCAATATGGTGGTGAAATTGATGTCTTACCAACATTGCTCCACTTACTTGGCATTAGTTCTAAAAGATATGTTCAATTTGGAACAGATCTTTTCTCCAGTGATCACGATCAGGTAGTAGCTTTTCGAAATGAAAACTTTACAACACCTAAGTATTCTGTAATCAATGGTGATATCTATGATAATAATACTGGACTTCAGATAACTCATCCTTCAAAGAGTCTTGCTGCTAAGATAAAGGCAGAAAGTACGAAGGTCAATACTGAACTAACTTTATCAGATACTTTGAACAATAAAAATCTTTTACGCTTCTATATTCCAAAAGGTTTTACACCTGTTAATCCCAAAAACTATAATTATAAGAATGGTTTTGGGCAAATTTCGGAAATTCAAAGAATCCTAGGTAAAAGCTCTACTAGTTTATGGAGTAAAAATGGCAACAAGACAACCATCTCCGATTATATTTCTGATGCTCCTGAACTTGAAACAACCGACGATAACGCAAAAAACGCTTCTAGTGCAGCAGCTTCTACTAAAGCTTCCTCTTCCATTAGTGAAAGTTCTAATTCATCAAGTAATTAACGTCAAATTAAACATCAAGTAAAGCAACGATTACTAGAATTGTAATATGCAGTAATCAGCTTATATACCACTCATATACTTATCTAGAGTAAAAAAATATAGGGTTAGGTTAAAAAATTAATTTTGACTCAACCCTATATTTTTTTGAACAAACATGTCTCTCCCATAAGTCAAAGCTCTTCACCTAATTCGAGTTGTTACCAAGAACCTTGACTCTCATGTCACATTTTCTTTTTTATTATTCATATCACAAAAACGACTATCTCTTATCAGGAAATATCAGAGTGAATGTAGTTCCTAAACCTAATTTGCTAGTTACTTCTACTTTACCTTTATGCAACTCCATCAATTGTTGAACAATGGAAAGTCCCAGACCAGATTCACCATACTTAGTGTTCTTTCGTGAAGGATCTGCTTTATAATATCTTTCCCAAATGTTTTTTAATTGTTCGTCTGACATTCCCATCCCATCATCTGAGATTCTAAAAATACTGCACCTGTGTCCACGCTCAGCTGAAATAGTGATTGTTCCATTCTCAGTAAACTGAATTGCATTCTGTGTGATATTGAAAATAATCTGTACAAATCTATCATAGTCAGCATAAACTTCTAATTTTTGAGGTCCATTAACTTCCAATTTATTACCAGAATTATCAGCTTTTTTACGCAATTGTTCTTGAACATTTCTCAATACATCCATTCCATTAAAACTTGATTGTCTCAAATCAATTTGTCCACTTCTGATTTTCTCATAATCAAGATTTTCATTAACAAGTCTAATCAACCGTTTTGTCTCATTACGCATCAATTTAATACTCTTGTCCTTGTCTTCTTCAGGAATTGCATCGTAGACTAATCCCTCTAAAAGACCATTAATAGTTGTCAATGGTGTTCTCATCTCATGTGCAGCATCTGCCATAAATTGTCGTCTTCTTTGTTCTTGCAGACGTATCTCTTCATTAGATTTTTTCAAGGAAACTGTCATTTTATTAAAGTCTTTTGCCAAATCATCAAGTTCATCTCGTCTATTATCAATTACCTTAACATCAAAGTTTCCATTTGCAACTGCCCTTGTTACTTTTCGTAATTTACTGATTCTCTTAGTTATATAATGAGCCAAGAAATAACTAATAAGCATGCCTAAAAGTGCGGAAATCAGCAATACATAAAAAAGATTCTTTTGAATTTTGGTAAAAGATTCTTGAATACTAGACACTTTAGCACCAACAGAAATAACAGCTACTAGTTTTCCTGAACTATCAAAACATGGTGCTAAAATATCAGTCATTCTTTGTTGATTTTGTACATTTTGTTTATCAGGTCCACGCCAACCCAAATCACTCTTTCTTCTTAAAATTTTACCTTTTTCTAATTTCTTCCAGTCTTTAGCCGAAATTGCAGATTTATATCCTTTTTTAGGATACAAGGTATCATTTCGACTAGTATAAATGGTAAAACGCACTTGTTGATTACTCAACAAAACTTCGCTAGTTCTCAATTTATCAACATTTAAAGTCAAAACTTGTTTACCTTTTCGTGTTTGAATCATCATTGATTGATTCTTCAAACTATAAGCATACCCCTCTAATTGTTGCCATGTATTTTCATAAATTACTTCGCGTGTTATATGAAAAAAAGAAAATCCCAAAATCAGTAGAAGGGTCATAATTAGTATAAAAAAGGCAAGCATTTGCTGATAAATTAACTTCATTATTCCTTCACCTCAAGGTCGTCAAATTTATATCCTACCCCCCAAACTGTCTGAATTACCTGTGGTCCTACCTTCTCAATTTTTTGTCGTAACTTTTTAATATGTGCATCAACTGTTCTTTCATCACCATAGAATTCATAATGCCAAACTAACTGCAATAATTGATCCCTTGAAAAAACCTGTCTTGGTTTTTGTGATAAGGTCTTCAAAAGATCAAATTCCTTAGGTGTGAGATCCTTAATTATATTATCATAAAGGTACGCTTCTCTTGTTTTTGTACTTAGTTTAAAATGATCTGTGATAACATCAAAAGAAGCATCATCGTCTTCTTGCTCAACCGAAACCGGATTATTAGTTAAAGCAGCTCTTCTATGCAAAGCCTTGATTCTTGCAATCAAAGTAATTGGACTAAATGGCTTAACAACATAATCATCTGCTCCCATCTCAAGCCCCAACACTTGATCACTTTCTGAATCACGTGCTGTCAAAATAATAATAGGAACGGTTGTTGAGATAGCTCTGATTTCATTATTAACTTGAATCCCGTCCATTCCAGGAAGATTTAAATCAAGCGTAATCATATCCCAACTTGTTGGACTCTCCTTAAACTTGGATAGTGCCTCAAGTCCATCATAAGCATACTCAACATGCCAATCTTCCTTTTTAAAAAACATTGCCATCATTTCAGAAACAGATTTGTTATCTTCAATCATTAATAATTTCAAGTTATCCACCCATCCTTTTTTTATGCTTTCATACCCCGAAAAGCTAAAACTGTCACTAACAAGTTATCCTATACTAAAAATGTGGCATTTGTTTGAAATTTCTGAAAAGAAATAAAAAAACCAGATATTTTTATAACAAAAAAGGTTGTCGAATTTCATTAATAATTCAACAACCCTCAATTCATATGGAGATGGCGGGGATCGAACCCGCGTCCAAGCATATCGGCACTTAAACATCTACGCTCATAGTCATATCATTTAAAATTCATCATTAATCGCGCCATACGACAAGGCTAACATCAATGACTAATCTGATTAATCTCTTCTGTCAACTTCAGATGGGAGCATTCAGCGTAAGTCCACTTAATTTAGGACCTGAAACCGATACATGGACGATATCGGGCAGATCTACACTAAAGCGCGCTTAGGCAGCTAAAGCGTAAGAATTGTTATTATTTTTTGCAGTTATATTTAACTGAGCGTCTTTACGTCACGCAACTACGAAGCGCAGTCCAAGCTCGACCTATACCTGTCGAATCCAAAACATCCCCATACTCAAATAATAACATAATATACAAAATAACTAAAGTAAATTAATAAACAACCACGGCTTCTTTTTGTGAGAGACTGTTATACACGCTCTCCATATTAGCACTTGGCGTGTTCGCACATCCACCGGAACCATTAGTCAGATATGCTGTACTTGACCAATCGGTTCTCCAGCTAGCATCATGGAATCCACATCCACTACTAGTAAATTGAGCCCAATAGTTAACTTTCACAGAATAATTCGCGTTCCCAACTTCGCTACCTTCTAATGTAGCTGGGGACTGTTTGTACATTATATACCAAACACCTGTTGGAGTATCTTCGTTTGTACTATGTTTTCCCGTTACAATATTAGTTGTATAAACTTCTTTTCCATCTATATAAAACCACGCTCTTTGATCCTGAATTGATATTTCTGCATAAGTCGTACCAATGCCATCATTTGTTAAATTATCGTATCCAGTTCCATAGGTCAGATAACCAACTCCATAGATGTCAGAGGCAGCGTCAACCTCACTTTTATTATTAATAAAAGCAGCACTGATTGTTTCATACGAATCGCTGGTCTTAAGAGCCCAACCATACGTACCACCAGGAACATTCACCGTATCTCCTGCATGAGTCTTGAAAGAGATTGACTTTTGAAGAGTGGCCTGCTTGTTATTAATATCGTTTATCTCATTTACTATCCCATCTTGAGAAATTTGGTACTTATCACCAATATATGTTGCCTGATTAATTACATCTTTAGCCGCTAAAGTATAATTTGTTTGTTGTACCTTATACACAACCGTCCGTTTTGCTAAAGTCTCTAATTTTTCTTTTTGCTTTTTTACCTGATTACTTGAACTTGTTACTGGTTGAATAACAAACTTCTTTATATTCGTAGTAGGCTGATTTTTTTGCTTATCATATGCTGTTAAAATTTTAGCTACATTATACTGATTTCCCTTTTTTGAAGCAGTATATGTTATCTTTCCGTAGCGCAAGACCGCATGTGAATCAACTGCTGCAGTTAATTTGCTGTTTTTCTTGTCTAATAATTGCTTTAATTTTGGTTTAATAACATTGGTTCTATAATTACTCACATTTGACGGTGTGATCTGATAGCTTATTTTTCTTGATTCTGGCAGAAAGGTCCATTGTTTTTTAAGCAACTGTCTAATTTTGCTTAAATCCTTCTGGGTAAATCCAGAACTTGTCTTCTTACCCTCAAGTAATAACTTTCCATTCAAATAGACATTATTATCTATCTTCTCAGACTTCAATTGTGCAAGAGCACTTTTTTCATTTAAACCACCAACTGAAACACCATTTATTTGTATGTTCTTATTAAAGTGAGTTGAACGATAGTATGTGTAACCACCAAGGACTGCTGCAATTAAAAAAACCACTATTCCCCCAACAGTTAACGCTACTTTATGCTTGATTTTGACCACCTCATATTAATTATTTTAATTTATAGCATACCACAAAAATATTGCAGAAATAATTCTTTTGCATATTAAAATTAACTACTTCCGTATTACTAAAACCGAACATGGAGAATTCTGTGCCAAATAACTAGCTTGAGAACCAATAAAAATTTTCTCACGTTTACTTACATGTTTTGTTTTTGATCCACAGACTAACACATCTGGTTTAAAAGTTGGGATAATATCTGAAATAATTGTAGGTGCTGGTTTCCCCTCTGCTACAAAACCCTCAACTTCCTTAACACCATGTTCCTTTGCAATTTTGACATAAACATTGACATCTGCAAGCAAAGAACTACTGATTTCATTTCTTTTTTCAGGACTAAGGGCCTCAAAAACATTTAAATCCTCTAATTCAAGTATTGAGACAATTCCTAACTTCGCTTTATTTCTGGATGCAAGTGTAACTGCAAATTGAAATGCCTTAATTGAAGAACTCGAATCATCTTGATCAACTGCCACTAAAACTCTTGAAAATGGTTTATCCTCAATCTCAAATTGTAAATTTTTCTCATTAACTGCCATAGTACAAAACACTTCCCTTCAACTTACCATTTTTGTGGATTCCATAAACGACCATCTAATTCACTTTCTGCCTGTTCAATTCGTTTTCCCTGCTCCTCACAAAGTTCAGTAAGATACTCAAAAAAAGCTCTTTTTTTATAATCCTCTTCTTTTGCAGCTAACTTACTTACTTCTGCTGTTAACCATTCACTAGTAGTCATTGTCATCAACTTTCTTTATCAAATCAATTTCAGTTTTTAATTCAGATAGCCTGTCTGCCTGTTCAACAAAATTATCAAGGACTAACCTTATCATAGAATTATTCTCATTAACGGTTAACTCTTTCAAAAACTTGATTGCCCATGCCTGTCTTTCTTTAAAATTAATCGGTTGATTTAACTGCAGATACTGTAAATAAGCTATCAACAACTTTTTTTTAGCTGTCTCAGTCTGATATGCAAATTTTTCAATAACAAAATAAGGAATTAATGTCAATCCTAATCTATTTGCCAACGCACCTAGCGGACTAAGTAAACTTGAGAGAGAGTACTTCTCGCTGCCACCTAATCGATAAGATTTCTCAGATTGACCAATATTTACAACAATTCCCAATTCCTTACACTTTAACCAAGTTTCATCATCTTGCTGGATGGTTATCCTCAGCCATTCAAACAAGATCCCAGGTGCGCTATACCACAACAATGGAAACTGAAAAATAATTCGCTGATTTTCATGTAACAATGTTCTGTTTCTAGTAATTTCGCTCAGAGTCACGTCATTTAGTTCCAGCCATGTGACACTTTCTGAAATTTTTGCTGTTTCCTTTAAAAACTGTTGTGTGCTGGATTCCTTAATTTTTGGATGTGCAACGACCACCAATGTTTTCAAGTTCGCTACCTCCACTACATTTTATCCATTGTCTTATTCAATAATTCATCAACAAATAAATTACCTTCATTATCCAAGTGACCTTTTGTCCAACTAAAAACAATATTAGGAAATTCAAGCAATTGTGTTGCAATCTTTTGCCAAAGTTCTTGATTGGCCACTGCTGTACCATTTGAAGTCTTCCAACCACGTTTTTTCCAATTAGACAGCCAATTCTTATTAATAGCATCAAGGACATATCTTGAATCAAGAATTGCTAGTATTTGCTTGTTATTCAACTTTTGATTTTCCAATTCTTCCAGCGCTCTAAGAAGCGCCATAATCTCCATCCGATTATTAGTAGCACCATACTCGCCAGCAGAAGCAGAATATCTCTTTTCACCTTCAACAAACAAAAATGCCCAAGCAGCTTTATCGTCTGCTTTTACATGTTGTCCCTTCTTATTACCATTATTTCGTGAACCACCATCTGTCCACAAAACAATGTCTGCTTCACTTAAGTGTCTTTGCTTACTATTAACCTGACTTGTCTTTTTTTGAACAAATTGCTCTGGATTGTCTAACCAGCCCTTTGCCTCAGACAAATTGTTAAAACCCTTGAATCGAGCTTGTTGATAACCTTGGACTTGCATTTGACACTCAGACCAAGTTTTATATATTCCAGGTTTTCTACCACGGGACACAACATAATACTTAAATGCGATTTTGAATCATCCTCACTTTGTTATTAATAATTATAATACATTACCACAAGTTTAACTATTTTTGTAACCTTTGTTGTTTATAGAAAAAGATAGATAGAGAAAAACATGGCAATTGACCCTAGCATAACAAAAATATGCCAATAAACATGTGCATACTTTACACCTTTGATACTATAAACACCCGCGCCAAAAGTAAACATCAATCCTCCTATAAATAGAAGTGCGAAACCAATTGTACCAAGTGAAAGGAACAAACTCTTAGCTCCTAATAAACATAACCATCCCATCAATACATAAGTTAAAGTTTCAACCCACTGTAACTTACTATTATGCACAAATAAATGAAATAATATGCCAAGTACTGACAATATCCAAATAATACTCAACATCCAAATTCCTTGATTACCCCTAATTGCTAACAAACAGTATGGCGTATATGTTCCTGAAATCAATATGAAAATACTACAATGGTCCA